>JBIOEJ010000145.1:0-13305 GCA_044445965.1 Hyphomicrobiales bacterium
ACATGGATGGCATGCGCGCGGTAGGAACTTCAAATTCGAAAACCACACTAGAAACAATAACTTGCTAGTGCAGCTTTTGAATCCGAAATTCGCCCCGCGCGTTGCTCCAATGTGATGCGAATTTCGGATTCGCTGCACTAGCCGATGAGGTGCGCGCCGCTCGAGAAGCTTAATCAGCGGTCGGTCGAACACAGCTTGATCGAGATCAACTGCGTCCTGCGGGCAGCCGCCATCATGCTTCCATGGATGAAGCCGACCCTCCGGTCCCGAGCAGCCGCGATGGTCTTCCTGCGGGCGACGCCCCTGGTTGCGTAGCCGAGGAGGAGGCAACCCATTTCCATGGTCGCGAATCCAGCGTCAGCCAGCTGTCCGAAACCGACCAAGCCGGCGCGCTTGCAGGCTTGCTGTCGCTGGCCCGCAGCCGTTTCCCTCGTCTATTCCAGTTCCACGGCGCTGGAGCCAAGAGCCTTCGGCTGATCGCCGTGCTTTCCGCGGCCGCCTGGGCAGCGACGGGAATCTACAAGGTCCAGCCGGACGAGCAAGGCGTCGTGCTGCGTTTCGGCAAATGGATCGAGACTCGCGAACCTGGTCTCCATTTCCATTTCCCCTATCCGATCGACACGGTGCTCCTGCCCAAGGTCACGCAGATCAACCAGCTCCAGCTCGGCGATCAAGGCGTGCCAATCTCTCAAGGTGGCGCGGCAGTCCGCGAGAAACAGATGCTCACCGGGGACGAGAACATCGTCGAGGCCGATTGCGTCGTGTTCTGGCAGATCAAGGACCCCGGCCAATACCTCTTCAAGGTCGATGGCCCCGACCTTGCCGTCAAGCTCGCCGCCGAAAGCGCTTTGCGCGAGGTGATCGGCAGAACCCCGATTCAGGCGGCCCTTTCGGATAAGCGCCAGCAGATCGCCGAGGAGACCAAGGAATTGCTGCAACAGCTGCTCGACTCCGAGCAGGTCGGCATTCTGATTACGCAGATCCAGCTGCAACGGATCGATCCTCCGGCGGCTGTCATCGACGCCTTCAACGACGTCCAGCGCGCGCGTGCCGACCAGGAGCGTGCACGCAACGAGGCCGAAGCCTACAGCAATGACATCCTTCCCCGAGCCCGCGGCGAAGCCGACCGCATCGTCCAGGAGGCGGAAGCCTATAAGACCCAAGTGATCAATCTCGCAGCCGGCGAGGCTAAGAGCTTCTTGTCCATCGAGGAGAGCTATAGGCGAGCCGAAGAGGTCACCGCTTGGCGCCTCTATCTCGACAGCGTGGACGAGGTCTTGAGGAGATCCACCAAGGTGGTCATCGACTCGTCGGGCGGCAAAGCTTCCGGCGTTGTCCCCTATGTGTCGCTGTCGGAGAGGAGACAGGCTCCGCCAGCGCCCACCGGCGGAGCCCTCAAGTGAAGCGGCCTGTCCTCACGGGTTTGGTCATTGGCGCAGCTGTCGCCCTGGCGTTATTATCGTCGGCCGTCTACGCGGTCACGGAAGGCCAGCAAGCTTTGATCGTGCGGCTCGGCATGCCGGTCGAAGTCGTCGCCAAGCCCGGATTGAAACTGAAAGCTCCGTTCGTCGATAGCGCCATTACCTTCGACACTCGCCTCTTGCTGCTCGAGCCGCCGGCAGTGCAGGTCATCCTCGGCGATCAGAAGCGGCTCGAGGTGGGAACCTATACGAGATTCCGCATTGCGGACCCCTTGCGTTTCTATCGGTCGCTGCACACTGTCGAGCAGGCGCGCGCGCAGCTCACGCAGATCGTCTCGTCCGCGGTTCGCCGGGAGCTTGGGCAGGTGATGCTGCGCTCCCTGATGTCCGACGAACGCATTCGCATCGTCGCCGGCATCGAGAGGGAGGTCTCGCAAAGGGCTCTGCCGCTCGGCATAGAAGTCGCCGAGGTTCGCATTCATCGCGCCGACCTGCCCTTTGAAACAAGCCAGGCGATCTACGACCGCATGAAGTCGGAGCGTCAGCGCGAGGCCAAGGAATTGCGCGCGCAAGGCTTCGAATGGGCCCAGCAAATCCAGGCCCGAGCCGACCGCGAACGCACGGTCCTCTTGTCGGAGGCCCAGCGCAACAGCAAAATCACCAGGGGCGAGGGCGAGGCTCAGGCAAGCCGGCTCCTCGCCGAGGCTTATGATAGGGACAAATCCTTCTTTACCTTGTACCGCTCGCTGCAGACCTATCGTCAGGCCCTGGCCGAGGCGGGCCCGACTTTGATCTTGTCTCCAAACGCCGAATTCCTCAAAATCTTCGAGACGGGACCGACCGCAAAGGCGAAGGAACCTTCGATGCACGCCGCCGATAGCGAGGCAAAGTCCCTGGCGTCCGACAGGTGATCCCGATGTCCGACAAAGCTGCCCGGGCCGCCTCGGCACGGCTGCTGCCGAAGCCTGCTCTCGCCGCTCCGCCCTGGCGCAAGATCGCCTGGGTGATAGGTCCGGGCATCGTCGTGATGCTCGCCGATACCGATGCCGGCAACGTCGTGACCGCCGCTCAGGCCGGGGCCCAATGGCGCTACCGGTTGCTGCCGCTGGTGCTCGGCCTGATCCCGATGCTCTACATGGTGCAAGAGCTGACGGTCCGGTTGGGCATCTTCACTGGCCGCGGCCATGGCGAGTTGATCCGCGAGCGCTTCGGTCGCGGATGGGCTTGGCTGTCGGTGACGGGGCTGGCGATCGCGACCATCGGCTCGCTGGTCACCGAGTTCTCGGCCGTCGCGGGCATCGGCGAGCTTTATGGCCTGTCGCGCGGTCTCACCTTGACGGTCGGCGCGGCAATCCTGCTGGCCGTCGTGCTCACCGGCTCCTATCGCCGGGTCGAACGGATAGCGATCGTCATCGGCCTCGCCGAATGCGCCTTCTTTGCCGTCGCTTGGACTGCCCGCCCCGACCTGCAAACCTTGGTTGGGGATGCGATCCGGCTGCCGCTCGGCAATCCCGATTTCCTCTATCTCGTCGCGGCGGTCATCGGCGCGACCTTCAACCCGTGGATGGTCTTCTACCAGCAGTCCGCTATCGCCGATAAGAGGCTGCGGCCGGAAGACTACAAGGTTGCTCGCTGGGATACCGCGGCGGGCGCCGTTCTCACTCAGCTTCTGACGGGCGCGGTGCTGGTGGCGGCTGCGGCTGCCCTTGGCGCCGGCGATGCGCAAGCGAGCCTCGGCAGTGTCGGCGAGATCAGCAAAGCGCTGTCTCCGATCCTCGGTGAAAGGGCAGGACATCTGGTGTTCAGCATGGGAGTGCTGGGCGCTGCGCTGATCGCCGCAATCGTCTCTTCGCTGGCGCTGGCCTGGGGGGCTGGCGAGGTTGCCGGATATCGCCGTTCGCTGGAATATCGGCCGCTCGACGCCGGATGGTTCTATGGCGCCTACGCAGGCTGCGTGATCGGCGCCGCTGCGCTGGTCTTTTCGGTGCGCGACCTCATATGGCTCAACATCGGCGCGCAGGTGTTGAATGTCTTCTTGCTGCCGCTGGTGATCGGTTTTCTGGTGGTGCTGTCCATGAAGGCGTTGCCGGAGCCGCTTCGCCCGCGCGGCTGGTACCTTTGGGGTCTGATCGCCATATCGGCCGCCGTCTCGGTGCTTGGCCTTGTCGGGGGTATTTCGGCGCTGCGCTAGCCCGGGCCTGCGGCGGCGCGCAAGGAAGATCGAGATGCCATTCGACAGCGAGTTTTCCTCGATCATCATACCGGCCCAGATCGTCGCCGTCGACCTGTTGCTGGGCGGCGACAACGCAGTCGTGATCGCGCTCGTCTGTCGAAGACTGCGGCCGCATCTCCTGGCACGAGCGGTGCTCCTCGGAACCTTCGCGGCGATCGTGTTTCGCCTGTTCCTGACCACGATGGCGAGCACTCTCATCGAGATGCCCTATTTGAATCTCGCCGGCGCAGTGGTGCTGGTCGCTATCGCGGTCAACCTGTTCGTTCCCAAGGATCCCATGACCGATCCCGGCGCGCCCGGCTCGGGGACTGCGCCGTTCATGGGCCTTTGGCCTTCGGTCGCCCTGATCTTCCTTGCCGACGCGATCATGAGTTTGGACAATATCGTCGCCTTGGCCGCGATCGCCAAAGGAAATCTCATCTATCTCGGAGCCGGGCTGGCCCTGAGCATTCCCATGATCATCTATGGCGGTACCATCCTGACGACCCTCATAAACGGCTACCCGATCTTGGTCATGGCCGGCGCCGCCCTCCTGGGATGGGTAGCGGGAGATCTGGCCGTCAGCGATGTCGCGATCTCCGGATGGGTTGCGAGTCAGGCACCCGCGCTCCCTCTCGTCGTGCCTTTGCTCTGCGCGATTTTCGTTGTCGCCGAAGGGCAGATGCTCACTCGGCGCCGAGGAGGGGCGCCCCGAAATGATATGAGGGCGATTGCGCCTCCGCGCGTGTTATTTCCGGCGCCCATGTCGGTGCCGCGGCCTGTGGAGCATTCTCTCGTGCAGACGGGCCCATCGCTTGCACAGGTACGAGCCCATGGCCGCAGCCCCGAGACTGCGCCGAGCGGCGGATCGTCCGCGCGGCAAGCGAGCGGCGATGACGCTGCCCCCGGGGCGGTCTCTCATGCTCGAGCCGACCTCGAGGGGGGCGATGACAAGCTCGTCCTCGCCGGCCTCCTGATCATGTTCGTGCTTGCCGGCCTCATGGTCGTCTGGGCACTTTCCGCCGGCGGCGGCATGCTCAACGCGCGCGGCTGAGAGATCCACGGAACCCGTCGTGATCGTCAGCTGACATCGGCCGGCGTGCCTCTCCCATCGTATCGGTCGGCGTTACCGTGCAGGCGAGGACGACGCGTCCGCTTCGTGAGAAGACGTCCGTGAGGTCGACACGCGCGCCCTGCCGATTGACTGTTATGTTATATCATTCTAGACCAGCGCCTCTGAAGATTTGGAGGTTCAGCATGAAACCGCGCTTCGTACTGGCATTGCTGGCTGCTCTCGCGACGTGCCCCGCGATCGCTCAAACGAGCGACGGCGCCATCCAGATCGTCGCCGCCGAGAACTTTTATGGAGACATTGCCCAGCAGCTGGCGGGGGCGGGCGCCAAGGTCACGAGCATCCTCTCGAATCCGGACGAGGACCCGCATCTGTTCGAGGCGAGCCCGTCGGTTGCCCGGGCGCTCGCCTCGGCCAAGATCGTCCTCTATAACGGCGTCGACTATGACCCTTGGATGGCAAAGCTCGTGGCGGCCAACAAGGCGGCCGGACGGCGCGTCATCGTCGTCGGAGAGCTGTTGCACAAGAAGGCCGGCGTGAACCCGCATCTTTGGTACGATCCTCCGACCGCGCCCGTCGTCGCCAAGGCCGTTACCGCGGCCCTCATCGCCGAGGATCCGGCCCATAAGGCCGATTACGAGCAGCGGCTGCAGGCTTTCGCCGATTCCTTGAGGCCGATCGGTGCCAAGGTCGCCGAGATTCGCAAGACCGCCTCGGGAACCCAGGTGACCGCGACCGAGCCCGTCTTCGGCTACATGGCGGCGGCGCTCGGCTTCAAGATGCGCAATGAGCGCTTTCAGCTCGCCGTGATGAACAACACCGAGCCTGCGGCTTCAGACGTCGCCGCCTTCGAGGGCGATTTGAAGGGCAAGCGCGTCAAGCTGTTCATTTACAATAGCCAGGCGAGCGACGCCGCGGCGCAACGCCTCCTGAAGATGGCGCAGGACAATCAGATCCCGGTGGTCGGCGTCACGGAGACGCAGCCGCAGGGCAAGACCTTCCAGGAATGGATGCAGGGCGAGCTCGACGCCGTGCAGAAGGCGCTCGCCGGAGGAGCTTGATGGGTTTGACGGAAGACTTGGCTTGAGAAGACTTGGCTTGGGAAGTTTTGGCTTGGGAAGCTTTCGCTTGGGAAGTTTTGGCTTGATGAGGAGCTCGGCTTGATGGAAGCGCTCGCATTCTCGGACGTGACGCTCCAGCTTGGCGGCAGGACCATCCTGTCGCACGTTTCCTTCGCGGTCGAGGAAGGCGAGTTCATCGGCCTCTTGGGTCCGAACGGGGCCGGCAAGACGACCTTGCTGCGCGCCGCACTCGGCCTATTGCCGCCGGCCTCGGGCGCGATCCGGGTTCTGGCGGGGCTGCCAACGGGTGCCGAAAAGCCGATCGGCTACATGCCGCAGACGCGCAGCGCAAGCCTCGGATCGCGCCTCAGCGGCTGGGACCTCGTGGCCTGCGCCGCCAATGGCCAGCGCTTCGGCCTGCCGCTCTTCGACAAGGGCGTGCGCTTCGACGTCGATCGCGCCATCTCCCTGGTCGGGGGGGCCGAGCTCGCCCGGCGGCCGCTTTCCGAGCTATCGGGCGGTGAGCGCCAACGCCTCTTGCTGGCGCAGGCGCTCCTCGGAAAGCCTCGCCTGCTGCTTCTCGACGAGCCCTTGATGAACCTCGATCTCAACCACCAGCAGGGCATGGTCGAGCTCGTCTCGAGGCTCAATCGGGAATTCAAGCTCACCGTGCTGTTCAGCGCCCATGAGATCAATCCGCTGATCGGCGCCATCGACCGCGTCCTCTATCTCGGCAACCGGCAGGCAGCGATCGGCACCGTCGATGAGGTGATCAGCGCCCCGGTCCTTACGCGCCTCTACGGGACTGCGATCGACGTGGTTCGCCTGCAGGGGCGCATCTTCGTGATGGCCGGCGCCTACCTCATCGAGCGGGATGAGCATCATCACCATGTTTGACTATGATTTCATGGTGAATGCCTTCGAGGCGGCGACCATCGTCGCGGTGATCGCGAGCATCGTCGGCTATTTCCTGGTCCTGAGGGGCCAGATCTTCGCCGGCCACGCGCTGTCCCATGTCGGATTCGCGGGAGCGACCGGGGCGGTGCTCATCGGCGCTCCTCCGATGGCCGGCCTGCTGCTCGCGACGGTCGTGGCCGGTGCCGGCATGGGCCTCTTGGGCGAACGCCTCGACAATCGCGACGTAGCCATCGGCATCGTGCTTGCGGCCTCGCTCGGGCTCGGCCTGCTGTTCCTGCATTTCTTCACGGCTTACGCGTCGCAGGCCACGGCCTTGCTGTTCGGCAATGTGCTCGGCGTCGACGACGAGACGGTCATCGCTCTCCTCGTCCTGAGCCTCGCCACGCTGGGCGCGCTCGCCTTCATTTCGCGGCCCTTGCTGTTCGCCACCTTGCAGCCCGAGCTCGCCGAGGCGAAGGGCGTGTCGCTGCGGCGCATCTCGGTCGTGTTCCTGATCATCGTCGCCGCCGCGACCGTGGCCTCGGTGCAGATCGTCGGGATCTTGCTCGTCTTCACCTTGATGGTCGCGCCGGCCGCTGCGGCGCAGCGGCTCACCATCCGCCTCTGGCTCGGGCTGCTGCTGGCGGTCGTGCTCGCGCTGCTCGAGGCTTGGCTCGGCCTCACTCTCGCCTTCTATACGGACTGGCCGACGAGCTTCTGGATCACGGCGCTCGGCGGCATCATCTACATGCTCGCCCATCTCAGCCTCTTGCGCGGAGGGTCCGACGCAAAGACCCATGATGAGCACATCCATCATGAGCACAGGCTCGGCGCGCTCCCTGGCTCTCCCAGCCAAGAAGGACTATCAGAGTTCGCCAGGACGCCTGCGCAGGCGGGAGGGTTGTCAGGCTTGAGCCATGACCGCTGAAAGACGAAGCACTGCCCTGAAGAAGGCCTCCGCCGCGCTGCTCGCCCGCGCCGAGCGTCTCTGTCACGACAAGAATCTGCGCTTCACGCCGATGCGCCGCCGCGTGCTCCAGGAGCTTGCGTCGAGCCCCGAGCCGCTGACGGCTTACGATCTCGCCGACCGCGTGCGCGAGGAGAAGCGGATTGCCCCGGTCACCGTCTACCGGGCACTCGAATTTCTGCTCGATGCCAAGCTGATCCACCGCATCGTGATCCGCAACGCCTACACGCCATGCGATCACGCGCCTCACTACGATGAGACGCCGGTCTTCCTGGTCTGCACCCATTGCGGGGCCGTGGACGAAGTTCCCTCCGAGACCTTCGAGCATGATCTCAGCGAAACCATCGCCGAGGTCGGGTTCAAGGCCAAGGCCCGGGTCTTCGAGATCGAGGGCGAGTGCGCCAAGTGCCAGGCTGGGCGGTAGTGCCGGCGCCTCTTCGCCTCTCCCGCAAGGGGAGAGGTGAAGCGTTCGGGCGGCGAGCTCAAGACTGGGAGAAGGTGCCTCGTTCATCAATGTGACAATCGCCATGCTATAGCCTCCGGCTGAAAGCCGGAGGGAGATGCGCGATGCCCGATATGATCACGTCCTCGTTTGCCAATGGCGCAATCGAGGTCACTTTCCTCCATCAGATCGGCGAGCCGGGCGCGCCGAACGCGCAGCGCGACGCGCAGGCCGCCGCGGTCACCGATCGCATCGCTACCTTCATCAGGGGGGCGCAGACCTCGCTCGACCTCGCGATCTATGATTTTCGCCTCGATGGCGCGGCGGGCGACAGCATCGTCGCCGAGCTTGAGGCGCGTGCCAAGGCCGGCGTCGCCATCCGTATCGCCCATGATCCGACGACAGCGCAAGGCGCGGCCTTGCCCGGCGGAGACGCGACCGTCGTCACGCTGGGCGGGGTCGGCAAGCCTGCAGGCGCCGAGGATTTCCTGGCCCGGCTCGAGGGTGCGGCGCAGATCAAGCCGATCAAGGGCTTCAAGGCCCTCATGCACAACAAATACGTCATCCGCGACGGCCTTGCCGCCGAGGCCGCCGTGCTCATGGGCTCGACCAATTTCACCAATGACGCCTGGGGGTTGCAGGAGAACAACCTCGTCATCCTGCATTCACAGGAGCTGGCGGCCTACTATGCGACCGATTTCATGCAGCTCTGGTCGAGGGGCAAAATCACCGAATCGACCGGTTACCATGATACCGGCACGGTGCGGGTCGGTGGAGTGCCGGTGACCGTCGCCTTCACGCCCGGCGAGAGCGCGACCATCGTGCATGCGGTGGTGAACGCGATCGAGATCGCCAAGACCCGCCTGACCATAGCCGCCATGGTGATGTCGTCTGGCCCGGTCGGCGCCGCCGTGTCGGAGGCGATCGACAGGGGCCTGCCGGTCGCCGGCCTCTATGACGGGCCGCAGATGGATACGGTATTGCGGCAATGGGCTGAAGCCGGCATCGGCGCGGACAAGGCCAATACCTGGCACAAGGTCGCGGCGCATCTGTCGCGCAAGGAATCGATCCCCTACGCGCCCGGCACGCCGCACAACTTCATGCACGACAAGCTGATCGTCGCCGACGACATCGTCGTCACCGGCAGCTTCAACTTCTCGAACCATGCGCGCGGCAATGCCGAGAACACCATCCTGATCAAGGACAAGGCGATCGCCGACGCCTATGACGCCTACATCAAGGGTCTCGCGGCGCGCTATGCCAAAGCGTGAACGGCAGTCGGGCACATCGTTTGCCGTGCCGCGGCGCGCCATTGCGTTGCGGTTTCGCCGCCTCTAAAAGTCGAGGTTGAGCCGTTCCTGGCGCAGACGCAGGTGATGACGCCGTGCAGCTCCTCGCGGGAGAAATTCTGCCCAACAGCTTGTCGGAGGCTGACCTGGCAGCGCTCCGCAGAGCGGTTGCGGCGCTCGAACGTCCGAGCCTTGCCATGCGCATGGCGGCGCTCGTCGGCAAGCCCGTCGAATTCCTGGGGCGCCTGGCTCCCGTTGCGGTCGGCGAGGTCGCCAGGCAGGCGATGGAGGCCGCCTTGACGACGTCGTTGCGCGTCGCGTTGAACCCCAAGCTTCCGGCCGGGAGAGACAAGACCGGTCACTGGCACAAGGCGCTCGCCGCCATGTCGGGCGGCATCGGCGGTGCGTTCGGGCTGGGCGCGCTCGCGATCGAGCTTCCGATCACGACCACGATCTTGCTGCATGCGGTCGCGGACATCGCCCGCCGGGAAGGGGAGGACCTGTCGAGGCCCGAGGGAGGGCTCGCTTGCATCGAGGTGTTCGCCTTCGCGGGCTCGGACAAGGATGCGCATGGCGGGGCAGGCTATCTCGCCGTCAGGACGGCGCTCGCCCGAACCATGACGGAGGCCGCCCGCTACATTGCCGAGCGTGGCTTGGCCGTGGAAGGCGCGCCGGTGCTCGTCCGCGTCGTCGCGCAGATCACCTCGCGCTTCGGCCTCATCGTCTCGCAGAAATTCGTGGCTCAGGCGGTGCCCGTCGTCGGCGCCGTTGCGGGCGCTGCGATCAATACGGCCTTCATGGAGCATTTCCAATCCATGGCCATGGGCCACTTCATCGTGCGGCGGCTCGAGCGCGTCTACGGGCCGGACCTGATCGCGACCGCCTATAACGAGATCAAGCTCTCGGACGCCGCGCTCGCCCGTTGAGCGCGCTCACCCCTTCACCGCGCCCGCCGTCAGGCCGGCGACCACGTGCTTCTGGGCCGCGAAGAAGACGATGATGGTCGGCAGGATGGTCAAGGTGACGAAGGCCAGCACCAATTGCCAATCGGTGCCGAACTCGCCCTGGTAGACCATGATGCCGAGCGGCCAAGGATATTTCGTTTCCGTGTTGAGCAGGATGAGCGGCAAGAGATAGTTGTTCCAGCTCGACACGAAGGACACGGTGCCGACCGTCGCGAGGATCGGGCGGGCGAGCGGCAAGGTGATGTGCCAGAAATACTGGGCGTAGCCGCAGCCATCCGCGAAAGCCGCATCGAACAGCTCGCTCGGCATGCTCTTGAAGTAGTTGCGGATGAGCGGGACGCTGATGCCGAGCCCGAACGCCGCCTGCGGCAGCACCACGCCGAAATAGGTGTCGAGCAAGCCGAGATCGCGGATGCGGATGAAGATCGGCAGGATGGCGGTCGCCGCGGGAAACATCAGGCCGAGCAGGAAATAATTGAGCAGGAAGCCCGAGCCGAAGAAACGTAGATGCGCGAAGGTGAAGGCGGCCATCGATGCCGTCGCCAGCACGAGCGAGACGGTCATCGTCGCGATCATGAGCGAATTGCCGAGCATGCGCCAATAGCGGACG
Organism: Hyphomicrobiales bacterium; assembly: GCA_044445965.1. Lineage (GTDB taxonomy): Bacteria > Pseudomonadota > Alphaproteobacteria > Rhizobiales > Beijerinckiaceae > GAS188. The sequence goes on from JBIOEJ010000145.1 coordinate 10,937, forward strand.
CTCGTCAGGATGTCCCAATAGTTGGACCAGACCCATTGATCGGGGAGGCCGAAGGGATTGGCGCGCAGGCCGCCGAGCGTCTTGAAGCCGCCGAGCGCGGTGGCGACGAGCGGGACGAGGATGATGGCGGCGACCAGGACCAGGATGCCATAGGTCGCAAGACGCGCCCCGTCCAAGGGCCTGCCGCGAACGGGCAGGGGGCGCAGCGGCCGTTGCGGCCTTGCGCGCGACATGCCGCCGTCGATCGTCGCATCAGTCATTGCGCATCAAGGTCCGTTTGTAGCCGAAGGCGAAGAGGACGCAGATCAGGAACAGCACCACGCCGACCGCGCTGCCGAAGCCCACCCGCATCCGCATGATCCCGAAGGAGTAGAGGAAGGTGACCATGGTCTGCGTCGAGTTCGAGGGACCGCCCCCGGTCATCGGCATGATCAGATCGAAGAGCTGCATCGAGCCGATCACCGAGAAGAACACCGACAGGCGGATGGTGGGGGCGAGCAGCGGCAAGGTGATCGAGAAGAACTTCTGCGAGCGGGTCGCCCCGTCGACCTCGGCGGCCTCGTAGAAGGAGCGGTCGATCGTCTGCAAGCCGGCGATGAACAGCATCATGTGGAAGCCGAAATATTTCCACACCACCACGACGAGGATCGCATACATGGCAAGCCCCCGCTCGGCGAGGAGATAGGGGGCCTCAACGCCGACGAGATGAGCGGCAGCGGCTACGAGCCCGTAATCGCCGTCGAAGACGAAGCGCCAGATGAGGCCGGCCGCGACATCGGCCAGCACATAAGGCAGGAAGAAGATGAGGCGGAAGGTCACCGCCCCCGGAATGCGGTTCGAGACGAGGTTCGCGAGGAATAGCGCCAGCGGAATCTGGACGAGGATCGAGACTGCGATGATCAGGAGGTTGTTGGTGAAGGCGGTGAAGAAGGCCGGCGTCTGGAACAGCAATGCGTAGTTGCGCAAGCCGAGAAATTCCAAGGGCTTGCCGTAGCCGTTCCAGTTGAAGAAGCTGTACCAGCCGGCCTCGCCGATCGGCAGCACGACGAAGATGGTGAACAGCAGGAGCGCCGGCGGCAGGAACAAGACGACGATGGGCGCGACGCTGCCGGTCCGGTTGCCTGTTCTCGCGGCCATGCCGGCGCGCGATCGCGTCGACACGGCGCGGCTGTTCTTCGGCAGGTCCATCTCCGCTCATTCCCGCGAAAGCGGGAACCCAGTGCGACTATTAGCAGGTGGAAACTCTGGGTCCCCGCTTTCGCGGGGATGGGCGGAGAAGCGGTCGGATCGCGAATGCGAGTTTTGCAAAGCCGGCAGAAACCCGACCCACCTCAATGCTCGAGCGCCCAGGCATCCTGGATCTGCTTTGCGGCCGCCGCCGGGGTCGTCGCGCCCGAGGCGAGGTCCGTGGTCACATCGTTGACCACCCGACCGACCGCTGGCCCGAGATCCTGGTCGTAGAAGTTCTGGTGGTAGGTCGAGGCCGCGAGCGATTGCGCCGCGATCTTGAGCAGCGGGTCGGTGACGGCTTGCGGCGTGTCCTTCTGAGCCGGGATCTGCAGATTGCGGGAGGCGAGCTCGCGCTGGTTCTCGGCATTGGTCAGGAAGCGCAGGAACTCCACCGCCTCGGGCGGCGCGTTCTTGCTCAACAGCCAGCCATTGATGCCGCCCATGGTGTCGGTCGGCTTACCGGCGCCCCCTTCGACTTGCGGGAAATGCATGAGGCCGAGATCCTCGAGCGCTATGCCCTTCTGATCGGCCGCGTTGAGGCGCTGCAGCTTGGGCGTCGAGGCCGAGAAGGAGAGCACCATGGCGGCGCGGCCGTCGCCGAAGGTGCCGGCGAAGGCCGGCCATTTGGCGGCCAGGAAGCCCGGCTGGAAGGGCTGCAGGTCGATGAGCTGCTTGAAGAGCTCGCCGGCCTTGACGAAAGTCGGACCGGCAAAGCCGCCGCTCTTGCCGGCTTGCGCATCCTGGAACGCCTGCAGGCCTCCTTGGCGGATGGCGAGGTAGACCCAATAGAAATGCACCGGCCATTTGTCGCCGCCGCCCACCGCGATCGGCGTGATGCCCGCCTCCTTCAGCTTCTTGACCGCGCCCAGATAGTCGGTCCAGGTCTTGACCTTGTCGGCGTCGACGCCCGCCTTCTCGAAGAGCTTCCTGTTGTAATAGAAGTCGATCTCCGACAGGTGGTTCGGCACCCCCCAGACCTTGTCCTTGTAGGTGAAGGCTCGCAGGGCGGCGGGATTATAGGTGTCGCCCCAGCCCTTGCTCATCTCCGCGGTGACGTCCTTCAAGACACCGCTGTCGACCTGCGCGTGCAAGACGCCGCCTGCCCAACTGTAGAAGATATGAGGCGGATCGGAGGATTG
>JBIOEJ010000146.1:0-13210 GCA_044445965.1 Hyphomicrobiales bacterium
CTTTGACATGACGGGTTCCGGTTATGGCGGCTTCAGGCGCCGCGCTGGGCGGCGCAAGCTAGGCGGAGCCTCGCGCTCGATCAAGAAGGTCTGCCGCGTATCGAGCTTGTGCATGCCGCCATTCGTCTTGGCGACCTCGCCCGAGATGGTGAACTGACGAAGCGAGAGGCGCTTCAGCTCCCAGGAATCGAAGAAGGTGACGCTGCGTTCGCTCTTGCGCGTCACCACCGTCCAATGGTTGTCGGGGTGGCCGATGCCGACGAAGGCCACGCGCTTCTTATCCGATCGCACGCCTTCGTCGAGCCAGGCGCCGATCTCGGTCCAGAAATCCTGCACCCGCTCCACCTTGCGCTTGGCGAAGGGCCTGGTGACCGCGATCTCGCCCTTCAGATGCTTGGCTTGGCGCGCATAGTCCTGCGCCGCCTTGAACAGCATCACCGTGTCCTCGACGCCGGCGCCCTTCCAGATCACGGCCGGGAATCGAGGCGCGATCGCCTCGCACAGCTTGACCATCAATTCCCAGGCATCGTCATCCGTGAATGTGCCGGGAAACAGGCATTGAAAGGCGTTGACGATGGCGTAGAGCCCGCACAACCCGTCGATCTGGCCTTGCAGATAGGGCGTGCGGCGGGTGACGGGCGCCAGCGCCCCACCTCCCCCAGGGGGAGAGGTAGGGCGCCGGCGCTCTTTCACGGGCCGTCCTCTCATAACTCGCGACACCCGCCTCAATTCTTCGTGAAGCCGCCGAGCACGCCGCGGATCAGGTCGCGCGCGATGGTGCTGCCGACCGTGCGCGCCGCGCCGCCGATGACGTTGCGGACCACGAGCTCGCCCGTCGACATGCGCGTCGAGCCGCGCCCTGACGCGGTCGTGCGCGACCCTCCGAGCCCGCCGAAGATCGAGCCCAGCACGCCGCCGATGCCGCCCGATTGCGAGGCTTGCTGGGCCGGCGCCTCGGCCATCTGCCGGCGCTTCTGCAGGATCTCGTAGGCGCTCTCGCCGCCGATCGCGGTATCGTATTTGCCGCGCACCGGGCTCTGCGCCATCAGCGCTGCGCGCTGCTCGGGCGTGATCGGGCCGACCCGCGCCATGGGCGGGGCGATCAGCGTCCGCTGGACAATGGCGGGCACGCCGTTGCCCTCGAGCATCGAGACCAGGGCCTCGCCGATATTGAGCTGCGTGATCGCGGTCGCGGTGTCGATCTTGGGGTTCTGGCGGAAGGTGTCGGCCGCCGCCTTCACGGCCTTCTGGTCCCGCGGCGTGAAGGCGCGCAGCGCGTGCTGCACGCGGTTGCCGAGCTGGGTCAGTACCCGGTCGGGCACGTCGAGCGGGTTTTGCGTGACGAAATAGACGCCGACGCCCTTCGATCGGATGAGGCGCACCACCTGCTCGATCGCCGTCAAGAGCGCGTCCGGCGCATCGGTGAACAAGAGATGCGCCTCGTCGAAGAAGAAGACGAGCTTCGGCTTCTCCGGGTCGCCGATCTCGGGCAGCTGCTCGAAAAGCTCGGAGAGCATCCAGAGCAGGAAGGTCGCGTAGAGGCGCGGCTTCTGCATCAGCTTGTCGGCGGTAAGGATGTTGATGAAGCCGCGCCCATTGGCGTCGCTGCGGATGAAGTCTGAGATCTGCAGCGCCGGCTCGCCGAAGAATTTCGCCGCGCCCTGGTTCTCCAGGATCAGCAGCTGCCGCTGGATGGCGCCGACCGATTCGTTGGTGACGTTGCCGTATTGCATCTTGATCTGCGACGCCTGCTCGGCGACGTAGACCAGCACGGCGCGCAGATCCTTCATGTCGATCAGCGGCCAGTGATTGTCGTCGGCGATGCGGAAGACGATGTTGAGCACGCCTTCCTGCGTGGCATTGAGGTCGAGCAGGCGCGACAGCAGCAGCGGGCCCATCTCCATGACCGTGGCGCGGATCGGATGGCCCTGTTCGCCGAACACGTCCCAGAAGACGGCGGGGAACTGGTCCGGCGCGTAGGGGATGCCGATATCCTTCGCCCGCTTGACCAGGGCGTCCTTGCCCTCGCCGCGCACCGAGATGCCCGAGAGGTCGCCCTTGATGTCGGCGGTGAAGACCGGGACACCCGCCTTCGACAGCCCTTCGGCGATCACCTGCAAGGTCACCGTCTTGCCGGTGCCGGTCGCGCCGGTGACGAGGCCGTGGCGGTTGGCGAGCGCCAAGGTCAGCACCTCGTCGCCCGCCTCGCTCTTGCCAACCAGGATCGTCTTGCCGTCGGCCATGATGGTCCTTTCGCGGATCGCGTCGTCTCGTCGGCGCTTATATAGGAGGCGGCCGGGCGGCGGAACTGCGGCGCCGGTCATGTGCGGCCATCACGGGCCGGCGCCCCCATGCGACCCTACTTCAGCGCTCCCGCCGTCAGCCCGCTGACGATCTTGCGCTGCAGGACGACGAAGGTGATCAGCACCGGCGTCACATAGATCGCCGCATAGGTCATGATGCCGTTCCAGTCATTGGTGTTCGGTCCCATGAAGGCCTGAAGCCCGACGGTCGCGGTCTGCAGCTCCTCGGCCGAGATCAGCGAGCGCGAATAGACATATTCGCCGAAGCTCTGCAGGAAGATCAGCACGCCGGCGACCAGGATGCCGTTGCGCGCCAGCGGCAGCGCGATCCTGAAGAAGGCGACCGTCGGCGAGGCGCCGTCGATTTGCGCCGCATCCTCGAGCTCCTTCGGGATCTGGGTGAAGGAGGCGCGGCACAACACGATGAACAGAGGCAGCGTCCTCGCCGCCTGAGCCAGGATCACGGCGAAGCGCGGCGTTGCCAGGAGGCCGATGGCGTTGAAGGCGACGAAGATCGGCGTCACCATCAAGGATGCCGGCAGCGCCTGCAGCATCAGGACCAGGAATAGCGCGAAATCGTTCGACGCGCTGCGCCCTCGCGCCAGCCCATAGGCGCAACCGGTGCCGAAGACGGCGACGACGGCCGTGGTGCCGAGCGCGATGACCAGCGAGTTCCACAGATAGCGGCTCATGCTGTGGTCGATGAAGACGCGCACGAAGTTGAGCGTCGGCTCGGCCGGCCAGAAGCTCGGCGGATAGCGGAAGATCTCCTGCGAGCTCTTCACGGCCGTCGCATACATCCAATAGAGCGGGAAGAGATAGATCGCCGCGAAGATGAGGCCGAGGGCGAGGAGGAGACGCGATCTCATGGCAGCCCCTCAGGCCGCCTGCTCGAGCCGGGTCGAGCGCACGTAGAGCACCGCGACCACGACGATCAACAGGATCATCAGCACCGAGATCGTGGCGCCCTGGCCGATCTCGTAGGTCTGGAAGGATAATTGCCAGGACCAGAACTGCGCCACGTTGGAGCTCTCCGACGGGCCGCCTTGCGTGAGCGCGGCGATCAGGTCGAACTGATGCAGCGTAAAGATGATGCCGAGCGAGATGACGGCGCCCATCGAGGCCCGCATCAGCGGCAGCGTGATCCTCGCGAAGCGCATGAAGGGTCCCGCGCCGTCGATCGCGGCGGCTTCGTAGACCTCCTTCGGGATCGCGGCGAGCCCGACCGAGAGGAGCATCATGTTGAACGGCACGCCGAGCCAGATATTGACGAGGATGACGGCATAGAGCGCGATCTTCGGGTCCGACAGCCAGAAGATCTTGGCCTGGCTCAGATGCAGCGAGGTGAGCGCGTAGTTCAGGACGCCGAAATCGCCGGCGAGGATCCATTTCCAGATGGCGCCGACGACGAGGCCGGGGATGATCCAGCCGGCGAGGAACAGGCCCCTGATATAGCCGGCGCCCGGGAAATCCTGCAGGAAGTACATCGCCAGGAGGAAGCCGATCGACACTTGGAAAATAATCGACAGCGTGACGAACAGGACCGTGTTCCAGAGGATCGGCCAGAATTCCGGCCGCGCCAACAGCGCCCTGTAGTTCGCGAGCCCCACGAAGGGCTTGCGCAGATCGGCGAGACTGAACAGATCGATCTCCTGGAAGGAGATGATGATGTTGTAGAGGAGCGGGAAGGCGCAAAAGACCACGAGATAGGCAAGCGCGATCGAGACGAGCAGCGCCTGAAACCTTCTGCCGGCAGTTGCGCCTCGCGCTCCATCACTCATGCCCGGTCGCGCTGCGCTTGCGCTGGGCGCGCGATCGTCGCCCAGCTATCCATCACTGCCTCGCGAGACGGGTGAGCACACCGCCTCACGACAGGGCCGCCCGTCCCATCACTTCAGCACCTCCTTGATCGTTGCCGCCGCGGTGGCGAGCGCCGCCTCGGCCTCGACCTGGTGCGTCAAGGTCGACTGGATCGCCGTCTGGATCGCCTTCGAGATCTTCTGCCACTCCGGATGGGGGCCGCGCACCCGGGCATACTTCATGCTCTCGACGAAGACCGCGTAATGCTTCGGCCATTTCGGCTCCCTGAGGTCCACCGGATAGGCGGGAAGGAAGCCGAACTCGTTCCACACCCGCGGCATCTGCTCGTACAGATACTCGATGAACGCGAAGGCTTCCTTGGGATGCTTGCTCGAGGCGAGGATCACGTTGTCGCCCTCGCCGAGCGCGGAGGCATGCGGTCCGCCCGCCGTCTCGGTCGGCAGGATCGTGACCCGATAATCGAACTTCGCGTCCGTCGACATGCGCGGCAGCTCCCACGGGCCGGAGATGACCATCGCGGCGTTGCCGGCATTGAAGGTGCCGGTCGACTCGAATTGGGTGCGGATCAGCACATCGGGCGAGGCGAGCTTCTCGTCGATCAGTCTTTGCCAGAATTTCAGCGCCTTGACGCCGCCCGGCGTATCGACATCCGTATAGTCGCCGCCGGTCATCTGCAGCCAGGGCAGGAACTGGAAGGTTCCTTCCTCATTGGCCTTGGCCGAGAAGGCGATGCCGTAGACATTGGCGGCCGGGTCGTTCAGCTTCTTGGCCGCGTCATAGAGCTCGTCCCATGTCCTCGGCGGCTTGTCGGGATCGAGCCCTTTCGCCTTGAACATATCGGCATTGTAGTAGAGCGCCAGCGTATTGGCGCCGCGCGGGATGCCGTAGATCTCGTCCTTATAGGTCACGGAAGCCAGCGGGCCCGGAAAGATCTTCTTGGCGTCGACGGTCTTGGACCCGGCAATGAGGGGCTTCAGCCCGAGCAGCAGGCCGCGCGAGGCGAAGAGCGAGATCGCCGGGTTGTCGATATAGGTCACATCCGGTCCGCCGCCCGTGGCGGTGGCGCGGGCCAGATCATTGATTATGTCCGTGAACTGGACGCGCTTGACGATGATCTTGACATCGGGGTGCGCGGCCTCGAACTCCTTGGCCGTCGTCCAGATATACCCGCCCTCGCGGTCGATCGTCCACACATTAAGGGTGACGGGCTCGGCTCGGCAAACCCCAGCCGAGAGCGTGGCCGAGGCCACGAGCGATGCGGCGGCGAGCCATGCCTTCCATGCGACCATGTTCTTCCTCCCTGAGCATATTCTTAGCGAAGCCTGCCCCGCGAAGCGGGGTGGCGCCGGTTCGCCGCGGAAAATGCGGCAAGACTTGATGCCAATCGATGGAGAGGTTGTCCCTCCCTCGGAACGACAAACGCGGGGCGATAAGTCCCGCGGCAGCAATCAAGCCGGGTTCGGCACGAAGGCGCCCCCGCGGCATTCCTTGAGATGGTTCAGCGCCCGAATTTGCCCGGTCATCTCGAGCGCATCGCGATAGACGGGGTCGTGCCAGCCCTCGATGTCGATCGAGCCCTTATAGCCGGCGAGGCGTAATTCGCTGATGACATCGGTCCAGTTGCTGTCCCCGAAGCCGGGCGTGCGCATGAAGACGAAGGGAAGCTTGCCGAATATGCCGTGCCCGCGGATCACATCCCAGCGCACCGTCGCGTCCTTGCCGTGCACATGGAAGATCTTGCCGGCCCATTTGCGGATCTGCGGCAAGGGGTCGATCAGATAGACGAGCTGATGGCAGGGCTCCCATTCGAGGCCGAGATTGGCTGCCGGCACCGCGTCGAACATCATCTCCCAGGCATCGGGGTTATGCGCGATGTTCCAGTCGCCCATAACCCAATTGCCGTTCATGGCGCAGTTCTCGAAGGCGATCCTGACCCCCTTATCGGCGGCGCGCGCCGCGAGCCGCGACCACACCTGCCTGAAGCGCGGCAGGCTCGCCTCGATCGGCTGGCCCCTGACGCGGCCGGTAAAGCCCGCGACGGTCTTGGCGCCGAACAGATGGGCGTGGTCGATCAGCGTCTCCCAGCCGAGGAGCGTCGCCTGGTCGACCTCGCCATTCTCGAGCGGGTTGCCGAACATGCCGATCGTATCCATCGTCACATCGGCATCGCCGATGGCCTGGCGCAGCTCCGCGGCGAGCTTTGGGATGTCCTTGCCGCCGAGCGTCTGCCAGAAGAACGGCTCGATCGATTCGAAGCCGAGCGGCAGGATGGCGCGCACATAGGCGGCCGGGTCGGCGATGCCGCATTTGACCATCGTGCCGATGCGGATATCGAGGGCGGGATCGGTCATGCTTCGGTCATCCTTGGGTCCTCAAATCGAGCGGTCTTCAAGTCGAGATCTGGACGCGCTGACCGCTTTCGGCGCTGCGGATGGCGCCGAACACCATGGCGAGGCTCTTGATATTCTGCGATCCGACGGTCTCGGGCTCCGGCCCGCCGCGCGTCGCCGCGATGAAGTCCTGCAAGACGCCGAGATGGCCGCCCGTCCTGTCGGAGGAGTCGAGCGCAGGCACCTCGAGCGCGACCGACGTGTCGAAGAGGCCTGTCCGCGCCTTGCCCGCGACCTCGGCGCGGATATCGTCATGGCCGTCCCAGACGATCGAGCCTCTGCTACCGACGATGCGCCAGGAGCTTTCCCAGCTCGAGCCGAAACCATCGGCGCACCAGCTTCCCCGATAGGTGAAGATCACGCCTCCGGCGAATTCGAAGATCGCCGCCGCCGAGGAACCCTGGCGGTACCACGAATTCTTCGGGTTCCACTCCCGGCAATAGACCGCCTCGGCGTCTCGGCCGGACAGGATGCGCGCCGCGTCGAAGGTGTGGATCGCCATGTCGAGCAGGAGGACATGGCCCATCTCCTCGCGGAAGCCGCCGAAATGCGGCGCCAGGAAGAAGTCGCAATGCAGGCTCGTCACCTCGCCGATCGCCTCGGCGGCGACGAGCCGGGCGATGCGGCGCACGGCCGGGAGATAGCGCCGGTTCTGCACGACGGCGTGCAGCCTGTTGGCGGACCGCGCCCGGCGGACGAGGTCGCGCGCATCCTCGAGCGTCTCCGCCATCGGTTTCTCGGAAAGGACATGGCAGCCGGCCGCCAAGGCTGTCGCCACGAGCTCGTGGCGCGCCGCCGGGACCGCGACATCGAAGACGATGTCCGGCCGCGCCGCCCCGATGAGCGTGCGAAGATCGCCGGCGATGGTGCTGCCTGCGAGGCCGAACTCCGCGGCCCGCCGCTCGGCGCGCCCGATATCGAGATCGCAAAGGCCGATGATGGCGAGGCCGTCGACCTGGCGCGCGGCCTCGAACCAGGCGCGGCTCATGGCCCCGCAGCCGACCAGCACGGCTTTCTGCACCCGCCTGCCTCCCTCCGACCGCGCCATCGATCTTGCGCTTCGAGGCGCGATTCGGCAGTTTACGACGCTCCGTAAACGTTTACGATTACAATCGAGGACTTGACCAGTGTCAAGGGGAGTGACGACAGAGAACAGACGACAGAGGATGCAGGAACTGGCGAGTGGGCCGCATCCGTCCGCTGCCGTCTGTCGTGCGTCTTCCGTCTTCCGTCCTCTGTCCTGCGTGGTCTCACATGAGCATCCGCGAGCTTGCCCGGCGTCTCGATATCTCGATCGGCACGGTCTCGCGTGCCCTCAACGGCAAGAGCGACGTCAATGCGCGGACCCGCGAGCGGGTGCTCGCGGCCGCCGAGGCGCTTGGTTATGTCCCGAACCAGTCGGGGCGCAGCTTGCGCCAGGGTGTCACCAACACCATCGGCTTCATGATCGACATCAACAGCGAGATGACCGCCCATGGCGACACCTTCTTCATGGCCGTGTTCGATGGCGTCCAGTCGGTTCTCGCCCGCCACCGGCTCGACCTCGCGGTGCTTTTGCGCAGCGAGCGCGACGATGCGAGCGGCTATACGCGGCGCATCGTGGCGCGCGGCGCCGTCGACGGCCTGATCATCTCGGCCACGCGCCGCATCGACCCGCGCATCGATCATCTGGTCGAGCGCGGCTTGCCGTTCGTGGCGCTCGGGCGGAGCCTGTCGGGCGGCGGGCATTCCTGGATCGATCTCGATTTCGAGGGCGTCGCCGAGCAATCCGTGGCCCGGCTCGCGGCGCGCGGGCATCGCCGCATCGCCGTGGCGACGGCCGAGAGCGACGTCAATCTCGGCTACGTCTTCGTCGAGGGATATCGGCGGGCGCTCAAATCCCATGGCATCGCGCCCGACCCTTCTCTCGTGCTGCGCTCGCGCACCGGCGAGGCCGGCGGCTACCAGGTCGGCGAGGTGCTGCTGGCGATGCGGGATCCGCCGACCGCCATTCTCCTCGTCAACGAAGCGATGGCGATCGGCCTCTACCGCAAGCTCTACGAGGTCGGGCTGTCGCCGGGACGCCATCTCGCGATCATCGGCTTTCGCCAAAGCCCCCAGGCGCGCTTCCTGGCGCCGGCGCTGACTTGCTTCAAGGTCACGCTGCAGGATGTCGGGGTGCGGCTCGCCGAGGCGTTGCTCGCCGCCATGCCGGCCCATGCGGCGCATTATCGGCAAGGCGTCGTACAGGAGATCTGGCCGATGCAGCTCGTCGCCGGCGAGAGCGACGATTTCCCCCCGCATCGGTGACGCGCCAAAGGCGCGACCCGCGGGCGCCCGTTCCTTTCGAGCGTCGTGGTTGCACGCCGAGCGGCTGGGCGGCTACCATGGCTCATACACTTGCCCGATGGCGGCCGAGGCAAGTGAAGTCGGGAGGAAGCCATGGTCCTGAAGAAGCTTGCTCGCGCGCTATGGGGCGCGCTCCTCCTGATCGGGGCCGGCGCCACGGCCTCGCGCGCCGAGACGCTGACCATCTGGCATGATCTCGGCGATAACGGCACCAAATGGTTCGACGAGGCTGCCGCCCTGTTCGCCAAGGACCATCCCGGCACCACGCTGCGCCGGTCAGCTATCCGACCGACCAATGGTTCGGGCGGGTGATCGCGGCGATCAACACCGACACCGCGCCGGACCTGATCTACAACAATTACGAGCGGGTGATCCGCATCGCGAGCCAGACCGGCAAGGTGATGGACATGAAGCCGGTGCTCGCCGCCATTGCGGATAAGGGCTTCCTATCGGAGGAGGACCTGCGCGTCGCCACCTATGGCGGCCATATGATCATCCTGCCCATCCAGCGCGTGCAGATGGCCTTCGGCGTGCGCAAGAGCTGGCTCGAGAAGGTCGGGGCGAAGTTTCCCGAAAGCTGGGACGACACGCTGCGCATCGCGCGCGCCTTCCAGGACGGCGATCTCGAAGGGACCGGCAAGGGCAGCCTGTTCGGCTTCGCGCTCGAGGCGGCAAAGCCCCGCGACCTGATCCATATGCTCGACCTGTTCACCTTCGGCGCCGGATTGCAGCACACGCTGATCGACCCCGAGGGCAAGATCGTCGTCGACGAGCCGCGCCACGCCAAGGTGCTGGAGCAGTTCCTGCGGCTGTTCGCTCCGCCCCGGCTTGTCCCGCCCGACACGGTGAACTACTCCTTCACCGAGATGTACCAGCTGATCGAGGGCGGGCGCGCGGGAATGTTCCGCGTCGGCGACTGGAACGTCGCCAAATGGGACACGCAGGCGATCAAGGGCGATTTCGTGCTCGGCCCCTGGCCGCGCTTCTTCCCCGACCTGCAGAATGCGGTCGTGATCGGCGGCATGCGCGGCGTCGCGGTGCCGGAGAACGCCCCGCACAAGGATCTCGCCATCGCCTTCGCGAGCTTCCTCTTGTCGAAGCCGGCCCAGCAGGCCTCGCTGCGCATCGTCGGCTCCGCCGTGCGCAAGGACCTCGACACCGCCGGCCTCTCGGAACGTGCGCGGATGTTCGCGAGCCCGCAATGGGCGCTCGCGGCCTACGATTTTCCCGAGAGCGTGCATCCCTTCTACCCCGAGCTCGAGGCCGCGTTCCACCGCAAGCTCCTCGGCGCCCTGACCAGCCCGCCGGCCGACTATCAGGCCTTCATCCGCGAGACCGCCGATGAGATGCGCGCGCTCGCCAAGACGCTCGCCGACAAGAAGGGCTGATCCTCAAAGCGGCGGCGGAGCCTCATGGCCGGGCGGGCGGCGAGGGAGTGAGGGTTGGCCCGACCAGCCGGGGCGGGGCCTCGCGAGGCGCGCGCGCTCTCGCGGCCGGCGCGGCGTCCGCCACGCCTGCGAAGCTCGGGCGCGAGGCGATCTTCTACGCCTTCGCGCTGCCTTTCGCCGCGCTGACCATTCTGTTCGGCCTGTGGCCGGTGCTGCTGAGCATCGAGGTCTCGTTCACCGCATCCGCCACGGCGCTGAAGCCCCAGCCCTCCTATATCGGCCTCGCCAACTACGCCGCGATCTTCGCCGACCCCGTGTTCCTGGCGGCGCTCCTGCGCACCCTGATCTACACGGGGCTCGCCGTCGCCGCGAACCTCGGCTTCGCGCTGCTCTACGCGCTGTTGCTCGATGCGCCGCTGCTCGGCGCGGGGCGCCTCGCCTTCAAGCTGATCGTGTTCCTTCCCGTGGTGACGCCGGATGTCGCGGGCTACGTGGTCTGGCGCTGGCTCTACGACCAGAGCTTCGGGGCGATCAACGCCGCGCTGAAGACGGTCGGCCTTCCGCTGTTCGGCGGCATCGCCTCGCCCGACACGGCGCTGATCGCCATCTTGATCGCCGAGTTGTGGCACCATGCCGGGTTCTACGTGGTGATCTTCCTCGCCAATCTCGCCATCTGCGACAAGGCCCTGACGGAGGCCGCGCTGATCGACGGCGCGCGGCCGTGGCAGCGCCTGCTGTTCGTCGTGCTGCCGCAGCTTCGCCCGGCGATCGTGGTCAACCTGGTCTATGCGCTGATCCAGTTCCTGAAGACCTTCACCGTGGTCGTGGTCATGACCAAGGGCGGCCCGAACGACGCGACCAACATGGTCAGCACCTACGCCTACCAGCTGTTCGACCAGGCGCAGTACGGCCAGGCGACCGCGATGGCGACGGTGCTGTTCGCCATCGTCGCCGTGGTGGCGCTCGGCGCCTACCGGCTCGGCGAGAGCGGGCGCCCGTGAGGGGCAAGCGCATCACCCTGCGCCTCGTCGCCTTTGCGGCGGCGCTCTTCGTCTCGGCCATGTTTCTCTATCCTTACGCCTGGATGCTCTCGAGCGCCTTCCGCACGACGCGCGAGATCCTGTCGCGGCCGCTCGCCTTGTGGCCGTCTGCGCCGAACCTCGACGGCTTCTTCTCCCTCGCGGAGCTGTCCGGCATCTCGCTCATGCGCGCCGTCTTGAACTCGCTCGGCATCACCGCCGCCTCCGCCGTGCTCGCGGTGCTGGTGGCGGCGCTCGGCGCCTACGCCATCACGCGGCGCCCCGACGCCTTGGCCTTCAAGCTGCTGCGCGGCGGCTTCCTCTTGACGATGATGTATCCGGCCATCCTCTTGGTGATCCCCGTCTATATCGTCATGTACAAGCTCGGCCTGCTCGGTGGATATACCGGCATCGTCCTGTTCCTGGCGCTCGGCCCGGTGCAGTTCTTCCTGTTCGAGCAGTTCTTCCGCACCTTGCCGAAGGAGGTGATCGAGGCGGCGACGATCGATGGGGCGAACGAAACCCAAGTGCTGTTCCGCGTCGTGCTGCCGATGGCGCGTCCCGTCGTCGCGACGGTCGCCACCATCACCTTCCTGCTCAACTGGGCGCAGTGGTTCCCGGTGCTGGTGATTTCCACGACGCCGGATACCTATACGCTGCCCGTGGCGCTGTTGAGCCTGAACGGGGAGCTCGGCAGCAACTTCCAGGCCATCATGGCGCTCGCGCTCGTGACCACCTTGCCGCCGGCCATCGTGTTCCTCATCGCGCAGCGGCAGGTGGTCGGCGGCATGGCGCAAGGCGCGGTGAAGGGCTGAGATGGCGCAAGGGGCGCAAGGGGCGCAAGGGGCGATGGAGGCGCGATTGCGGGAGCGGATCGCCGCGGCGCGCCAGGCGACGCTCGGCTGGCTCGCCACGCTGCAGGCGCAAGACGCGCCGGAAGGCGTGCTGCGGATCAGCGCGGCCCATGACGAGCGGCGCTGGCCCGGCATGTTGCTGCCCGGCACCTATAACGGGCTGATCTGCCGCCATCTGCTGGACGCGCCGGCGCTTGCCCACGGGGACGCGCTGATCTCCTGGCTGCTCGCCTTCCGGCGCCATGACGGCGTGTTCCGCATCCCTGGAATGCATGACGGCGACGTGTTCAAGAAGCCCGACCTCGAGGAGACCTGGCGCTATATCGACTTCCACGTCACCAACTATGCGCTGGGGGCGATCGACTCGCTCGATCCCGCGCCGCCGGCGCTTCTCGATTTCGTGCGGCCATGGCTCGATCCGTCATGGCTCAAGGCGTGGCTCTGCGAACGCGATCTGCGCGACCCCTGGCTCGAGGGCAACAACATCGTCAACCTCGGCAGCTTCCTGCTGTTGGGGCAATGGCAGGGCGTGCTTCCGGAGGCCCTTGTGCGGCGCGCCTTCGACATCATCTTCGCCTGGCATGAGCGGCTCCAGGAGCCCGCGACCGGCTTCTGGGGCGTGGGGCAGCTATCCGATGCGCGGGCCTGCCTGCACGCCATGGCGGGCTCGATGCACAACTTCCATCTGTTCTACGCGACCGGTCGCGAGCTGCCCTACCAGGACCGCGCCATCGACTATGCGCTGAGCCGCAAGGCCGGCATCGTCAGCGCCTGCATCGACGTCGATCTCGTCGATCTCCTGGTCCACGGCCATGCGCTCCGCGACCATCGCCGCCCCGAAATCCGCGGCTGGCTGCGCACCCTGCTCGCGGCCCTGCTCGATTTCCAGAACGCCGATGGCGGCTTCGCCGACGAGCCGACCGGCATGCGGCGTCAGGATGGCTGGGTGCGCGGCTATGAGGAGCCGCAAGGCATTTCCAACACCTTCTCGACCTGGTTCCGCTGGATCGCCATCGCCATGATCGCTGGCCTCTTCTGGCCGGGATGGCGGCGCTGGAACTTTCGCCGCATGCTCGGCATCGGCTACCTGAAGCCATGACCGAGGAC
>JBIOEJ010000147.1:0-13196 GCA_044445965.1 Hyphomicrobiales bacterium
GAACTCCGATGCTTTGCCGTCGGACCCGACCTTGATCACCTTCTTGGCCTCGATCTGGCTTATGTAGAAGCTGCCGTCCGCCTGCTGGCAGAGGTTTTCCGTGGCGTCATTGGTCGGCAGCGTGGCGACCGTCTCGACCTTCTTGTCCTCGGGCGGCGGCGTCGCCGGGGTCTGGGCCTGCGCCCACGCCGAGGTCGCCAACATCGAAGTCCCCGCGAACGCCAGGGCGCCCACGCAGTGCATGCGCTTCATGTGACAATTCCTCCCGTTGTCGTCGGCTCCGCCTCGTTCCGTTGCTAGCATGAAACTGGGACAAGGATCATTGCAAGGGGGACGATATGTCATGCCCCGAGGATCTAAGAGCCGAAAGCGCGCCGCCGATGTGATCGGCGATACCAACCACGGTGCGCGCTTTGTAACAGTCGGGTTCGTCGGCAATGTACTTCTTCTCGTTGTCGAATACTCGTGAGTTGGAGGAGCAAGCGGGGCCGACCGCGAGGCGCGGACACCACGAATAGACGCATCCCGCTCCCGGTCGCTCCCGTCTCGAACTGGGTCATCGCGCGTTCCCCCGCGCGTCGTTTCGTTCGCCTCGCCGACGGCAAGGCCCGGCCCGCCCTGCCGCGGTTCCATCTTCCCGGCGAATTGCGGCGTAGGCCGCGAAGCTTCCAACTTGTCGCGAGTGTCGTAGGACGTTTCGACGGGCGGCGCACAAATGACCGGCACGGCCTTCGATCTCAGTTTGCATGACGCGCTTGCGGCTGGCCGCCCGATGTACTGCTCGTTCTGCGGCAAGGAGCGGCGCGAGGTCGCCCATCTCGTCGCAGGCCCGCGAGCCTTCATCTGCAGCGAGTGCGTGGCTCTCTGCTCCGACATAGTGGCGCGACGCCGGGCGCACGGAATAGTGGATCTGTGGCCGTTCTTCGCGCCGATGTCACGGCAAAGACTTGGCGCAGACAAGGCATCCGCTTCCCCACGAAACGAATAGGCCCCCGCTCCCTTCGGAGGCAAGGCCCAGTCGCTCCACGCATGCAGCATGGCGCTCCGCGGGTGGGGCGTGACTCGGCGTGGTTAATGGCGCTTAGGTGACGACAGCGTAGCGGTCTCGACAGCCTGCTTGCGCGTCGCAGACCGACCTTTCCAGTCCGCCGCAAATGGAGGAAGCATATGAGCGTTCTCGACGTTGTATGTGTCCTTATCCAGCATCCAACGACAGCAACAAACGTACAACTTAGACGTGGAATGCCTTTCGCGACCAAGACACCGCCAAAATTCGCCGGAAATCAAATCCATTTTTGCTGCGCGACATCAATTTATACGTCGGAGGGCGGCTGCGCCAACGAAGATCCGACAAGTGGCAGATGGGACTGGGCCGTGTTCGGATAATCCGATTGGGCGGCTCGGCATCTGACATCGAGGCATTATCGTCGGCGCAATCAATGGCTCCGCGTGGCCGCTCAGGAGGGGGCCAAGCGTGACCGATCGGTCCGGAAAATGGTCTGCGCTGCCGTCGATTGATCGGCACGATGAGGCGGACTTGAATCCGAGCGGATGGGCTTCACGATCACAGCCGGAAGTCAATTGGTGATCGCCAGTGGCATTGGCCATGCTCGGTTGCCGAGTGCCGAAGGCCGCAGCGATCATCGGCTCCCGGGCCTTCACCCCGGCCGGCGGTAACGTCCGGTCTCGAGTCGGCACCGAAATGGCAGAGCCGAGAAGGCGGACCCGGCCGGAGGCTGTTCACAGCGAGGCCCCGGCCGCGGCGGCCGTGCCTGATGCCGCGCTTGCCCCCAACCCTGCCATATGCCTCCCGAGTGCGCTTGTCGAACCGATCGGCTACGACTATGCGCGGGCGCGTGCTCTACGGCACCTCCTGCTCGCTCGGGATGAAAAGGACCAGAAAAGATGAAGCGGACATCATTGGCGCTTACAGGTCTTGTCGCCGGAATGTGGGTCGGCGCGTCATTCGCTGCTGGACCGCCTCCCAGCGGCAAGCGATGGGGAGTTGCACAAGGGCTGGCCCTCGACCAATGTCGAAAGGAACTTGGCATGCGCGCCAGAGACGTTGAGAAAATGGCCTGCGTCAGGCGAAAAATGCAAGGACAGTGACAGGCGCGCCCGCGTGGGCGCGCGAATCTTGCACAATGCCGGCCTTTAGCCTCGCCTCCGAGGGGAATGCGAGTCTTTTCTGTGGACAGGTGCGTTGCTGCGGTGGACTTGCAGTCCAGGTTGCATTTTCATCTGGTGTCGGGCTGCGGCGCCCGTCTCCTGTCACAAATGTTGTTCGCGAGGATGCATATGGCTGGCATCACGCAATTCGGCATCATACCCGTGTTTCGGGGCATCGAGGGCAGGCTTTCCGTCCAGAGGGAGATCCACTTTTCCTCGGAAGACGACGCCAAGCGTGCCGGGAAGATATTCGCAGAAGTACTGGGGGGAGCTGTCGCCTTCCGCCGCGTCAGTGACCTGGAAACGGGCGCCAAAGGGCAAGGCGAGATCATCGGGCGTTATGGGGTTTTGGCTGACGCGGCGCCAAGGGTCGAAGGCGCAAGCGGCTTCGGCGTCTCATCGGCTGCCTAGTGCAGCGACTCCGAACTTCGCATCACCATGGAGCAACGCGCGCCGCGAATTTAGGATTCAAAAGCTGCACTAGCAAGTTATTGTTTCTAGTGTAGTTTTCGAATTTGAAGTTCCTACCGCGCGCATGCCATCCATGTGATGGGAACTTCAAATTCACCACACTAGGCAAGCTGCCGGGCTCGCGCCGAGCAGGCGCCGATTGTCTGCGAGTAGCGGCGGATCTCGAGCGGGCGCGAGCACTCACACGGATCGACGCATCATGTGCCCGCTCGGCTTCATGACGCAGCCCTCGTCCTCGGCCGGCCCACGGTATTGTCGTGCGCGTCGCGCGCGACACGCTCGGCGGAGCGTTCGAGAACGCCGGGTCGGTCCCACTCGCCCTCCGGGCGCACGATCACATATGGGTCGCTCCGCAACGTGATGGCATCGGCCAACGGCTCATACTCCGCGGACATTTCGGTATATTTGAAATCGGAGAAGACGAGCTTTCGATCGGGCCCCAGCGGCTTCGCCCCGAAATGGGCCCAGAATCCTTCGAGGCCCTCGCGTGCGTGACCATAGATGCGGCGGAACCCCTTGCGCCGCACGTGATCGACCGCGGTCCTGACGACATCGAACGATATCCGGGTCCTGCGAAACTCCTTGCGGACCGCCAAACGTTCCAGCTTGACGAAGTCTGCGAAATAACGGGCCCGCAGACAGCATGCGGGCTCGTCGTTCACGAAGCCCACGAAGTGGGTCGCGCAATGGTCGTTGCCGTCGAATTCCTCCGCAAAGGGACAGGCTTGCTCGGCCAGGAATACCGCCCCCCGGATCGAATAGACCATCAGAAGGTCGTCCAGACCGCGCGCGATCTTGACCTGCATGCGCCGGGAAGTTCGGGCCTGGTCGGCAGGCTGACCGGCGGACACCGGCGGTTCGGCCGCGGCGACTGCTTTGGACAGCTCGGCCAACTGCCGATGTACGGGAGACTGGGATGAATGGGGGCTGGGACGGCGGCAGACAAAGAGGTCGGTCGGCCCTCCGGAAACCCGTTCGAAGCCCGTCCGCTCCATGAACGTCCTGCCCTTGAGCGTTCCGGGCCGCGCGTAGATATCGATCTCGACCCAGCCCCGGCGCCGAACGAACTGCATGACGTTGCCTATGGCACCCACGAGCCGACCAGGCAAATACATCGCCCAGGCATAAAGCGCGCTCGGCGTCTCGCCCGGCGATGCGAGAAGGCCGAGATCCGGGTCGGCGATCGAGAATCCACCCCCTAGAAGGCGCTCCAGGCCGGCTTGGTTGAAATGGAGGAAGGCGAAGCCGCCGACCACCCCCTTGCCGCCGACGACGGCGAGTATGCTCTCGGGGCTGTAGGAGAACACCCGCCGGATCGCAGGCTCGTTGACCTTCATCGCCGGGATGTCGCGGGCCGCGGCTTCGACGAGGCCCACCATCTCGCATTCGTCGGCAGGCCGCACCGTGAACCGCCGGCTCGGCGGGATGAGATCGAGCGGCCGATGCTTCAAAATTGAACCATCCATGGAGCCCCGCACGACCTATCGAGAAAATGTTGTGGTTATTTGAGCGAATATTTGTTACCATAACCCGAAGTGGGAGGATCGAATGCAACGGAAGCCCGCGCGCAATGCTCCAGATTTAGAGCATCAGGCCTCCGATCTCGTATCCGAGCTTTCATGGGACGATTTGCGCCTTTTCCTCGCCTGCGCCGATCAAGGCAGCCTGAGGCGGGCAGCGGAGGCCCAGCATGTCTCGGCGAGCACCATCGCCCGAGCCCTGGACCGGCTCGAGAAGACGGTCGGCTACCGCCTCTTTGCCCGGTATCAGGAGGGCCTCAAGCTGACGAATGAGGGGCATTCCATGCTCGGGGAAGTTCAGGCGATGGAGCGCGCCATCCTCAGCATCGCGCGGCGCAGCCGTGTCGGCCAGGATCCCTTGAGAGGCATCGTCCGTGTCGCGATCACGGAAGGCCTCGGCACCTATTGGGTGCTACCGAAGCTTTTGCCTTTCACACAGGCGCATCGCCTCCTGACCATGGAGCTTCGCTGCACGATGGACTCGACCGATGTCGCGCGACTGGAAGCGGACATCTCGATCCAGTTCCAGAAACCGACGAATCCCGACCTCTACGCGGTCCGGCTCGGAAATTTGCACACCTACCCCTTCGCCTCGCAAGAATATGAGCGGCGCTATGGCGTGCCCCGCTCCCTCGAAGAGGTGCGTCAGCATCGCTTCGTGCAGCAGGTCTCTCCTCTCCTCCCTGAAGGCGTCTATGAGCGCGGGCTGCAGGTCGACACCCTCGACGGCATGATCGCTCTGCGTACCAACACCAGCACAGCCGTGCTGTATGCGGTAGAGCGTGATGCCGGGATCGGTTGGCTCCCGTCCTATGCCCTGGTGTTCGGCGGCCGCTTCGTCCCGGTGGACATCGGCGTCAGGCATTCGCTCGAGATCTGGATGACCTATCATGCCGATATCCGGCATTCGGAGCGTCACATGATCGTCGTCGATTTGTTGCGGAGGTTGTTCGATCCGCGGCGCTTTCCCTGCTTCCGCGAAGAGTTCATTCACCCGCTCGAGCTGGTGCCGATGATGGCCGATGTGGCGCGCACGAACGGGGGACGCGGCTTTCTCGCGGCCGATCCCGGCGGCCAGAGCAGCGAGGCATGAACACCGCTGCTTCGACGATTTCACCGAAAGCGCAATGGCGAACGGCGCTCGCACCTATCTCGTCGCCTACGATATCCGCGCGCCAGCGGCATCCAAGCCAGCGGCGTCCGAGCCAGCGGCACCCTTGCAAAGGCGAGAGAGTATCCCTATAAGGGAAAGAGAGGCCGCCCTCGCAAAAGGGGTAGGGTTTGTTGTCATCGCGGTCGATGTTGCACCGCAGCAAAATATGGGAGTTCACTTGGTTCGAAAGGCCCGCTCACCTGTAAATTACCTGTTATTAACAGATGTTGCAGCGCAACATGAATTCAGCGGACGGGCCGGCCCGGCTTTTGAATTTACCCTTCCAAATCAAACACCGCGCGCGGCGCCGATGCCGCGCGCATCGGATGCGCATGACGGATTTGTCAAGCGGCTGGAGAACCCTCATGTTCGGCGCCGAGATGAAGCAATTTCGAGGGGCTGGTGGAAGCTCGACCGATCGAGTGAGGCAAGGCCGGCGGCGCGCCCAGGCGCCTCCGCTCGACTGCAATGATCGGCGGTTCTGCTTGCCCGCAACCGGCTAGCATTGCATGCGTCGTCTGAGCTCCCCCCTCGCAGCCGCGAGCCCCGACTACTTGGAAGGACTTCAGGCACTGTTCCGGTCGGATCCTGGCGCCGTCGATCCCGGCTGGCGCGCGGTGTTCCGGCTCATGGACGAGCTTTCGGCGTCCGAAAGCCCAAGCAATGGGGCGGCAAGGCGCCAGGAACCCGATCGTGGGCGGATGCTCGAAGCGTATCGCAGCCACGGTCATCTCTTGGCCGCGCTCGACCCGCTGGCACCACCGGACGCGGTCGGCGGCGCTGCCGCGGCAGCGGCTCGGAGGCTGCGCGATGCGCTCCTGGCTCGCGCTTGCGATGGAGCGCCGAGCAAGCCCCTTCCCGCAGAGGAAGAGCTGCATCGGCTCTATGCGGGCACGCTCGCGCTCGAGACCGCGCATATCGACGATCCCGCCGTTCGCGACTGGCTGGTCGATGCCTTCGAAAGCCTGGCGCCCGTCCCGCCGCCCGAGCAGCGCAGGCTGGCGCTCGATCTCCTGATCGCGGCGGAAGAGTTCGAACGGTTCCTCGCGGTCAAATGGCCGACCAAGAAGCGCTTCGGCGCGGAGGGCGCGGAGACGCTCATCCCCTTGGTCGCCCGGATCATCGACGAGGCGGCGGCACGCGGCGTAACCGATATCGTGGTCGCGCCGATGCATCGCGGCAGGCTCAGCCTGATGGGCAACGTGTTCGGCGAGCCCCTCGTCGACCTGCTCGCCAAATTCAAGGGCGTCCATCCCTTCCCGCTCGACGGCTCGGTCGCGGCGGATATGCCCTACCATCTCGGCATCGAGACGACGGTCGCGACGCCGAGCGGTCCGGTGGCGATCGCGGTCGCGCCGAATCCGTCCCATCTCGAAGCGGTCAACCCGGTGGCGCTCGGGCGGGTGCGCGCCCGCCAGGAGGCGCGGGGAGCGGATGGACGGGGCCGCGTGCTCGGCCTCGTGCTGCATACGGATGCGAGCGTCATCGCGCAGGGCTGCGTCGCCGAGCTGATCCAGCTCGCGGGGCTCGCGGGCTTTACCACCGGCGGCACGATTCATGTCGTCGTCAACAACCGGATCGGCTTTACGACCGAGGAGCATGAGGCGCGGACCTCGCGCTATTGCACGGGCGCCTGGAAGGCCGTCGACAGCGCCATCCTGCATGTCAACGCCGGCGATCCGGACGCGGCGCTGCGCGCCGCCACGCTTGCCGTCGCCTTCCGGCAAACGCAGGGGCGCGATGCCGTGATCGACCTCGTCTGCTTCCGCCGCAACGGCCATAACGAGATCGACGAGCCGCGCTTCACGCAGCCCCTCCTCTATCGGGCGATCGACGCGACGCCCCCGGTGCGGACGCTCTACGAGGAGAGGCTGGCCGCCGCCGGACTCGCGACGGCATCGAGCGCCGCCGAATTCGCGGAAAAATGCAGGTCGAAGCTTCAAGAGAGCTACGCGGCCGCGGCCGATCACCGCCCGAACCATGGCGGCTTTGCGGATGGGCCATGGGCAGCCCGGTTTGCGGCGCGGCACGAGGTCGAGGAGCCGCAAACCGGGGTCGGGAAGGATCGGCTGCTCGCGCTCCTGTCCCGGCTCTCGAGCATCCCGGCCGGCTCGACGATCGGCCCGAAGCTCGCCCGGCTGGTGCAGGGCCGGGCTGCCTCGGCCCATGAAGGGGTGCCCTGGGCGATGGCCGAGGCGCTCGCTTTCGCGACCTTGCTGACGCAAGGCGTGCCGGTCAGGATCAGCGGACAGGATGTGGTGCGCGGCGCCTTCTCGCATCGCCATCTCGCGCTCGCCGACATCGAGACCGGGGAGCGCCATGTCTCGCTCGCCCATCTTTCGCCCGACCAGGCTCCGTTCACGGTCATCAACAGCCCGCTCTCCGAATACGCCGTGCTCGGCTTCGAATATGGCTACAGCCTGGAGCGCCCTGACGCGCTCACCATCTGGGAGGCGCAATTCGGCGATTTCGCCAATGGCGCGCAGATCATCATCGACCAGTTCATTGCGGCGGGCGAGGAGAAATGGCTGCAGCCTTCCAGCCTCGTGCTGCTGCTGCCGCATGGGCTCGAAGGCCAGGGGCCCGAGCATTCCTCGGCAAGGCCCGAACGCATCTTGCAGCTAGCCGCGAAGGACAATATCGAGGTCGCCAACCCATCGACGCCGGCGAATTATTTCCACCTGCTGCGCCGCCAGGTCCTGCGCCGCCGCCGCAAGCCTCTCTTCGTGACCGCGCCGAAGACATTGCTGCGGCTGCCCGCCGCCCGCTCGCCCCTCTCCGCCTTCGGACCGCCGCATCAGTTCGAGCCCGTGCTCGCCTCGGAGCCGAGCGGCCCCGTCACGCGGCGGGTGCTCGTCTCGACCGGCAAGCTCGCCTACGATCTCGAGAAGGAGCGCGCCGCATCGCGCGCCGACGACACGGCGGTGTTGCGCCTCGAAATGCTCTACCCCCTGCCGTCGCGCGAATTGCTGGCGCAGTTCCGAAAGTGGCAAGGCGCCCGCTTCCTCTGGGTGCAGGAGGAGCCGGAGAATATGGGCGCATGGTCCTATCTCGACCGCAAGCTCGAGCGGCTGCTTGCCGAGGCCGGTGTCGCGGCAAGGAGGCTCGATTGCATCGCGAGGCCTGAATCTCCCTCGCCCGCGGGCGGGTTTCACGCAGACCACGACAAGGACCAGCAGGCCCTCGTCAAGCGAGCCTTCGCGTGACCCGAGACTCGGGGTAGCGCCATGTACCCGATCCTCGACGGCATGTGCGTGGTCGAAGGCGCATCCTTCATAGCCGGCCCGTCCTGCGGCCTGCATCTGCGGCAGATGGGGGCCGAGGTGATCCGCTTCGACGACATAGCCGGGGGGCCGGACAGCAGGCGCTGGCCCGTCTCGCCGGAAGGGGCGAGCTTCTACTGGGAAGGGTTGAACAAGGGCAAGAAATCCGTCGCCCTCGATCTGTCGCGGCCGCAAGGGCGGGAGCTCGCGCTGCGCCTCGCGACGGCGCCCGGCGAGAATGGCGGCCTCTTCGTCACCAATTATCCGGCGAACGGGTTCTTGTCGCATGCGCGGCTCTCGGCGCTGCGCGCCGATCTCATCACGCTGCGCGTGATGGGCTGGCCGGACGAGCGCGCCGCCGTCGACTACACGGTGAACTGCGCGACCGGTCTGCCCTTCATGACCGGGCCCGCCGGCGAGACCTTGCCCGTCAACCACGTGCTGCCCGCCTGGGATCTCCTCGCCGGTGCCTATGGCGCTTTCGCGCTGCTCGCCGCCGAGCGCGCCCGCATGGCGAGCCGGGAAGGCAGGGAGATCCGCCTGCCGCTCGGCGATCTCGCCATCGCCACGCTCGGGCATCTCGGCCAGCTCGCCGAAGTCGCGACTTCGGGGCGCGACCGGCCGCGCATCGGCAATGAGCTCTACGGCGCGTTCGGGCGCGATTTCGAGACCGCGGACGGGCACCGCTTGATGGTGGTCGCGATCACGCGCCGCCAATGGTCGGGGCTGGTCGCGGCCCTCGAGCTCGACGCGCCCATCGCTGCGCTCGAGGCCGAGCTCGGCCTCTCCTTCGCAGCCGACGAGGGCGCCCGCTTCACCCACCGGGAGAAGCTCATTCCCTTGGTGGAAGCCGCGCTGCGGGGATTGCCGCACGCCGAGATCAAGGTGCGCTTCGACAAGCACGGCGTCTGCTTCGGCGATTACCGGACGCTGAAGCAGGCGCTCGCCGAGGATGCGCGCTTTTCCGAGCGCAATCCTCTCCTCACGCAGGTCTCGCATCCGAGCGGCTATCGTTATTTGACGCCCGGGTCCGCGGCCTCGATCCCGTCGAACGAGCGGCTGGCTGCGGCGCGCGCGCCGCGCCTCGGCGAGCATACCGACGAGGTGCTGGCGCAGCTGCTGGGGCTCCCCGATCATGAGATCGGCGCGCTCCATGACCGCGGCTTGATCGCCGGGCCGCCGGCCGAGAGAGGGCGCCGATGACGGTCGACGCGGTGGCCGGGCCGCTGCTCCTGTCGCGCTGCGAGGAGGCGGTCCTGGCCTGCCGCCGTTTCGCCGCCGCGGCGCGCCAAGCCGTCGAGGCGCGCGTGACGCGGCAAGGCCGGCTGGATGGCGCGCTGGTGAACGAGCACCAGCGGCTGGTGCATGGGCTCGCCTGGATCGCGACGACGGTCGAGGCCTTGGCGGCGACGCTCGCCTGGGCGCGCCGGCTTCAGGCGATCGGCAGGCTCGGCCCCGGAGAGGAGCTCGTCCTCGCGATCGGCTTCGGCGAATATCTCGCCCAGCTCCGCGGCGGCATCGCCATGAGCCAGAACGAGGTGGCGAGGCCGGGCGAGCTCGGCATCGCCGAGGCTTGCGACGAGCTATGCCGCGCGCCGGCCATCCGCTTCTTGCTCGATCACGGCAACGACGCCGAGAAGCGGCGGGCCTTGATCCGGCATGTCCTCGCAGACGGCTCTCCCGACGGAACGCTCGCCGACGAGACGCTCGACCTCGTGCGCGAGCAGTTCCGCCGCTTCGCCAGCGAGCGCATCGCGCCGCACGCCCATCGCTGGCACCTCGCTGACACGCTCATCCCCGACGAGGTCATCGACGAGATGGCGGGGCTCGGCACCTTCGGCGTCTGCATCGCCCCAGCCTATGGCGGGCTCGGGCTCGGCAAGCTCGCCATGTGCGTCGTCTCCGAGGAGCTGAGCCGGGCCTGGATCGCGGCGGGCTCGCTCGGCACGCGCGCCGAGATCGCCGCCGAGCTGATCGCGAGCGCCGGGACCGCCGAGCAGAAGCAGCGCTGGCTCCCCGGCATCGCCTCGGGCGAGATCTTGCCGACCGCGGTCTTCACCGAGCCCGACACCGGCTCCGATCTCGCGAGCTTGCGCACGCGCGCGGCGCGGGCGCCCGATGGAAGCTGGCTCGTCAACGGCAACAAGACCTGGATCACCCATGCGGCGCGCAGCGACCTGATGACCTTGCTGGCGCGGACAGACCCCAAGGCTGAGGGCTATTCCGGTCTCAGCATGTTCCTCGCCCCGAAGCCGCGGGGCACGGCGGAGGATCCCTTCCCGGCTCCGGGCATGAGCGGCGGCGAGATCGCGGTCCTCGGCTATCGCGGCATGAAGGAATACGAGATCGCCTTCGCGGATTTCGCTATCCCTTCGGACGGTCTCCTCGGCGGGGCGGAGGGGCAAGGCTTCAAGCAGCTCATGCAGACCTTCGAGGGCGCCCGCATCCAGACGGCGGCGCGCGCCGTCGGCGTCGCCTGGAAGGCCTATGATCTCGGCCTCCATTATGCGCGCGAGCGCAAGCAGTTCGGGCGCGCCATCGTCGCGTTCCCGCGCGTCGCCGACAAGCTCGCGCTGATGCTGACCGAGACGGTGATGGCGCGCGAGCTGACTTATGCGGCGGCGCGCGAGAAGGACAAGGGACGCCGCTGCGACATCGAGGCCGGCATGGCCAAGCTGCTCGCAGCGAGGGTCGCATGGAGCAATGCCGATACCAGCCTGCAGATCCATGGCGGCAACGGCTATGCGCTCGAATCCGAGATCAGCCGCGTGCTCTGCGACGCCCGCATCCTCAATATCTTCGAGGGCGCCGCCGAGATCCAGGCGGATATCGTGGCACGAGGCCTGCTGTCCCGGCAGAATTAGCGCGTTGCCCGAGGCGAACGGAATCGGACGAGCGCCGGCGCCCACCTCTCCCCTAAGGGGAGAGGTGGGGGGCGCTCGCTTCTAAAACCCGCGCTTGAAGCCGCTGAGGGTGCCGTTGCGCACGATGCAGCCCAACATCTCCACGATCGCGTATTGGACCTCGGCCGGCATGCCGTCGACCGCCATGATGTGGCGGCCCGTCGATCCGTCGACGCCGTTGGCGCGCACGCAAGCTTCGAGCATGCGCCGCTCGGTCTCGACGCCGTGCATGATCTCGGGGCGGCCGAGCATGGCGGCGAGCGCCGCCTCGACCCCGTAGGCGCCCCTGGTCGAGGTGATGGCCGCGACCAGCACGTCCGCGCTGACGCGCGTGCCCACCCGCTCGCCGTTCGGCTTGTGCTTGCGGACGGCATCGAGGATCAGGCCGAAACCCAGCTCGTTGCCGTTATCGCCGATGCCGAGCGTCGGGATCTTCGCCCGCTTCGCCTCGTCGAACAGGCACTCGCCGCGCCCACGCAACGGCGTGGTGGGCGTGCCGGTCGACGAACAGGCGACCCCTTCCGAATTGGGGCCGAGCTTCTCGATCGAGATCATCATCGCGGGCGAGAAGCGCTCGACATAAGCCTTGGCCTGCGGCTCGGCGGCATCGCCATGGGCGATCGGCAGCACCGTCGTGGTGAAGGGCGTCTTGGCGAGGAGCGCCGCATCGCGGATGCCGAGGCCGCAGGCGAGCGTCGTCGCCTCCACATTGGCGACATAGGGCTCGTCCGTGAACAGCATCGGGACGGCGCCGGTCGCTGTGTGGATGGCGAGCGCGAGCGCCGCCAGCCCAGGCGGCCCATCCGTCTCGCCCGCCGGCAGGAATTGCGGGTCGCCCGCCCCGGTGATGAGGAAGACCACCTTGCCGGGCTCGAGCGTGTCCATGATCTGGCGCGCCGCGAGCATCGAAAGCGGGCCGCCTCCCTGCGCCTCGCAGGCCGCTTCGTAAAGCTTGGCGATCACGCCCCGCGACAGGTCGGAGATGCGCGCCTCGACCGTGACCAGGCGGTCGATGTTGCGCCCGATATTGGCGAGCTGCTTCTCGGTCGTCTTCATGCAAATCCTCGCCGGGCAGTGGTCATCCGATTCGATCGGGCATCGGGGCGCGATAGGTGCTCAATGCGTCAGCCCCGCATCTCCGGCTTCCAGGTTCTTGCGCACGATGCTGCCCAGGAGCTGCACGCAGGCCATCGAGCTTTCGCCTTCGAGGCCGTCGACGAAGAAGTCGGTCGTGCAATACATGGCTTCGAGGCCGCCGGCGTCGAGGCAGGCGCGCAGGATGCGCTCCTCGATCGCCGGCGTGTGCATCAGCTCGGGCCGCTCGAGCAGGAAGGCGAGGCACGCCTCGATGCCGTAGCAGCCCCAATTCGACATCATGGCGGGCAGCACGATGTCGGTCTTGGTGACCGTCGCCAGCGCCTTGCCCTTGGGCATGACCTTGGTCACGGCGTCGTAGATCGTCCCGAATCCAAGCTCGTTGCCGTGGTCGCCCACTCCGACCGAGAAGATCTTGTCGGCGTTGGCGCGATCGACGACGGCGGAAATGTCGATGCAGGGGTCGAACAGCGAGCCTGGGCCTTGCAGCGGCATGCCGGTCGCCGAGTGGATGATGCCGTTCTTGCCCGGACCCAGATGCTCGGAGCTGACGACGGCCTTGGGCTTCATATCGGCATAGATCTTGTCGACCCAGGCCTTCACCTTCGATTGCTCGGTCGGC
>JBIOEJ010000148.1:0-13154 GCA_044445965.1 Hyphomicrobiales bacterium
GGCCGACCTTATGATTCTCGCGGGCAACGTCGCCCTCGAGTCGATGGGCTTCAAGACGTTCGGTTTCGGCGGCGGGCGCGAGGATGTCTGGGAGCCCGAAGAGGACATCTACTGGGGCCCCGAGGGCGAGTGGCTGGCGGACGAGCGCTACACCGGCGAGCGTGACCTTCAGAATCCTCTCGCCGCCGTGCAGATGGGTCTGATCTACGTGAATCCGGAAGGGCCGAACGGCAAGCCGGATCCGGTCGCCGCGGGGCGGGATATCCGCGAGACGTTCGCGCGCATGGCGATGAACGACGAAGAAACGGTCGCGCTGATTGCTGGTGGTCACACCTTCGGCAAAGCCCACGGCGCTGGCGATGCGACACTGGTGGGCCCAGTGCCGGAAGCCGCCAGCATCGAGGAGCAGGGCTTGGGCTGGATCAGCCGCTACGGCTCCGGCAAAGGCGGTGACACGATCACCGGTGGCCCGGAGGTCACCTGGACGCAGACGCCGACGAAGTGGAGCAACCATTTCTTCGAGAACCTGTTCAATCACGAATGGGAGCTGACGAAGAGCCCAGCCGGCGCCTATCAGTGGAAAGCGAAAGGCGGCGCTGCCACCATTCCGGACGCCCACGATCCGTCGAAGCGGCACGTGCCGACCATGCTCACCACGGACCTCTCGCTGCGGCTCGACCCTGCCTACGAAAAGATCTCAAGGCGCTTCTACGAGCATCCGGATCAGTTCGCAGACGCGTTCGCCCGGGCGTGGTTCAAGCTGACGCACCGCGACATGGGCCCGATCGTGCGTTATCTCGGCCCGCTCGTTCCGAAGGAGCCGCTGCTATGGCAAGATCCGATCCCCGCTGTGGATCATCCGCTGATCGGGGAGCAGGACGTTGCTGCTCTGAAGGTGAAACTCCTCGCGTCTGGCCTGTCCGTTTCCCAGCTGGTCTCGACGGCTTGGGCGTCGGCGTCGACGTTCCGCGGCTCTGATAAGCGCGGTGGAGCGAACGGCGCGCGCATTCGCCTCGCGCCGCAAAAGGACTGGGACGTCAACGAGCCGGCTCGGCTGGCGAAGGCGCTGCGGATGCTCGAAGCGATCCAAAAAGAGTTCAACGCTTCACAGTCTGGCGG
Source organism: Hyphomicrobiales bacterium (assembly GCA_044445965.1). GTDB lineage: Bacteria > Pseudomonadota > Alphaproteobacteria > Rhizobiales > Beijerinckiaceae > GAS188. The sequence continues at coordinate 1,120 of JBIOEJ010000148.1, forward strand.
GAAGAAGGTCTCGCTCGCTGACCTGATCGTTCTCGGCGGCTGCGCGGCGATCGAGAGAGCCGCGAAGGACGCCGGATACGACGTGAAGGTCCCCTTCACGCCGGGGCGCATGGACGCGTCGCAAGAGCAGACCGACGCCGACTCCTTCGCGCCGCTCGAACGGACCGCCGACGGGTTCCGCAACTATCTCCGCGCCGGGCAGCGCCTGTCGGCTGAGGAGCTGTTGGTGGATCGGGCGCAATTGCTGACGCTGACGGCGCCGGAGATGACGGTGCTCGTCGGTGGCTTGCGCGTCCTGGGCGCAAATGCCGGGAAATCTATGCACGGCGTCTTCACCAAGCGGCCGGAGACGCTGACGAACGACTTCTTCGTCAACCTGCTCGACATGAGCACGCAATGGCAGCCGTCCGCTGGCTCTGAAGGCGCGTACGAGGGGCGCGACCGGAAGACGAACGAGGTCAAGTGGACCGGCACCCGTGTCGACCTGATCTTCGGTTCGCACTCGCAGCTGCGCGCCCTCGCGGAAGTCTATGCGTGCGCGGACTCGAATGAGAAGTTTGTGAAAGACTTCGTAGCGGCGTGGACCAAGGTGATGGACCTCGATCGCTTCGACCTCGCTTGATCTCTGAGGCGCGATTTTCGAGGGCTTCTAGAGCATTTTCCGGCGAAGTGGTCTCCGGTTCGCCGCAGAAAATGCGGCTAAATCAAAGAGCTAGAGCCCCGGTCTGATTCAATCGGATCGGATTAGGCTCTAGAGCGCAGCCGCAAACCAGCATCGGGTGATCAGGGCCGGATCGAAGCTACGCAAATCCTACGGAGAAGGGGTATCAATTCGCCATTCGCTACTTGCCCTCTTCCCTCAGGCCTCGAACAATTTGCTCCTGAACAGGAAGCCGGCGCAGAGGCCGGCGATCGAGGGCACGATCAGGAACAGCCATATCTGCGAAAGCGCTTTGCCGCCGACGAAGACCGCGGGGCCGAGCGAGCGCGCCGGGTTAACGCCTACGCCGGTGACATTGATGAAGACGATATGGACGAGCGCGAGCGTCAGGCCGATCGCCAAGCCGGCGGTTGCAGGTTGGCCGCCGCTCTTCTGGGTCGCGCCGAGGATGGCGGTCAGGAAGATGAGCGTGCCGATGAACTCCGCGAGGACGGCGGCGCCGGTTCCATAGCCTCCGAGATAGCCCTCGCCCCAGCCGTCCTGGCCGAGACCATCCTTGGCGATGTCGTAGCCCGCGAGCTTGCCGGTCGCCATCACATAGAGGATGCCGGCCCCGATCATTCCCCCGATGAGCTGCGCTATGATGTAGCCCGGCACTTCCGAGGACGGCATCCGTCCTGCCGCCCAGACGCCCAGCGTCACGGCCGGATTGATGTGGCACCCCGAGATCGGGCCGATCCCGTAAGCCATCGCCGTCACCGACAGGCCGAAGGTCAGCGCGACCGGCAACATGCCCACCGGAAAGGACGGCCCATATCCTGCCAGCACGACCGAGCCGCAGCCCATGAGCACCAGCACGGCGGTGCCGAACATTTCAGCGATATACTTATTCACGACGGTGTCCTCCTTCGCCTCTCCATAGGGCGGGAAGCACGATCGTGGCCTGCCCCCGACGCGAGCTCTTTGCGTTCGCCCCTCTCGGACGCTATCGCTCGCAGCCCGATCCGTAAATCGGCGGCGATGCCCATTCCCCAGATTTGGTCACCGTCGCGCGCGAGCCGGGCGGATCGGGAAGGAGACAGTCTCGAGAGCGGCGCTCACGGAGCATGATCCCGGAAAGTAGGAACCGGTTTTCCGAAAGGATCATGCGAAAACGAAAGACTTCTTGGACTCAAGCGATTCGACCTGAACACATCCCGCTCTAACGGCGCGATCGCGCCAGAAAATCCTCCATGCGCGCGACCTCGGCATCGAAAGCGCGGCGGAAATCGCGTCCCTTCGGGGCCGTGCGGACAAAGCCCGTCTCGACCTGCAATCGCCCCTGCGCGGTCGAGAGATTCACCCAGCCGACGACCTTGTCGCCGAAGAGCAGCGGCATGGCATAGTAGCCGAATCGGCGCTTCTCGCTCGGCGTATAGGCCTCGAAGCGATAGTCCCAACCCCAGAGATGCTCGAAGCGGCGCCGATCCCAGACGATCGGATCGAAGGGCGCGAGGAAGCGGACCTTGCGCCGCGTCGCGCCGCGGTCGAGGGTGGCAGCGAGCGAAGGCCAGAGATAGGTCTCTCCGTCGACCGTTCCGCTTTCGAGCTCGCCCGTGCGCAACAGAGCCTCGACCGCGGCATGCATGCCGGAAAGACCGGGCGCTCCACGCGCCAGCAGGCCAAGCGTGGGGCGCAGGCCCTTCTGCGGCAAAGGGGCGAGTATGCGCGCCACCAGCAGCAGCAGGCGCCGCAGCCGCTCCCGCGCCTCGAAGGCCTCTTCGCGCCGCGGCGCGGCCTCATAGATGCGGATGCCGTCGCGGCGCCTGGCGACGCGCAACAGCCCGTAATAGTGCAGGCTGTGCAGAGCGCGCGTGGTCGCCTTCGAGAAGCCCCCCCAGCTATTGGTCGCGCGCTCCTTGCCGAACTGCTCCATCAGGTCTTGCGGATGGGTGGTTCCAGTTTCCTGGACGAAGGCCAGCACCTCGGCGGCAAGGCCAGTCGGCCGGAAGCGTCCGCCCTGCGGATCGGGGCGCGGATGCAGGAGCCGCGACACCTCCTCCGGCATGAAGCCATAGGCGTAGAGGTAATCCTCCTCGAGGCCGAGCCGCTTGAAGCGGCGTTCGAGGTCGCCCGCGCGGTAATTCGCGACCCGGTGCCGCAAAATGAGATCTTGCGCTCGGGCCGGCGAGCGGATCGGATCCGCCTGCACGAAGCCGAGCGCCGCGATGGCGCGCGGCAGCGTCGTCGGCATCATGAGGGAGGCCTCGACCGCTCGTCGGCGGATTTGCTCGAGCGTCAGCGCGGCGTCCTTGGTCCGTTTGCGGGATGCGGCAGCAACGTCCTTCTTCACGCCTACGCACCTTGGAGTGGATTGCCCGGTCGGCAGCGGCTCTCTTCCCTAGCAAAGGGCGAACGAAACAGAAACAGTCGTCAATGGATTTCCAATGGTTGGTTTTCTTGGGGGAATGTCCTCAAAAGCTCATCGCCGCCGCGTTGATGATGCCGGCGGCGAGCGAGGCGCAGCCGAGGAACAGCGCGGCCGTCACCTCGCCGGCGGCGATGCGGCGCGACAGATCGGGCAGGACGAGGCGCACCAGCCAGTAGACGATCACCTGCACGATGAGGGCGACCACCCCCCACATGAAGAAATTCGCGAGATTATGGGTGTAGACGATGGCGCTCGACAGAGGCAGCGCGAAACCGATGAGGCTCATGCCGAGCGAGATGGCGGCAGAGAGCACATTGGCGCGGATGAGTGCCAACTCGTTGTGGTTGGTAGCCAGCACATAGACGATGAGATAGAGCACGACGAGGACGAGCGCGAGCCCGAAGAACTCTCCGAAATCCGCCAATCGCGCGATCGTGGCCATTGCCTGCTCCCCGTTGCCTTTCAAAGGGCATGATTATCGTTCAAGATCAACGCCAAATCGGAGCTTCGGGTTCGAGCCCGCAAATGACGAGAGAGATTGTTTTGCGAAGCCTTTGGCGCGCGCCGCGGCGCGAACTGATGTCGATGTCCATGACCATGGCGGCGATCCTGGTGGCCGCCGTTCAAACTGACGCTGCTGGCGCAAGAACGCGCAGACCCGCGCCGCTGCCGGCCGCGGCGGCAAGCGCCATCTATGCCGATGAGCGCGACTGTACGGCGAAGGGCGCGCTCGAGGCGTCGGAATGCCGCAATGCCGCTTTGAACACGCGCGCCGAATATCAGGAGAAGGCGCCGCGCTTCGACGCCAACGAAGCCTGCACGCGCGTCTTCGGCGCCCATAACTGCGCCATGCGCATCGGCGGAGCTCCTGGAGGGATCGGATTCGTCCCCTCCTATAAGGGTTTCACCTTGTTGCGGGGGAAGGGCGAGGCCGGTATGACGGCGCTGCCCGTGCTCGCGGGCGCCAATGGGGGAGTAGCGTTCGCGCCGCGGCCCGTTACGCGGCCCGATACCCAACAGGACGCGGCGCGCGGCGCTCGGGCGCAGGCCATTTGGCAGAATGCGCATGCCCCTGTCATCCGCAGCGCCGGCGGCGCGCTGCGCTATCGCGAGGCGCCGAAGGGCGCCATGCCGGACCTTTCCGATGACGCGGGCGAGGCGCAATCCGGCCCGGCCGCGACCTATCCCGTCAGCCCCGCGATGCTCAAGGCGATGCAGGACGAAATGCGGAAATACGGCAGCCCGCCGCCCAAGTGATATCGCCGAAATAGCGCCTGGCGAGCTTACGGCATGGCCTCGCGTCTCGCCCGTCGATCAGGTCTTGCCCGGGAGCGTGTCGGTGAAATGCATATGCACGGCGCCTTCCTCGAGGATGACGCGCGAGCGCTGGAAGGCATCGCCCCAGACCGGATCGGCATAGTCGGGGGCCGGCGTGCACAGACGCGCGACGCCCGATTGCACGATCGCGCGAGCGCAATCGATGCAGGGGAAGAAGGTCGTCGCCAGCGTCGCGCCCTCTGTCGTGACGCCGCGCCTTGCCGCCTCGAAGATGGCGTTACGCTCGGCATGCTCCATCCACACGAAACGTCCATCGCCCTCATGTCGCTCCTCGAGATCCCGCACGCCCTTGGGAAAGGTGTTGCACGCCGCAATCGTCGCGTCGCCATTTGCCGCGAGGAGGACGGCGCCGACATGGCGGACGCGGTTCGGGCTCGTGCCGGCAATGTCGCGCGCAAGGCGCATCAGCTTGTCGGCATCGAAAGAAGTCGGCTGGGACAAGTCGGTGCGTGCGCCCGTCACGCGCGGGCCTCCGCCACCTTCTTCACCTGCGGCCAATCGACCTCGTCTTCCGCGATCACCAAGCTCTCCTTGAATGCCTGATCCCGCCAGGCCTTGAAGGCGGGAAGCTCATGGATCGCCTCCACATAGGCGCGGCTGACACTGTCGCAGGCGATGTCATAGGTACGAAAGCGCGCGGCCACGGGGGCGAACATGGCATCTGCCGCCGTGAAGCCGCCGAACAGGAACGAGCTTCCCTGCCCGAATTGACCGCGGGCACCGCGCCAGATTTGCGTGATGCGTGCTACATCCTGCTCGACCGCGGGGTTCAGCTCGCGCCGCTCGACCGGCCGCCATAGATTCATCGGACAATGGTTTCTCAGCGCCGCGAAACCGGCATGCATTTCCGCGGCGATCGAGCGGGCATGCGCCCGCGAGGCGGGGTCCGACGGCCATAATCCGGCTTTCGGAAAACGCTCGGCGAGATGATCGAGGATCGCCAGCGATTCCCAGACCACGCTCTCACCGTCGATGAGCACCGGCACCTTGCCGGCCGGCGAATGGCGCTTGATCCGCTCCTTGGTGTCCGGCTGGGCGAGCGGAACGAACACTTCCTCGAAGGCGATGCCTGCCGCGGTCATCGCGATCCAGGCGCGCAAGGACCAGGAGGAGTAGTTTTTGTTCCCGATGACGAGTCTGAGGGACATGGGATAAAGCCTTGGCGGTCAAAGACAATCGCAACCTTCCGCCGGAACCGAGAGAGCCCGGCGAGTGTCGCAGCGAGATCGGAGGCCCGATTCCATCGGACCGGGAAAGGCACTCGGTCCGATCTCACTTCTGCTTGGCGATGATCTTGTCCTTGATCTGCTGATAGACGCTGTCGGGGATGATGCCCTTCTGCACCAGCTCATCCTTGCCCTTGTAGGGGCGGCCCTTGATGATGGCGTCGGAGCGGACATCGCCGATGCCGGGGAGCGCCGACAGCTCCTTCTTGGTCGCCGAGTTGATGTCGATAAGCGCCTCGGCCGCCAGCACGATCGCGGCTCCGGGGCGGTCGGCTGGTGCCGCGCCCGGCAAGGCCAAGGCGCCTGAGAATGGCGCGCAGACGAGGCTCAGCGCGGAAAGAGCGAGGATCGAAGGAAAACGCATGCCATGCCTCCAGACTGGCTGATGCCGAAGATGCAGGCACTCTAGGCAGGATTTTGCCGCGTGTCACACCTGCGCCGAGCCATCGCGCTGCGGCTCTTTCCTACTCCAGCCCGACGGTGCGGCCGAGGAACCCCGCCGCATCGAAATATTTGGTATCGCCGACCGTCTGGTAGCGCAAGATGGTGCGCAGCCCGTTCTTGTCCGGCCTCGACGCCCGGGTGCGGCTCGTGAAGTCGGGCGTCATGCCGCCGGGCATGGCCTCCGTCAGCACGCGACCGACGAGCTTGCCATGCGCGGGAGGTTTGAGCTTCAAGAGCGTGAAGATGGTCTTGCCGATATCGGCATTGCTGGCCGGCGCCTCGTCGACATAGCCCGTCTTGAAGTCAGGCCCCGTCGCCGCCATGAAGTTGAAGGTGTCGGCCCGGCTGAAGGAGCCATGCATGCCTTGGCCCTGCTGCAGGCCGGTATCGGCAACCTCGACCGTGCAATTCGTCGGCTCGTCGCAGCCCGTCGTCGTCGAAGTGAAATTGATGGCGATCGCCGGCAGGGGCGTTACGGCCGAGCCCTTCAAGTTGATGTCCTTCGTGGTCATGGTGCCCGGATAGGAGCCGAGCGCATCGTCGACGAACAGGCCGCTGACATAATCCTGCGCCATCAGCCCTTCGACCACCTTGCGCACGATCTCGCGATCGACCGGCTTCGGGAAATAGACGAGGTCCGAGCCTCCATTCGCCGCGACCACGACGGATGGGTGGCCGGGATCGTCTCCGATCAACCCGTTCGAGAATTTCGGATGGCTGCCTTCATTGATGCGGGCAGCGCCGTTGTCGGGGTCCCACAGCGGCAGGCCGGCCATGTCGGCGATGTCGATGGCCACGAAGCCGGGCGGGACGAAGCCCGCCGGCACATCGGCGTAGCTCGCCTTGGCTGCGGTGCTGGTTGCGCTTTGCTTCGAGATTGTCGAGAAGCCGTGATCGGCGGTCACGATCACATCCGTCGTCTTGTCGAGCCCGAGATCGGCGAGCGCCTGGCGCAATCTGCCGAGATCGTCATCGGAGTTCTTGATCGAGGCCATCGAGGTCGGGCCGTTGATGCCGGGCGTCAGGCTGCCGAGGCTGTCGCCTTGAGTGTGCTGGGTCCCGTCGGGATCGCGCGACCAGAAGACGAGCACGAAAGGCTTGCCGTCCTTCTTGAATTCGGGGAGCACCACCTTGGTCGCCGCGTCGACCATCCAGTTCTGCTGTTCGAGATTGGCGACGAGCGTGCCCGGGGTCTTGGCATCGCCGGCCTTGCCGTTATCGCCGCGCGACGGCGCGGCAAGCGCGAGATTTGCGGCCTTCAGCCCGTCGCTCATCCAGGAAGCGAGCGGTATGCCATTCTTGGAGCCGGTCGAATCGTCAAGGATGACGGATTTCTGGCCCGAGCGCTCGGTGTGATCGAAGATCAGCGTCGGGCCGAGCTTGCCGATCGCGGCCGTGTGGAAACCGGCATCGCGCGCGGCGCGCAGGATCGTCACCTCGTCGAGGTAGTCGCCCGAAAAATGCGCGTCGACGTCGCCGAGCACCGGATCACTCTCGAGGAAGGGCGTGAGCGAGCCGCCGGCGCCCGGAACCGGAAATCCCGTGTAGATGGCGTTCGAAAAATCGCCCGTATCGCCGAGATAATGCCCGGTCGCCATGGCGGAGGCATTCGGCGTCGTGAAGGTCGGAAACAGCGCGTGGCCGTTGGCGAAGCGCACGCCCTTGTCGCGCACCGCGGCCATGGTCGGCGCGGTCTGGTTGTTGACGATGCGCGCCCTCAGGCCGTCCGAAACGAAGAGCAGCACGTTATGCGGCTGATCCTCGGCGCGGGCCTTCACCCCGAAGGGAAGGGACATGCCGATGCCTATGGTGGTGGCGAATAGAAGCTGCAGAGCTTTCATCTTTGGGCCTCCCTCTGTCCCGCCAGGTTCTTCCTCGACGCTTCGCATGACAGTTTATTGACGAAACTGCGAATGTGAATGGCGAATCGGAGGAGCCAAGCCACAAGGGCTTGCCGCGGAACGCGCTCTTTGCTGAAAGTCGAGAACGCGGCCGAGGCGGGCGGCGAAGCGCGGGTCCAAGGTGAGGCGAGACGATCATGGCAAGCTCCTACGACATCATCGTGATCGGCGCAGGTCCAGGCGGCTATGTCACCGCGATCCGGGCGGCGCAGCTCGGCTTCAAGACGGCGATCGTCGAGCGCGAGCATCTCGGCGGCATCTGTCTCAACTGGGGCTGCATCCCGACCAAGGCCCTGCTGCGTTCGGCCGAGATCCTGCATTACGCGCAGCACGCCAAGGATTACGGCTTGGTGCTCGAAGGCACGCTCGAACCCGACCCCGCCGCCGTGGTGCAACGCTCGCGCGGGGTCTCGAAACGGCTCAATGACGGCGTCGGCTTCCTGATGAAGAAGAACAAGATCGACGTGATCTGGGGCGAGGCCATGATCGAGGCGCCCGGCAAGATCACGGTCGCCGCATCGAAGAAGCCGGCCATGCAGCCGGCTTTCCCGGCGCCCAAGGGCACGCTCGGCACGGGCAGCTATGAGGGCAAGCACATTATCGTCGCGACCGGAGCGCGGCCGCGGCTGCTCCCTGGCATCGAGCCCGACGGCAAGCTGATCTGGACCTATTTCGAGGCGATGGTGCCGCATTCCATTCCGAAATCGCTGCTCGTCATCGGCTCGGGCGCCATCGGAATCGAGTTCGCGTCCTTCTACCGTGACATGGGCGCCGAGGTGACGGTCGTCGAGCTGTTGCCGCAAATCCTCCCCGTGGAGGATGCCGAGATCGCGGCCTTGGCACGCAAGCGCTTCGAGAAAGCCGGCATCAAGATCATGACCGGCGCCACGGTCACGAAGATCGAGAAGGCGGCAAATTCGGTCACGGCCCATATCGAGGATGGCAAGGGCGCCAAGCTGAGCGTCGCGGCCGAACGGCTGATCTCGGCCGTCGGCGTCGTCGGCAATGTCGAGAATCTCGGCCTCGAGAAGCTCGGCGTGAAGATCGAGCGCGGCTGCATCGTCGTCGACGGGCTCGGGCGCACCAATGTGAAGGGCGTCTACGCCATCGGCGACGTGGCAGGCCCGCCCATGCTGGCCCACAAGGCGGAACATGAGGGCGTGATCTGCGTCGAGGCGATCAAGGGCCTCGACGCGCACCCCATGGACAAGCTGAAAATCCCGGGCTGCACCTATTGCCGGCCGCAGATCGCCTCGGTGGGTCTTACCGAGGCCAAGGCCAAGGAGGCGGGCTACGCGCTGAAGGTCGGCCGCTTTCCGTTCCTCGGCAACGGCAAGGCGATCGCGCTCGGCGAGCCTGACGGCCTGGTGAAGACGATCTTCGACGCCAAGACCGGCAAGCTCCTCGGCGCCCATATGGTCGGCGCCGAGGTGACCGAGCTGATCCAGGGCTTCGTCATCGCCATGAATCTCGAGACGACCGAGGAGGAGCTGATCCATTCGGTCTTCCCGCATCCGACGCTCTCGGAGATGATGCATGAGAGCGTGCTCGACGCTTATGGGCGGGTGATCCATACATAACCCTCTGTTCCGGGATCCAGAGGGGGACGAATGGAACGCTGGCTGCAGATTTCCGAGATTGTCAGAAACATCGGGATTTTGATCGGGGGAGCGATCGGCATATATCTGGCATGGCGATGTGTCGCCGCCGCGAACCGGCAGGCCGAAGCGCAGATCAGACAGGCCGAATTGGCGCGTCGCGAACATGTGGCGGAGTTGATCAATCGTTCTGTTGGACAACTTGCCGATGCCAAGCTGGAGGTCAGGCTGGGCGCAATCTTCACGCTGAGAGAAGCTGCGCGAGATTTTCCCGATCTCTCGGCTGCCGTGTTTGAAGTCCTCAGCGCGTATGTGAGGGAAAGCGCCCGGGATTACGCCGATTCGGAACCGCCGGTAGACATTCAAGCAATCATGGACATGTTGGCTATGGAAGCTGGAGCAGGATTATGACCGAGCTGAAACCTGAAAGACCCAAGCGTCCCCTTATTCTCGATCTGCATGGCGCATTCATTCGGCGTACGAGCTTGAGGGGAGCAAATTGCACCAAGGCGAATTTCACCGGAGCTGATTGCGCATACGCGGACTTTACCGAGGCCAATCTGACCGAGGCGAATCTGAGCGACGCAAATTTCACGGGGACGGTCTTGCGAGATGCGAATATGCTCGACACCAAATTAGATGGAACTATCCTCAAGGGCGCGGACCTTCGCGGTGCGCGAAATTTGACCAGCGAGCAGATCGAGCGCGCGGTCATCGACGCGGGGACCCTGTTGCCCCCCTTGGTTGCATCGAAGCAGCCGGCCTGACTTTGACGTTACGGCTTGCGATGGCGCGGGAAAGGCAACGAGCGGCGGCGGCGGAATCCATGAAGAATGGTGGGCATCGAGTGGCTCTGCCTGACGGCGAAGCCGTGCCGGCCCTCGGCCAGGGCACCTGGAGGATGGGCGAGGAGCGCGGCGCGAGGGCGCGGGAGATCGCGGCGCTGCGCGCCGGCATCGAGCTCGGCATGACGCTGATCGACACCGCCGAGATGTATGGCGAGGGGCGCACCGAGGAATTGGTCGGCGAGGCGATTGCCGGGCTGCGCGACCGGGTCTTCCTGGTCAGCAAGGCCTATCCGCAGAATGCCGGCCGCGAGAGCCTGCCCGAGGCTTGCGAGCGCAGCTTGCGCCGGCTCGGCACGGACCGTCTCGATCTCTATCTCCTGCATTGGCGCGGCGGCGTGCCGCTCACCGAGAGCGTCGAAGCCTTCGAGGCGCTGCGGCGGGCCGGCAAGATCAGGCATTGGGGCGTCAGCAATTTCGACACCGACGATATGGAGGAGCTGTTGGCCGCGGGCGGGGAGGGATGCGCCACCAACCAGGTGCTCTACAACTTCGCGCGGCGGGGCCCGGAATTCGCGCTTCTCCCCTTTATGGCCAAGCGCCGCATCCCGGTGATGGCCTATAGCCCGGTCGAGCAGGGGCGGGTCCCTTCCTCCGGCGTGCTCGCCGATATCGCCGAGCGCCATGGAGCCACCACCCCGCAAATCGCGCTCGCCTGGCTGCTGCGCCGCAAGGGCGCCATCGTCATTCCGAAGGCGTCTCGGATCGCGCATGTGCGCCAGAACCATCAGGCGCTCGCCATCGCGCTGTCGCGCGCAGATCTTACGGCGATCGACGCGGCTTTCCCGCCGCCGCGACGCAAGACTCCCCTGAGCATGTTGTGAGCCGAAGGTTGCGCTTGCGCGATTTGACGAACGGCGCAATGAAACATTGCACGAGAGTGGACGAGGTGATCCATGGTCAAAGCTATTCGCGTTCATGAAACCGGCGGCCCGGAAGTCCTGAAATTCGAGGAGATCGATCTTCCGAAGCCTGCGCCTGGCGAGATCCGCGTTTCGCATGAGGCGATCGGCGTCAACTACATCGACATCTATTTCCGTTCCGGACTTTATCCGCAGCCTTCGAAGCCCTTCACGCTCGGCGGCGAGGCCGCCGGCACGGTGAGCGAGGTCGGCAAGGGAGTGAAGGGCTTCAAGGTCGGCGACCGGGTCGCCTATGTGGCGTCGATGCGCGCCTACGCCGAGGAGGCGAATGTGCCGGCGGAGGCCCTGGTCAAGCTGCCGAAGGCTATCGCCTTCGAGACGGCCGCCGCCATGATGCTGAAGGGCATGACGACCGAGTATCTCCTGCGCCGCATCTACAAGGTGAAGGCGGGCGACACCATCCTCATGCATGCCGCGGCCGGCGGCGTCGGCCTGATCTTGTGCCAATGGGCGAAGGCGCTCGGGGCGACGGTGATCGGCACGGTCGGGTCGCCCGAGAAGGCCAAGCTCGCCAAGAAGCATGGCGCGCGTCACACGATCCTCTACCGGGAGGAGGATTTCGTGAAACGGGTCGCCGAGATCACCAAGGGCAAGAAATGCCAGGTCGTCTATGACGGGGTCGGCAAGGCGACCTTCCCGGCCTCGCTCGATTGTCTCGCCCCGCTCGGCACCTTCGTGAGCTTCGGCAA
>JBIOEJ010000149.1:0-13005 GCA_044445965.1 Hyphomicrobiales bacterium
GCGCCCCGATCGCGGCTTCGTAGTCACCGAGCTTGGTCTCGATCTCGGAGAAACGGAAGGTGGCGTCGAGATCGTTGGGCTTGACCAGCATGCGCTTGAACAACAGGTCCGCCTCGGCGCGCAGCTGCGCCTGGTCGGGCGTTGCGGCGGGCTGCGCCGAGCTCCCAGTGTCGGTGCAGCAGAACGCTAAGAGCGCCCAAATGGCAAACCAGCCACTTCGAGCAACCTTAGTCGCCTTATTTCGCTTTCCCAGATTGCGCCCCTCAATCTGCGGCATCACGCACGCCATTCCGCCACGGCAAAAATTTCACAATGGAATAGGGGAGTCAATATTCAATCGCGTAATATTTGAATTTTCGCAGTGCAGGGCATGATTGCGCGCAATGTGACTGATGAACTTCGATTCAGTCATCGAATTGGCGAGCACGCGTCTCGCTGTCGGGCTCAAAGGCGACCTATGGCGCCATCGCAGCAGCCACGGCCCCAGGAATATGGCGTCATCGGCCGCCTAGCCAAAAATCTCATTCGCAACAAGACCAATGACTGCGTCCGGACCGATACAACCGCGGATGTTGTACGCCCGAATTGTTCATGCAAACGCTTCGGCTCTAGAGTGATGACGCCACCCAGAATCGCGCTCTTTTTCCAGTAGGTCGACTGCCTTCTTGGTACTAATCGTGAAATTCGAAGAAGTTGGAACGCCTCGATGATGATGGCGTCTGGGCTCCGGCGCGAGATTGCGATATCTATACGCGATGGCGGGCGCCGGTTGCGCGCTCCAGAGCTGAGAAAACCCCATGCCGGATGGCCCGGTGCGCAAGGTGACGATCTTCGTGTCCTCACCGACCGACGTGATGGCGGAGCGCGAGCGCGCGGCACGCGCCATCGACCGGCTGCAGAGCCGCTTCCGCGAGCATGTGAAACTCGAGCCGATCTTCTTCGAGGACAGCGAGAAGTTCTACACGGCCGATAAAAGCTTCCAGGAGCAGATCCCGGATGCCGGCGCTGCCGATCTCGTGGTCAGCATCTTCTGGTCGAGGGTGGGCTCCGAGCTGCCGCCCGATATCTTCGGCACGATGCCCGACGGCAAGCCTTATCCAGGAGGCGCCATTTACGAGCTGATGCGGGCGCTGGAAGCCAAGCGCCGGCGTAACGTTCCCGACATCCTCGTCTACCGCAAGGTCGCCGATACTCTCATCTCGGTCACCGATCCCCAGAAGCGCAGCCTGATGCTCGCTCAGCTCTGCACCTTCGAGGCGTTCTGGCGGCAATGGTTCGTGTCCCAGGAGGGGCATTTCCGGGCCGGCTACCAGACCTTCAAGACCCCGGACGAATTCGAGCATCTGCTCGAAGGGCATTTGCGGGCCTGGCTCGGCGAACGGGGGCTGCTTGGCAGGGAGGTCGTCTGGCGCATTGCCGAGCGCGGCTCACCCTTTCGCAGCTTGGAGCCCTATGAGGCGCAGCATGCGGAGGTGTTTTTCGGTCGGGAGAGGGAGATCGACCGCGGGCGGGAGCATCTTCTGGCCGCTGCCGCCCGAGGCAGCGCCTTCCTGCTGATCGTCGGCCCGAGTGGGTCCGGCAAGTCCTCGCTCGCCCGTGCCGGCCTTGCGACGCGTCTGACCCTGGCCGGCGACATCGAGGGCGTAGACCTGCTGCGCGTGGCGGTTCTGCGACCGGGCGATGCCGCGACGCCGCAACTTGCATTGGCCCGAGCGCTGTTCCAGCCAGATGCCTTACCCGAGCTTTCCGAGAGCGATTTCCCTACGCCAGAGGGGCTGGCTTCTGTCTTGACGAGCGAGGCAGGCGCAGCTTCAGCGCCCATCCTGCGTTCCCTCGAGCGGGCGGCGGCGAGCCTCAAGGCCGAGAAGAGCTATGATCGTCCGGTCGAGACGCGACTCCTGCTCATCCTCGACCAGCTCGAGGATCTGTTCTCCGCTTCCCTGGGGGATGGAGTTCGCAAGAGCTTCGTACGGCTAATCGCCGCGCTGGCGCGCTCCGGGCGCGTGCTCGTCATCGCGACCTTGCGCAGCTCTTCCTATGGGGTGCTGGCGCATGAGAGCGAGCTGATGGCGCTGAAGGAGGCGGGCGCCACGCTCGACGTAGCGGTTCCGGGACCCGAGGTGCTGGCCGAGATCGTGCGGCGCCCTGCGGCGGCCGCAGGGCTGACCTTCGAACGCCGAGGAGACGATGGCCTCGATGAGGTATTGCTGACGGCGGCCGGCGGCAATGCGGATGCCTTGCCGCTACTCGGCTTCACCTTGCAATCGCTGTTCATGGCACGCGAGGGGGAGCGGCTGACCTTCACGGCCTATGGGCAGCTCGGCGGGCTCGAGGGCGCCATCGGCCGCGCCGCCGAGCAAGCCTTCGGCAGCCTCCATGCGACTGCCCAGGGGGCGCTGCCGCGCTTGCTTCGGGGGCTGGCGGAGGCCTCGGGAAGAGGCGTGGGCCTCACCCTGCGCGACCTGCCGCTCTCGGCCGCTTCCGAAGGCACTCCTCTGCGAACCCTCGTCGATGCGCTTGTCACGGCGCGCATTCTGCTGATTCACGGGGAAGCACAAGGTGCCATGTTGCGGCTTGCCCATGAGGCGGTGCTGCGCGGCTGGGAGCGGGCGCACGAGCTCACCACCAAAGAGAAGGACTTCTACCGCATCCGGGCCTATGTGGCGGCGGCTGAGCAGCGCTGGCACGCGCAACGGCGCAGCGATCTCCTGTTGGCGCCCGGCTTGCCGCTCGCCGAGGCGCAGTGGCTGAAGGCAAGTTATGGTGCGGAGCTAGCACCGGAGCTTATAGCCTTTGTCGATGCCTCGACCGCAAAGGAGCGCTCGCGGCAGCGTCGCGCCTACGCGCTCGCGGCCGTATTCGGCGTGGTGGCCATTGCTGCGATCGTGGCGGGATTCTACGCAAAGAAGCAAGCAGCGCTTGCCGAGCGAAACTTCAACGCGGCGAAGTCCACCATCGATGCCGTCATTTTCGACCTTGCGGTGGGACTGCGCGACGTCGAGGGCATGCGCGCCGAGACCGTGCGCCGAATCCTCACACGAGCAGAGGCTGCGGTCGGCCAGCTTGCGATAAGCACGGAGAGCGATCCGGCAATTCTGCGCAGCCTGCGTGGGATGTTCGACCAATTCTCGGAAACGTATTCTCGTCTTGGCGATACGATGCTGGCGCTCGACTACGCTCAAAAGGCAACCGGCGTCGCACGTCAGCTCTCCGCCAAAGAGCCCGGCAACGCGATATGGCGGCGCGATGTCGCTGCGAGCTTGACCAGGGTCGGCGATGTGCTGGTGGCCCGAGGCGACCTTCTCGGTGCGCTTGCTGTGTACCGTGAGGGTCTCCAGATCCGGCGCGAGCTCGCCGCAAGGGGCGGGGACGATACGGATTGGCAGCGCGATCTTTCGGAGAGCTTCAAGAAGATCGGCGACATCGCGCGCGCTCGAGGTGATCTCGCCGTTGCGCTCTCTGCCTATCGAGAAGAACTCGATATCGCCCGCGAGCTTTCCGCCAAGGATCCAAGCAACGTGATAGGGCGGCGCGATCTCAGCATAGGCCTGGAAAAGGTCGGCGACGTCTTGCGAGATCGGGGAGATCTCAATGGCGCGCTTGCCGCCTATCGGGAAGACCTCAAAATCGCCCGCGAGCTTGCCGCGAAGGACCTTAGCAACACTCAGTGGCAATTCGATGTGTCCGTGTGCCTGGACAGGATCGGCAGCGTGCTGCGGGACCAGGGAAATCTTGATGACGCGCTTGTCGCCCATCGCGAAGCTCTCGCCATCCGGCGTCCCCTGTCAGTCATGGATTCAAGCAATGAACAATGGCGGCGCGCCGTCGGCATAAGTCTAATCAACATCGGCGACGTATTGGAGAATCAGGGGGATCTTCCGGGCGCCCTCGCTGCCTTCCGTGAGGGCCTCGGCATCGCCCAGGAGCTCGCCGGCAAGGATCCGCTTAACGCGCAGTGGCGAAGCGACGTATCGTTGAGCCTGCAGAGAGTCGTCGGAGTGCTGCGGGAACAGGGAGATTTGTCGGGCGCCCTCGCCGCCTTTAGCAAAGGACTCGACTTGGCCCGTGCGCTTGCCGCCACAGACCCGAACAATGCCCAATGGCAACGAGACCTGTCAGTGAGCTTGGAAAGGGTGGGCGAAGTCTTGCAGGATGAAATGCTCCTGACGCGCGCTCTCGCCGCTTATCGCGAAAGTCTCGAGATTATGCGCGCGCTCACCGCCAAGGACGCTGCCAACACGGGATGGCGCTACGATGTATCATTGAGCCTGGAGAGGGTCGGCGACGTGCTGACTGCCCAAGGCGACCGCCTGGGTGCACTCGCTGCCTACCGCGAGGGACTCGCTATACGGCGGGCCTTGGCCGCGATGGACCCTGCCAACACCGAATGGCAAACGAGCGTCGTCTTATTGCTCTGGCGGCTTGCCCCGGCCGATGAGGATCCGCGTGCGCGGTGGAGCGAGGCCCTCGCAATTCTCACGCAACTGAAATCGCAAGGCCGGCTGACTCCTGCTCAGCAGGAATGGATCGGTACAATCGAAGGCGAAATCGCCGGGCTCCCACAGCCCCTCCCCCAATGATCGCCTGTTGTATTGCGATGACGCTGACGGATTCTGCTCATGACAGCGGTGATGACCTATGTCGCCGGCAGGGAGGTCTATCGCGACCCGCGCCAGCCGTAGCACTTGGAATCGGTAAAGCGTGTCGCAGGATGCTCGACCCAGTGCCGGCGTGTCTGGGGCCGGGATGGCCGCCACAAGGGTGGCCATGACGGGGAAGGGATCGGCCTATCCGTGTCATAGCAGGCCTCGGCCCGGATCGCAGTCCGGGGCTTGTGCCTGCCATCCCGGCTCGATGAGCGCCATTCTCGACGGCAGGCTTTTCTCCCGCCCGCAACCTCATTGTGTGGATGTAACGACCGGTTGCATGGGTTCGCCCTGGAGAGTCATGCGGGCTATAATTCCTACGCCGTAGCGTGAATGCCCCCCACTCACGCTTTGGCCGGCCCTCGTCATGGCATCGCCGCGGCGGGGGCCACCTTTTCTCTTGTCGTGGCCCCCTCTGGGCACCTCCGCGTGATCTCACTCGATCACCTCGTCGGCGCGACGCCGTGAATGTCGGCCCGCGATCGCGATCGAGCGCCTGTCCGAGGTGGATGTAATCCTCGAGCGCCACAGCGCCCACCAGTGCCGGCTCACTCCCATGCCGACTGAACTTGACGTATGTCATGAGCGACCTTAAATCGACATACATGCAAAAGACGCAAGTCTACCTGCGCGAGGAAGAGCTCGACGCTCTTCGCAAGGCCGCCGCGCGCTCGGGGCGCAGCGTCGCGGAGCTCGTCCGCGACGCGATCCGCAAGGTCGTGCTCAAACCGCAGGCCGAAGGCCCGGTCGCTATCTGGGACGGCGAGCCGAAGCGATCGTCCTTCGAGCACGATAGCGTCCACGACGAGCCCTGATGCGGCAAGGGGAGGCGGTTTTCGTCGACAGCGGAGCCTGGATCGCCCTCGCGCTGTCACGCGATCCGCTGCATGGGGAAGCTCGCGCCCGCTGGGACCGGTTGCAGGGGGCCGGCGCCAAGCTCCACACCTCCGTCCCCGTCGTCATCGAGACATTCACGTTTCTCGATCGCAACGCCAACCGGGATGTGGCGCTGACTTGGAAGGAATCGATTTATACGCCCGGGACCGCAATAATCCTTCCCTGCGAATTGGGCGATTTGGAGCAGTCGTGGGAATACTTTCGACGCGCGGACCTTTACAAGCTGTCGGCCGTCGATGCCACGAGCTTCGCGATCATGAAGCAGGCGCGAATACGGATCGCATACACCTTCGATCATCACTTTGCCGTGGTCGGGTTCAGGCTGGCGACATAGCCGTGATGAACCACGCGCAGGCGTCTGCCCGAGCGTCATGCGGCGCGGGCTTGCTCCAATTCACCATCTGAGGCCAATGTAGCTCGACCCGATCGTAGCGGAAGGGGGCGCCTTGGCCAGCGAGCGCGTAGAGCGGAGGCTGACGGCCATCCTCGCGGCCGATGTCGCGGGCTATGGCCGCCTCATGGGAGCCGACGAGGAGGGCACGCTCGCCGGGTTGAAGGCGTGCCGGCGCGAGCTCGTCGATCCGAGAATCTCCGAGCACCGGGGGCGCATCGTGAAGACCACGGGCGACGGGACTTCACGCGACATGGAGAAAGAGGACGACGTCGCGCGAGAGCGTGAACGGAGCGAGACATGAGCGGGACCATGACTATAGCGCAGGACGAGCGCCGACGGGCCGCGCGCGAGAAGGCCTATGCGACGCCGCTGTCCGAATTTCACCCCGGCAACCCCGAGCTCTTCCGGACCGATACGCTGTGGCCCTATTTCGAGCGCCTGCGCAACGAGGAGCCGGTGCATTTCTGCACGACGAGCCCGGTCGGCTCGTATTGGTCGGTGACGAAATATAGCGACATCATGCATGTCGATACGAATGCCGCGATCTTTTCGTCGGATGTGAATCTCGGCGGCATCATGCTTCGCGACCTCGACCCCGAATATCAGTGGCCGAGCTTCATCGTCATGGACGAGCCCAAGCATGGCCCGCAACGCAAGACCGTCACGCCGATGTTCACCCCGACCCATCTCGACAGACTGGCGGTGTCCATCCGCCGGCGGTCGGCGGAAGTCCTCGATAACCTGCCGCGCAACGAGACCTTCGACTGGGTCGATCGCGTCTCCATCGAACTGACGACCCAGATGCTGGCTGTCCTGTTCGACTTTCCATGGGATGAACGTCGCAAGCTGACGCGCTGGTCCGACGTCGCGACCGCCTTGCCGAAGAGCATGGTGTTCGAGAACGAAGCGCAGCGCCGCGCCGAGCTCGCGGAGTGCGGCGATTATTTCACTAGGCTGTGGAACGAGCGCGTCAATGCGGAGCCGAAGAGCGATCTGATCTCCATGATGGCGCACGCCGATGCCACGCGCCACATGGATCGGGCCAATCTGCTCGGCAACCTCATTTTGCTGATCGTCGGCGGCAACGACACCACCCGCAACTCGATGACCGGCTCGGTGCTCGCGCTGAACGAGAATCCAGATGAATTCGATAAGCTGCGCAATGATCATTCGCTGATCGACAGTTTCGTGCCGGAAGTCATCCGCTGGCAAACGCCACTCGCCCATATGCGGCGGACGGCGCTGCAGGACACCGAGCTCCGCGGCAAGCCCATCAGGAAGGGCGAGCGGGTCGTGATGTGGTATGTCTCGGGCAATCGCGACAGCGAGGTCATCGAGGATGCGGACAGCTTCATCATCGATCGTGCCCGTCCGCGAATTCACATGTCGTTCGGCTTCGGAATTCATCGTTGCGTCGGCATGCGGCTCGCCGAGTTGCAACTGAAGATCGTCTGGGAGGAAATCCTGAAGCGCTTCGACGACATCGAAGTCGTCGGCGAGCCCAAGCGCGTCTATTCGAGCTTCGTGAGAGGCTACGAGACGTTACCGGTCCGCATCAACGCGTAACGTCGAGTTCGCGGCTGTCGACCCTTTCCGGTCGCTCGCCGGCAGGTCGCCGCCCGGCTCCTTTCGAGACGGCGCTCGATCAAGGCATGAGGCGCGTCGTCTTTGCGCCGTCCTTCGATCGGGAGATCGAGGATATCGGCGTGCTCGTCGAAGAGTGCTTCGGCGTGGTCGAGACGATGGGCGACGGCTTCAAGCTGACGGCCGACGGCATGCTCGCCGAGCTCCCCGAGCGTTGGCGCTATTCATTCTCGTCGACCAAATCCTCCATGCGCACGCCGAGCGCTTTGCTCAATCTCTTGAGCAGGGCAGGATTACCCCTGCGGTTATCAGCCTCGAGGCCCGCCACATAGTTCTGCGAGATGCCGGCCGATCTCGCAAGCGCGGCCTGTGTAAGACCGCGCTTCTTCCGCCAAAAGGCGAGTGGCGTCGGCGCTTCGGCAAGCGCCAGCGCTTCATCGCTCGTCAGCCACTCGACCCTTCCGGCCGCTGCAGCTTCCATGATGGCACGATGCTCTGCCGCCTCGACCCGGTCGGACAGCTCAATCATGAGCTCCTTGAAGCGAAGAGCGTCTTCCTGTGCATGTGCACCCAAATCGCGGAGTTTCCGCATGTCTTCGTATTCGGAGAGCGGCAGCACGACGAGCACATCGCCGCTCTCTGTCTTGATCTTCTGAACGCTCACAAGATCACCTCTTTCTCAATCGTATATGCTTCCTCGCGGACCGATTTTCGTGACGTAAATATCGGTTTGCGTCTCCTCGAAAATGACCCGATAGTTGCCAACCCGGAGCCTCGACGTGCGGGAGCTGACGAGCCGGGTAACGTCGCCTGCGCCCGTTTCCGCGTAGCGATCGATCTTAGCCAAGATGCGCTTGGCATCCTTGCGGTGCCTACGAGGCCAAGGGCGGCATCAGGAGAGATGTGAACCGCTTTCACACAAGGACAATCGCATGTTGCGATAATCATTGCAAGAGAGAGAGCCATCTCAATATGAGATTTTCTGGAACTCGAAGTTTGTGAGATGCCCACCAAGCTCGCCGTCGAGGCGCCCGCCGGTGGCAGTCGGTTCAGGCTGATGACATAGTGGTGTTGAACAACGTGCCGGCGTCTGCCCGAGTGTCATGAGGCTCGGGCTTGCTCCAATTCACGGTTTGAGGCCAATGTGGCTTGACCCAATCCTACGAGCAGGCCTCTTGGCCAGCGAGCGCGTCGAGCCGAGACTGACGGCAATTCTTGCGGCCGATGTCGCGGGCTACAGCCGGCTCATGGGTGCCTGCGAGGAGGGCACGCTGGCTAGGTTGAAAGCGTGCCGTCGGGAGCTTGTCGATGCGAAGATCGCCGAGCATCAGGGCCGCATCGTCAAGACCCCGGCGACGGCATGCTGGTCGAGTTCGCGAGCGTCGTCGATGCCGTGCGCTGCGCCCTCGATGTCCGGACCGGCATGACCACCCGCGACATGGGCCTGCCGGCGGAGAAGCGGATCGCCTTTCGCATCGGCATCAATGTCGGGGACATCATCATCGACGGCGACGACATCTTCGGCGACGGGGTGAACATCGCCGCAAGGCTCGAGGCTCTGGCCGAGCCCGGCGGCGTGTGCATTTCGGGCCGCGTCCACGAGGACGTGGCCGGGAAGATCGCTTTCGCCAGGGAAGACCTCGGCGAGCAGACGCTGAAGAATATCGCGCGGCCGGTTCGGGTGTATGCCAGGCGGGGAGCCACCCGTGGCTGGAGGCCTGATGCGTTTGGCGAGAAATGGCCTATCGCGCGGGACGATAGGTCTTGGCGACGACATCCGCCTTCTTCAGGGCTTCCACGCCCTGTGCACCCGTCATCAACGCAGTCGTCTTGCCGGTCTTGATGGCGCCGCCCGCTGCCACCGCCAGCGCGATGGCCGCCATGCTCTCCATGTCAGGCACGTCGGCGATCAAAACCGCATCGTACTCGCCGAAGCACAGCCACCCGCCGAGAAACTTCCCTCCTGCGGCTTTGCACGCGGCCCGACCCACGGTCTCAATTCGATTCTGTGGGTTCTTGACCTGGGCGGCCCAGGATTCGGACGTATAGGCAAACTGGTACATGTAAAGTGGCATCTTCAACCTCCCTTTATTTGCCTGGCAGGGTCGGATTCGGAATGTCCACTGCCACGGGAGCGCCAGCCTACGCCGATCGACGAGGCGATGACAATCATTGAAGTCGGAAACTGCATTCTCGCAGTATTCCGGCTGTATTTACAGCGACGCGGCATCGTGATGCTCATTCCTCCCCTATGGACCTTTGCATATATGTCGCACGGATGTTCTTCGGCAGGTCCATCTCCGCTCATTCCCGCGAAAGCGGGAATCCAGTACTACGAAAACACGTGAGACTCTGGGTCCCCGCTTTCGCGGGGATGAGCGGAGAAGCGGTTAGACTGCGCATGCGAGTTTCGCAAAGGTCTCGTTGTGGGCCTACTTCGTGGAGAGAGGGGAAACGCGCCCGGCGCTGATCATCTCCCTCTCCCGCGAACCCCGACTTGAAAGGCGATAGGGCTGATAGCCAGCCTTAGCCGGTCTGGTCACGCTTGCATTGTTCCTATTTTGTTCTAATATGCGAAGGAACGAGCGTGTTGCGTCATGAAGCCATTTGCCGCCTCGACCCTTGAGCCCAATCGAAGCCGCGCCGAGATCGTGGAGGATTTGCGTCGCCTGCTCCCGAAGCTCGAGAGCATCTCCGGCGAGAGGCGCGCCTTCTCCTTCGGCCTTGCGGCGCTCGATGCGCATCTGCCGGGGGGCGGCCTCGCGTCCGGAGCGCTGCACGAAGTCGCCTGCGAGAGCGAAGGCGATCTGCCCGCGGCCTTCGCCTTCGTCGCTGCGCTGCTCGGCCGCATGCCGGGGGAGGCGCCGGTGTTCCTCGTCATCTCGCCGCGCGGCCTTGCCGATCATGGCCATCCGCATGGGCATGGCCTCGAGGAGCTCGGCCTCGATCCGGCCCGCCTGATCCTGGTCGAGACGCAAGACGAGCTGCAGGCGCTCTGGGCCCTGGAGGAGGCCTTACGCTCGGGGGTGCCGGCGGCGGTCGCCGGCGCCATCGGCAAGGAGCTCGATCTCAAGACGAGCCGCAGATTGCATCTCGCGGCGGGGAATTCGGGGCTTCCCCTCATCCTTCTGGGGTCGGCCGGGATGGTGGGATCGAGCGCGGCCGCGACCCGCTGGCGGGTCGGCGCCGCCCAGGCCGCGCGCGACCGCTTCGGCCTCTTCGACCGATGGCGATGGCGGCTGAGGCTCGAACGCTGCCGCAACGGAAGGTTGGGCGAGTGGTTGGTGGAGTGGAATCATGGCGCGTATCGTTTCAGTCTGGCTGCCCCGATGGCCGATCCTGCGCTTCCTCGGGGCGCAAGCGCGCAGCCCCTCGCGGCGGGCACAAGAGCAGCCTCAGGCTGAGCTTGCCCTCGCCGAGCCTGGGGTCGATCCTCGGCGCCCCTTCATCCTCACCGTCGAGGCCTCCGGCGGGCCGCGCATCGCCGCCGCCAATGCGGCGGCCGAGGCTGCGGGGATCGAGGTCGGCGACGGCCTCGCCGACGCACGGGCCAAGGCCGGGCGCTTGCAGGTCGAGGTCATGGATCCCGCGGCCGACCTTGCCGCCCTGCGGCGCCTGGCGCTCTGGGCGACGCGCTACACACCTGCCGTGTCGCCCTTCGGTGAAGACAGCGGCACCGATGGTTTCTTCCTCGAAATCGAGGGCTCGGCCCATCTCTTCGGCGGAGAACGGGGGCTGCTCGCCGATCTCTCGCGGCGGCTCGAGCGCTTCGGATTGCCGGCGCGCCTTGCCGCCGCCGATACGCCGGGCACGGCCTGGGCCCTTTCGCGTTATCATTCTTCACCGATCCTGATCCTGCCCTCGGGCGAAGAAGGAGACGCGATCGCGGCCTTGCCCATCGAGGCGCTGCGCCTCGCGGCCGCGACCAGAAATACCCTGCGGCGGCTCGGCTTCAAGCGCATCGGCGCGCTGCTCGATAAGCCGCGCGCGCCCTTTGCGGCGCGTTTCGAGACGGAGCTTCTGCGACGCCTCGACCAGGCGCTCGGCCGCGCTCCCGAGCCGCTCCTTTGCATCACCCCGCCGCCGGCCTATCACGGGCTGCGCCGCCTCATCGAGCCGGTCGTCACGCAAGACGCTGTCGTCGCCATCGCGGCCCGTCTCATGGAGGGCCTCGTCGGCGCCCTCGAGCGCGACGGGGTCGGCGCGCGGCGCTTGCGCCTCGCCCTCTATCGCGTCGACGGCGAGGCGACGATGATCGATATCGGCCTCGCCCTGCCGACGCGCGCGCCTAGACATGTGGCGCGCCTCCTCTCCCTCGAGCTCGAGCGCCTTGGCGAAGCCATCGATGCCGGCTTCGGTTTCGAGGCGGTGAGCCTCTCGGTCACCACCGCCGAGCGCATCGAGGAACGCCAGGTCGAGCTTGCCGCGGCCGATGGCGCCGACCGGGCCGAGCGCTGCGCCGCGCTCATCGACGGCCTGCGGCAGCGCCTCGGCCCGCGCAGCGTCAGGCGGCTGAAGCCCGTGGCGAGCCATCTGCCCGAAAAGGCCGAGACCTCCTGCGACGCGACCGCCGCGCCTCCCGGCGACTTCTGGCCGGCGCAGGACGGGGCGCGGCCGCGCCCCCTTCTTCTCCTGCCGCGCGCCGAGCCCGCCGAGGTCACGGCGCTCGTGCCGGAGGGCCCTCCCCGGCGCTTCCGCTGGCGCGGCGCGACGCATGGCGTCGTCCTGGCGCAGGGACCCGAGCGCATCGCCGCCGAATGGTGGCACCAGCGCAGGCCGCAACCGACACGCGACTACTATCTCGTGGAGAACGAGGCTGGCCGCCGCTTCTGGCTCTATCGCGAAGGCCTCTACGGGCGCGAGACCAATTCGCCGCGCTGGTTCGTGCACGGGCTCTTCGCGTAATCCCAAAAAGTTGCGGAGTTTTTGGACAAGATTACGCGAAAAAAAAGTTGATTGAACCATAGGATCCAACAATCAAAAGTATCGTATCCATGACCGCCTATGCCGAGCTTGCCGTCACCACCAATTTCTCCTTCCTGCGCGGCGCCTCGCACCCGCAAGAGATGGTGGCCGCGGCCGAGGCGCTCGGCCTTGCCGCCATCGGCATCGCCGACCGCAACAGCTTCGCCGGCGTGGTGCGCGCCTATGCGGAGGCGAAGAAGCGTTCCATCAAGCTTCTCGTCGGCACGCGGCTCGTGACCAGCGACGGCTTCGAGGTGCTCGCCTATCCGACCGATCGCGAGGCCTATGGGCGGCTCTGCCATCTTCTGACGACAGGCAACCTCGCCGCCAAGAAGGGCTGGTGCCAATTGAGCTTCGACGCGATCCTCGCCGCGAGCGATGGCCAGATGCTCATCGCCTTGCCACCGGATGAGCTGGAGGCCGCCACCTCCATCCCTCCTCCGCGAGGCGGGACCTTTGCAAAATTCACTCCATGCCGGCGCATGATTGTGCGCCCCCCGCCCGGCCCTCCGCTCCGCC
>JBIOEJ010000150.1:0-12960 GCA_044445965.1 Hyphomicrobiales bacterium
GGTCATCGCCCGCCTCGGGGCTTGGGACGGCTATTACGGAAAACCAGGTCCCATGGTCATGCGCCGTGGCTTGGAGGACTTCCAACTCATCAAATATGGCCATCAACTCGGCCCAAAAGATGTGTGAATCGAACAGCGCCTCGCGGGTGGAGGGATCGGCGCCCGGGCGTGATGCAAACCATTCATTCGCCAGGCGCGCTCGACCTCAATCCAGCCCCTTGAATGGTGCGTCGCGGATGGCGAGATATTCCTTCAGCGGCATCTTGCCGAATTTGGCCATCCATTCGCGCCCCTTCCTGGTGGTGTGCAAGGCGGCCATCGCCTCGATATTGTAGCTGAAGGACGATAGGAGGCCGGCCAGCATCTGCTGCTGGTTGAGCGAGGCCTTGGCGTATTTGATCGCCGGCACGGGCATGCGGGCAAGCTTGCGCGCAAGCTTCTTCGCCTCCCCCATCAAGGCGTCGGCCGGCACGACCTTGTTGACGAGATGCATGCGCAGCGCCTCGTCGGCGTCGACGAGGTCGCCCGTATACATCAGCCAGCGCGCGTCGCGGCTGGCGATGAGCCATGGCATCATCAGGGTCGGCGGACCCGAATTGTGCCGAACCTCGGGCTCGCCGAATTTGGCGGTGTCGGCGGCGATCGCGAGATCGCAGCACATCATCAGCTCCAAGGCCCCCGCGAGCGCATAGCCGTTGACGGCCGCGACGATCGGGATGGGGGCGCGCCAGATCTCGAGCCAGGCTTCCGAGTTCTCCGACATGTCGGCGCGCCAGAATTCGACGTCCACGTCGAAATCCGCGGCGCCGAGATCGTAGCCCGAGGAGAAGGCGCGCCCGGCGCCGGTGATGATGAGCGCGTTGATGCCCGGATCGGCGGCGCAGGTCTTCACCGCCGCCACCGTCTCATGGATCACGGTCTTGTTGATCGAGTTCAGCTTCTCGGGACGGTTCAAGGTGAGGATTGCGAAACTGTCGGTCGCATCCTTCTCGAAGAGGATCGTCTCATAGGTCATCGGGCGGGCTCCGTTGAGAAGGGAATGATCACGCGGCGATTTTCGCATAAGCGACCGCGATCCTGGCGGCGAGCGCCGCATTGTTGCGCACCAGCGCGATATTGGCTTTGAGGCTTTCGCCCGCGGTCAGCTCGTTGATGCGCGACAAGAGGAATGGCGTCACGGCCTTGCCGGCGATGCCGCGCCGCTCGGCCTCGGCGACCGATGCGGCGATCACCGCATCGATCCGCTCGCGCGGCAGCTCATGCTCGGCGGGGATCGGGTTCGCGATCAACAGCCCCGTGCCCGAGCCCAGCCTTCCATGCAGCGATATCGCCTCGGCGATCTCGTCCGGCGTGTCGAGGCGCTGATCGACGCGCTCGCCGCTCGCGCGCGCATAGAAGGCCGGGAATTCGTCGGTGCCGTAGGCGATCACCGGGACGCGCTGCGTCTCGAGATATTCCAGCGTCTTCGGGATATCGAGGATCGACTTGACGCCCGCGCAGACGACCGCGGTGCCGGTGCGGCCGAGCTCGGTCAAGTCCGCCGAGATGTCGAAGCTCTCATCGGCGCCGCGATGCACGCCGCCGACCCCGCCGGTCGCGAAGACCGCGATGCCGGCAAGCGCGGCGATGCGCATGGTGGCCGAGACGGTGGTGCCGGCCGAGAGCTTGCGGACCATGACGGTCGCAAGGTCGCGCCCCGAAGCCTTGACGACCTTCCCGTCCTTGCCGAGCCGCTCGAGCATCGCGGCGTCGAGGCCGCAGCGCAGAACGCCGTCGATCACCGCGATGGTCGCAGGTACCGCGCCATTGCGGCGCACCTCCTGTTCCACGCAGCGCGCGGTCGCGAGGTTGTCCGGATAAGGCATGCCGTGGGAGATGATGGTCGATTCGAGCGCGACCACGGGGCGGCGCGCCGCAAGGGCCTCGGCGACCTCTCGGCCGATATCCGGTCGCAGGAGATCGAGGCTCATTCAGCGGCCTTTGTTCGATCTGACGCATTGTCTTCACGCGAACCGGCATCCACTTCGCTTGAAAATGCCATGGCTCCCCTCGCCTCCGGTATGCGGTGGCTGGCGCCCGCGAGGAAGCCCGGCGACAATTCGGGATGAACGCTCGCTTCGTGCTCGGTCGTGATCGCCGCGAGCAGGGCGCCGACGCGCGTCGCGCTCGCCAGCCGCTCGCCGGCGAGCAGGCGGTAGAGCGTGCCGGCGATCATCGCGTCGCCGGCGCCGGTGACGTCGATCGGATGGGCGGGAACCGCGGGCTGCGGCAGCAGCCCCTCGGCGGTCGCGACGACGGTGCCGCGCTTTCCGAGCGTCAGGACCACCTCGCGCGCCCCGCGTGCGCGGAGCGCCGAGGCCGTCTTGTTCGGCGTCAGCGCGGAGTTCTTAAGATAGCTGTCGGCCTCGTCCTTGTTGAGGAAGAGGAGGTCGACGCCATTGAGGTCTTGCGGCAAGCGGACGACCTTGGGCATCGAAACCGCATCGACCGCCAGCTTGAACCGCGCGCCCTGCTTGCGCGTCACGAGATGGGCAAGGATGTCGGGCGACATGTTGCAATCGGCCAGCACCCAGGAGGCCGAGGCGAGATGCGGCCAGGCGCGCTCGAGATGCGCGGGGGTCATCAGAGAGAAGATATCCATATCGGCGAGGCCGAGGATGAGATCGCTGTTCGGACCGATGATGGCGACATATTCGGCGGTCGGCTTCTCGCGCGTCGTCACGACGCGCGAGGCATCGACGCCGAGATCGTGCAGATGGCGCAGCATGGCGTTGCCGGCCTCATCATCGCCGAGGATCGAGACGAGGCTGACATCGACGCCGAGCCGCGCCAGGTTTTCGGCGACATTGCGCGCCACGCCGCCATAGGCGCGATGCCCTTCCACGGGGTTCGAGGTCTCGGGGATCAGCGGCTTCGCGGCGTAATATTTGCGATCGACGGTCGCGCCGCCCAGGCAGACGATGCGCTTGTTCTTCGGCAGCACATAGCCGCGCCCGAGAATATACCCCTTCTGCACCAATTGGACGATGTGCGCGGCGACCGTCGAGCGCGCCAATCCGAGCGCGGCCGCGATCTCCTGCTGACCCACGAAAGGATTGGCCGTGATGGCGTCCAACACGGCTTGTTCCTGTTGCCCGAGATCCTCGACGGACACCTGCATGCTCCCTCGATGCGACAAACTTGACAACAACAGACTATCTTGCCAACAACGGTTTGTCGGGATAATCTCCGTTACCTCCACTCTTCCCGCGAAGTCAAGAGCGGCTTTCGTGGGGGTGTCGGCAGCGGCTTTCGCGGGCTCGAAATATCGGGATCCGAGCACAGGAGAGGTGTCAGTTGGGTTCGCTCAAAGCGTCGCCGCAAGCCGGCTCCCATAGCGAGGGCATTCCGGTCATCGATATCGGGCCCTATCTGCGTAAGGAGCCGAATGGAGCGGCAGTGGTCGCGGCCGTCGAGACCGCCTGTCGGGAGACCGGGTTCTTTCTCGTCACCGGCCATCTCGTATCGCCGGAGATCACGCAGCGGCTCTACCGATCGGCCCGTGCCTTCTTCGATTGCCCGGAGGACTATAAGCGGGCGCATGGCCGGGGCACCGGCGTCATGGGAGGCGTCGCCTTTGCGCCTCTGGCGGATGAGGCGCTGAGCGCGACGCTCGGCATCAAGACGCCCGGCGATTACAAGGAGAGCCTGAATTTCGGCCCGCGCCTTAAGGGCGATGTCTGGCCCGATCGGCCGCCCGGGCTCGAGGCGGCCTTCGCCGATTACCTCGCCGAGATGGAGAGGCTCGCAGCCGCGCTCAGGCAGATTTTCTGCAGGGCCATCGGCCTGAAGGATGACTATTTCGAGCCGTCTTTCGTCAACCATCTCTCGGCGCTGCGCGTCATCAATTATCCAGAGCAGCTCTCGGCGCCGCTTCCGGGACAGTTGCGCGCCGGCGTCCACACCGATTACGGCTTCATGACCATCCTGCGCTCGGAGGCTTCCACTGGCGGGCTGCAAGTCCAGTCGCGCGACGGAAAATGGATCGACGCGCCTTCGATCGAGGGCGCCTATGTGGTCAATATCGGCGATGCCTTCATGCGCTGGACCAACGACAAATGGGTGTCGACCCCGCACCGGGTCGCCAACCCGCCGCGCGAGGGGCGCGCCAGCTCGCGCCGGCAGTCGATCCCCTTCTTCGTCAACCCCAGCAAGGATACGCTGATCGAGTGCCTGCCGCAGTTCAAAGGCAAGGACAATC
This sequence comes from Hyphomicrobiales bacterium, assembly GCA_044445965.1. Classification (GTDB taxonomy): domain Bacteria; phylum Pseudomonadota; class Alphaproteobacteria; order Rhizobiales; family Beijerinckiaceae; genus GAS188. The sequence goes on from JBIOEJ010000150.1 coordinate 4,241, forward strand.
CGGCGAAATATGAGCCGATTACCTATGGCGACTATATCGCCTTGAAGACGAGCCAGGCTTTCAAGCGCTGAGACGTTTAAGAATCCGCACCACATCCGAGAGGTGAACCGTGATGGCCCATATGAATAGACGCCAGGCATTGATAGGGTTGGGAGCGCTCGCCGGCAGCAGCTTCTCCGGCATGCCCGCTTTCGCACAATCGAAGACGCTGATCGTGCCGACCTTGGGCGGCGTCTGGGAGCAGTTCTGGCGCAAGACCATCGCGCCGGCCTTCACGGCGGCTTCGGGCGCCGCCGTGACGCTCGATGTCGGCAATGGCCGCGTCTTCGGCGCCAATTTGCGCGCCGCCGGCGTCGCCTCCCCACCTTATTCGATCCTGGTGACCAACGAGGTTTTCGCCTCGGGCCTGCGCAAGGAAGGCTTCTTCGAGAAGCTCGATCTCGCGAAGCTGCCGAACTATGCCGACCTCTATCCCCTGGCGAAGACGACCGATGGCTGGGGCGCCATCGCCGCCGTCTCGCCGATCGGCATCGGCTACCGCACCGACCTCGTCAAGACGAAGCCGAGAGCCTGGAAGGATCTGTGGAGCAATCCCGAGTTCAAGGGGAAGATCGGCCTCTACAACTTCGCCAACAGCGCCGGAAAGATGGAGCTGCTGCTCGCCTCCAAGATCTTCGGCAAGGACCAGTACGACGTCGATGCGGGCTTCGCCGCGATCGGCAAGCTCGGCCGGGTCATCCAGGTCGATTTCAACCTCTCGACCGCGTTGTCTTCCGGAGAGATCGTGGTCGCGCCCTTCGACTTCGGCGAGATCTCGCGGCTTCGCCTGCAAGGCCTGCCCGTCGACTGCATCATCCCGGAAGAGGGCATGATCATGTTCGACCAGACGATCAACATTTTGGCGCATGGCCCCGAGAAGGAGCTCGCCTATCAATATGCGAACTTCCTGCTTTCGCCCGAGATCCAAGGGAAGATGATGGCCGAGTTCTTCATCTCGCCCACCAATCAGAAGGTCACGGTGCCGGACGCGATGAAGGGGAACGTGCCGATCTCAGGCGCCGACATGGCCAAGATCCTGACCTGGGATTGGGATTTCGTGAACAAGAACCAAGGCGAGTTCGCCGAGCGCTGGGCGAAGACGGTCATATAGGTAATGGGCGTCCGAGGCGCGTCGCAGTGACGAGTAAAGCAGGTCCATCTCCGCTCATTCCCGCGAAAGCGGGAACCCAGCCCTACGAAAACAGGTGGAAACTCCGGATCCCCGCTTTCGCGGCGATGAGCGGAAGAGCGGTGAGACCGCGACTGCGAGTTTCGCGAAGCTCTCGCGAGTGCGGGAGAGGGGCCGCCCGACCATCGCAGCCGGGCCCAAACGGAATCGCCGTCGCGTGACCGAGCTGCGTATCCAGTCGCTCACCAAGAGCTTCGGCGGCACGCGCGCCGTCGACGACATCTCGCTGACGATCGGCAATGGCGAGTTCGTGTCGCTGCTCGGCCCCTCGGGCTGCGGCAAGACCACGACCTTGAAGATGATCGCCGGCTTCGAGCACGCCGAGAGCGGCTCGATCGCCTTCGACGGCCGCGACGTCTCCGATCTCCCGGCCGAGAAGCGCGATATCGGCATGGTGTTCCAGAACTACGCGCTCTTCCCGCATATGACGGTCGAGCAAAATCTCGCCTTCGGGCTCGAGATGCGCCGCCTCCCCCGCGACGAGATCAAGACGCGCACCCGCAAGGTGCTCGACATGGTCCAGCTCGGTGATTTCGCGAGCCGCTACCCGCGCCAGCTCTCCGGCGGCCAGCAGCAGCGCGTGGCGCTCGCCCGCGCGCTCGTGATCGAGCCGCGCATCCTGCTGCTCGACGAGCCGCTCGCCAATCTCGACGCCAAGCTGCGCGACGAGATGCGCGTCTTCATCCGCGAGCTGCAGCGCCGCGTCGGCATCACCACCGTCTACGTGACCCATGATCAGGCCGAAGCCATGACCATCTCCGACAAGGTGGTCGTGATGTTCGGCGGGCGCATTGCCCAGATGGGAGCGCCTTCCGACATCTACGACCGGCCGCGCAGCCGCGAGGTCGCGGGCTTCGTCGGCCGCGTCAACCTGATCGAAGGCAAGGTGCTCGGCAATGAGACCGGTCGCCTGAGGGTGCGCCTGAGCTTCGGCGACATCGCCGTCGATCGCCCCGGTTCCGGCGCCGCCGACGGCGCGATCACCTTGGCGCTGCGGCCCGAGGCGATCTCGCTTGCGCCGAGCTCCGCGGGGGGCCATGGCTGGGCCGGCCGCGTGCTGGCGGCCTATTATTCCGGCAGCGTCATCGACTACCGCATCGAGCTCGACGGCGGCACGGCGCTCAACGTCCAAACCTTCCCGACCTCGCGCTTCGCCGAGGGCGATCGGGTGATCGCGCACGCGGCCGATGAACGCTTCTGGCCGCTGGGAGAACCTTAAGTGCAGGCGCGGCGCAAGGGCGCATTGGCGCCCGCCCTGCTGATCGCGCCGGCGCTCCTGGTGCTGGTGGTGTTCCTCGTCATCCCCTATCTCAACATCGTGCTGATGAGCTTTCGCCCGCCCGGTGTCGGCACACCCTACGCGGCCGGCTGGACGACGGCCAATTATCGGAAGTTCTTCGCCGATTCCTTCTATCTGTTCCAGGTCGCCAACACCTTGTGGATCGGCGTCGCCACGACGCTCATCTGCCTGATCGCCGGCTTCCCGGTCGCCTGGCAGCTGGCGCGCGGCACGGGAAGGCTGCGCGGGCTCGCCTACGGCATCGTGCTCGCGCCGCTCCTCGTCGGCATCGTCATCCGCAGCTATGGCTGGACGATCCTGCTCGGCAATAACGGCGTCATCAACCGGGCGCTCGCCGGCGCAGGCCTGATCGATGCACCCTTGCCGCTCATGTACAACGCCCTCGGCATCGTCATCGCGCTGACCCATGTGCTGTTGCCCTTCATGATCTTGCCCATCATGAGTGCCATTCAGGGCATCGATCCCTCCCTCGAATCGGCTGCGCGTTCGCTCGGGGCCTCGCGCTCCACCGCCTTCCGGCGCGTCGCCTTGCCGCTGGCGCTGCCGGGTATCCAGGCCGGCTGCATGCTGGTCTTCGTGCTCGCCATCAGCGCCTATGTGACGCCCGCCCTCATCGGCGGCTTGCGGGTCAAGACCATGGCGGTCACGATCGTCGATGCGCTCATCGACACCTTCCAATGGCCCTTCGGCTCGGCGCTCGCCTTGACGCTCTCGATCATCGGGGCGCTCTGCGTCCTCGCCTTCGGCCGGCTGACGCGGATGGACTGGAAGGCGTCCTGATGCCGGCTCGCCTCCTCAACCTCTACTGCCTCGCCGTCTACGTGTTCCTCTTGGCGCCGATCTTGGTGGTGGTGGCGGCCTCCTTCAACGCCGGCGCCTTTCTGACCTTCCCGCCGCAAGGCTTGTCGCTGCGCTGGTATGTGACCTTCTTCGAGAACGAAGTGTTCATGCGGGCCATCCGCACCTCGCTATGGGTGGCGTTCGTCGCCATGCTGATCTCGGGCGCCATCGGAACGGCGGCGGCGCTCTACGCCGTGCAGTTCGCCGGCCGCCTCAAGGAGACGGTGCGCCTCGCCATGTTGGCGCCGCTGCTGCTGCCGGAGGTGCTGACGGCGATCGCGCTTCTCTTCTTCGTCTATTCGATCGGGATCGGGACCAGGACGATGATCGGCATGATCGCCGGCCATGTGCTGATCACCCTGCCCTTCGTCTTCATCAATGTCTCGGCGGCGCTCGAAAGTTTCGATCTCGCCTTGGACCTCGCGGCGCGCTCGCTCGGCGCCGGCCGCCTCACGCGTTTTCGCCGCATCATCCTGCCGCTGATCAAGCCCGGGGTGATCGGGGGCTGCCTCTTCGCCTTCATCATCTCCTTCGATACCTTCACCATCTCCTTCATGCTCAAGGGCATCGGCACCTCGACCTTGCCGATCCAGCTCTTCGATTATCTGCGCACCAACTTCACGCCGGAGGCCGCGGCGGTCTCCTCGGTCAATATCGCGCTGACCATCGCGGTGGTGGTGGTGACGGAGAAGGTGCTGGGATTGAAGATCCATCGGTTCTGAGGTTGGGATGGCGGCAGAACCACTCCCCAAAATTGCCGATCGCCGCGACCCTGGGGATGTCCGTCTCGACGATCGCTACACGCTGCGGAAGGGGCGCGTGCTGTTGTCTGGAACCCAGGCGCTGGTGCGCCTGACGCTGATGCAGCGCCAGAGGGACCTCGCCGCGGGCTTCAACACCGCAGGCTTCGTCTCGGGCTATCGCGGCTCGCCGCTGGCGGGGCTCGATCGCGAGTTCATGCGGGCGAAGCCTCATCTCGACCGTCATCACGTGGTCTTTCGCCCGGGCCTCAACGAGGATCTTGCGGCGACCGCGGTGTGGGGCTCGCAGCAGCTCGGGCTGTTCGAGGGCGCCCGCTATGACGGCGTCTACGCCATGTGGTACGGCAAGGGGCCTGGCGTCGACCGCAGCCTGGACGCGATCCGTCACGCCCAGGCGGCGGGCACATCGAAGCGCGGCGGCGTGCTGCTGCTGGTCGGCGACGATCATGGCGCCGTCTCGTCGACCTTGCCGCATCAGAGCGAGCACAATCTGATCTCGGCCATGTTGCCGCTCCTCAGCCCCGGCGGGATCGGCGAGTTCCTCGACTATGGCCTCATCGGCTGGGCGATGAGCCGCTATTGCGGCGGTTGGGTCGGCTTCAAATGCCAGACCGACATCGTCGAATGCACCGCCAATCTCGATGTCGATCCGGACCGGCTCGTGATCGTGGAGCCCGAGCTGGCGCTGCCGGCCGACGGTCTCGGCCCGCGCTGGCCCGACGGCTCGCACGCCATGGAACGCCGCCTCATCGAGCACAAATTGCGCGCGGTCGCTGCTTTTGCGCGGTTGAACCGCATCGACCGCATCGTGACCGACAGCCCCGAGGCCCGCATCGGCATCGCCGCTTCCGGCAAGGCCTGGCTCGACCTGCAAGCCGCGCTCGCGCTCCTTGGAATCGACGCTGCGCGCGCGCAGGCTTTGGGTCTGCGCATCTACAAGATCGGCCTCGTGTGGCCGCTCGAGCCTGCCGGCCTCGCCGAGTTCGCTTCCGGCCTCGAGACGATCCTCGTCGTCGAGGAAAAACGCGGCGTGATCGAGGATCAGATCAAATCCTTGCTGTTCAACCTGCCCGACGGGCGAAGGCCCCGCGTCATCGGCAAGGAAGACGAGAACGGTCATCCGCTCTTGCCGAGCTGGGGCGAGATCGATCCGCATCTGGTCGCCCGGGCCATTCTCGGCCTCCTCGACAAGGACGATCCCGAGCTTGCGGCGCGCGCAGCGGCCTTGGACGCGCTCGAAGCCGCGCGGCCGCGCGAATTCGCGCCGCTCTCCCGCGAGGCTTATTTCTGCTCCGGCTGCCCGCACAGCATCTCGACCCGCCTGCCCGAAGGAAGCCGCGCCTCGACCGGCATCGGCTGCCATATGATGGTGGTCGGCCTCGAGGAGCGGGCGACCTCGACCTTCACCCAGATGGGCGGCGAGGGCGTCGCCTGGACCGGCATGGCTCCCTTCACCGACGAGAAGCACATCTTCGTCAATATGGGCGACGGCACCTATTTCCATTCGGGGGCGCTGGCGATCCGCGCCGCCATCGCATCCGGCGTCAATGCCACCTACAAGATCCTCTACAACGACGCGGTCGCCATGACCGGCGGCCAGCCGCATGATGGCAATCTGACGGTGCCGGGCGTCGTCGCGCAGGTGCTCGCAGAGGGCGCGACGCGGGTGGCGGTGGTCGCCGAGCAGCCGGAGCGCTGGCGGGGCAGGCTGCCCCGCGGCGTCAGCCTCGACCATCGCGACGCGCTCGACGCCGTGCAGCGCCGATTGCGCGAGATCGAGGGCGTGACCGTCCTGGTTTTCGACCAGGTCTGCGCCGCCGAGAAGCGCCGGCGCCGCAAGCGCGGCACCTTGCCGGTCGCTGAGCGGCGCGCCTTCATCAATGAGCTCGTCTGCGAAGGCTGCGGCGACTGTTCTTCCGTCTCCAACTGCATCTCGATCGAGCCGCTCGACACCGAATTCGGCCGCAAGCGCATGATCAACCAGTCGAGCTGCAATACCGATCTGTCCTGCATCAAGGGCTTCTGTCCGAGCTTCGTGACCGTCGAAGGCGCCAGGCCCCGGCGCGGCGTGGCGGTCCTCGCCGATCGGGCGCCGCTCGCCGAGCTGCCCTTGCCGGCGCAGCCGGCGCTCGGCCGGTCCTACAACATGCTGCTCGCCGGCATCGGCGGCACCGGGGTCATCACCGTCAGCGCCATCATCGCTGAGGCCGCTCACATCGACGGGCACGGCGTGCTCGTCCTCGACCAGACGGGCCTCGCCCAGAAGAACGGCGCCGTCCTCTCGCATATCCGCATCGCGCAAGGGCCGGATCGACTGTCAAACGTCCGCATCGGCCTCGGCGAGGCGGACCTCATCCTCGGCTTCGACATCGTGGTGGCGGCCGGCGCAGGCGCGCTCTCGAGCGCCGCGCCCGGCCGCACGCATGCGGTGATCGACCGCCATCTCGCCCCGACGGCGGCCTTCGTCAAGGACAATGCCACCGAGTTTCATCAAGCCGCGATGGTCCGGGCGATCCGCCTCGCCATCGGCGCAGAGGCCGATTTCGTCGACGCGACGACGCTCGCGACCGCGCTCACCGGCGATGCCATCATGTCGAACCTCTTCCTGCTCGGCTATGCCTGGCAGAAAGGGCGCTTGCCGGTGAGCCTTCAGGCGCTGATGAAGGCGATCGAGATGAACGGCGCCGCGGTCGAGACGAACAAAAGAGCCTTCGCCTGGGGCCGGCTCGCCGCGCATGATCCGAAGGCCGTAAATGCCGATCGGGGGCGAGCCGTGGAGATGGCGCCGCCCCAGCCCCTCGAGGCGCTGATCGCTCGCCGCTCGGCCTTCCTCGCCGAATACCAGGACGAAGCCTATGCGGCGAGCTATCGCGATCTCGCGGCGCGCGCCAAGGCGGCCGAGGGCAGGCGTGCACCCGGCATGAGCGGCTTTGCCGAGGCGGTCGCCGTCGGGGCCTTCAAGCTGATGGCCTATAAGGACGAGTATGAGGTTGCGAGGCTTCATGCCGATGCGGCCTTCAAGGCCAAGCTCGACGCGGCTTTCGAGGGCAAGGTGAAGCTCCGTTTCCACCTCGCCCCGCCCTTGCTGGCGCGCCGGGATGCACTGACGGGAGCGCCGCGGAAGATCGGCTTCGGACCCTGGATGCTTCCTGTGTTTCGCGGGCTCGCCAGGCTGAAGAGCCTGCGCGGCACGCGCTTCGACCCGTTCGGGCGGACCGCGGAACGCCGGATGGAGCGACGGCTGATCGCCGATTATTTCGACCTCGTCGGGCGATTATGCGAGGAACTCACCCGCGAGAACCACGCGCTTGCATGCGCGCTTGCCGGCTTGCCCGAGGAGATTCGCGGCTACGGCCATGTGAAGCTCGCCTCGATCGCCAAGGCCGAGGCCAAGCGCAAGACGCTGCTGTCGCGGCTCGGAGCAACGCCTTGAGACAGAAGATCATCATCGACACCGATCCCGGCCAGGACGACGCCGTGGCGATCCTCCTGGCGCTCGCCTCGCCCGACGAAATCGAGCTTCTGGCGATCGTCGCGGTCGCCGGCAATGTGCCTTTGAGCCGCACTTCACTGAACGCGCGCAAGGTCCTGGAGCTCGCCGGCAGGCGCGACATCAAGGTCTATGCCGGTTGCGAGCGGCCCCTCGCCAGGGAGCTCAGGACCGCCGAGCATGTGCATGGGCCGACAGGCCTCGACGGTCCCTCATTTCCGGAGCCGGTCATGCCGCTCGAGAAGCAGCACGGGGTCGACTACCTCGTCGAGACCTTGCTCGCGCTCGAGCCGAAGACGGTCACCATCTGCGCGCTCGGGCCGCTCACCAATATGGCGATGGCGCTGGTGAAGGCGCCCCGGATCGCCGACCGCGTGCAACGCATCGTCTTGATGGGCGGCGCCTATTTCGAGGTGGGCAACATAACGCCCGCGGCCGAGTTCAACATCTTCGTCGATCCGGAAGCAGCCGATGTCGTGTTGAAGAGCGGCATCCCCATCTTCATGCTGCCGCTCGACGTGACGCATAAGGCCCTGATGACAAGCGCAAGGCTCGCCCGGGTGCGGGCGCTGGGCAACAAGGCCGGCATCGCGGTTGCCGACATGCTGTCCTTTTCCCAACAGTTCGACCTGAAGAAATATGGCTGGGACGGCGCGCCCGTGCACGACCCCAACGTCATCGCCTATCTGCTGCAACCCGACCTCTATCGTGGCCGCTTGATCAACGTATCGATCGAGACGATGAGCCCGCTGACGCGCGGGATGACGGTTGCGGATTGGTGGCAGATCACCGACCGCCCGCGCAATGTCACCTTGCTCAAGGATGTCGATGCGGACGGGTTTTTCGAGCTTCTGACCAGTCGCCTCGCGCGTTTGGCTTGAGGGCGTGTTGACATACATCGCGTGAGCCGGGATTTGAGACGAAATGGCCAGCTGGCAGGAGAAAATCGATGCCGATACTCCGGTATCGGCGAGGTTTTCGACGCACCAAATGGCCATTTCGTCCAAACCCCGAAGGGGCGCGGCCGTTTTGGCCTGAAAGTTCGTCGTCGATCTCGCCAATATCGACATATTGGCTGCGATCGCCTCCTGCTTGCCGGAC
>JBIOEJ010000151.1:0-12923 GCA_044445965.1 Hyphomicrobiales bacterium
ATCTCGCGCGAGGTCAGCCAGCCGGCGAAGAGCTTGGCGGCATCGAGATTATGCGATTTCGCATTGACGGCGAGCCCCCAGCCGCCGAGCAGGACCGATTGCGGCGTCGGCGCGAAGCCGAGATCATGCGCGACCACCGATTTCGCCGGATCGAACAGCGTGCTGAAGCCGCCCGCCCACATATAGCCTTGCGCCGCCTGGCCGGTCGCGAGGCTGTTGATCATCTCGGGGAAATCCCAGGTCAGATGGCCGGCAGGGCTCACCTTGCCGAGTTCGTCCGCCATGAAATGCAGGGTCTTGACGGAAGCCGCGCTGTTGAAGCCGGGCTTGCCGTCCGCCCCGAAATATTGGCCGCCGAAGCCGTGGAACACCGTGATCCAGATGCAAGCCGTCTGGATGCTCTTGCCGGCCGGCATGTTGAAGCCGTATTGCTGGCCCGTGGTCAGCTTGATGCCGTTTTTGTAGACCTGATCCCAGCTCGGCGAGGGGGTGTCGGGATCGAGCCCCGCCTCCCGGAACGCCTTCTTGTTCCAAACCACCATCGAGACATCGCCGAGCAGCGGGATGGCGACGATCTTGTTCTCGAATTTGGCATAGGCCTCGAGCGCGGCTTTCGGATAATCGTCCCATTCCGGGTCCGGAACGCCCTTGACCTCCTTGTCGATGTGAGTGAGATCGGCCGCGTAGGGCGCCAATTGCTCCTTCCATTGATAGGCCGTCAGATAGAGATCGAAGGAATTGGTGCCGCTCGTCGCGTCGAGCATCATCTTCTGGTAGCGATCGACTTGCAGCAGCGTCACGAATTCGAGCTCTATTCCCGTCGCTTCGCTGAACTCCTTGCTGAAATTGGCGACCTGCGCATAGGCCGGCGTATTGCCCCAGGTGATCTTGAGCGTCGTGCCGGCATAGGTTTTCGGCAGGTTTCGCGTCGCCTCCGACAGCGCCGCCTGCGCCATCGCATGGCGCAGCGGGTCGGCGAGCAGCGCGGCTGACGCCGCCCCCAGGGTCAGGCCACGGCGCGTGATGCGGGACATCGTTTCCTCCCCTCGGCTTCCACGGCTTGAAATGCCGGGATTGCGTCGGCTGGTCAGTCAAGCAAACCCTCGGGCGCGCCACAATTCTCCTCCGCCGCGAGATGGGTAAATCCGAGTAGAGCTGCGTAATCGAAAACCTAAGCCAATGTCTCCATCAAGCGCAGCATCAAGGTCGCGCGCGGCACGAGCGAGGAGATATAGAGCTGCTCGTGATGGGTGTGGCCACCCTTGCCGTCGACGCCCAGGCCGTCGAGCGTCGGCACGCGATGCGCGGTGAAATTGCCGTCCGAGCCGCCGCCCGTCGTCAGATCCTCGAGGTCGAAGCCGATCTCCGCGGCGAGCCCGCGCGCATGCTCGAAGAGCTTGGCGATCGCGGGCGATTTCTCATAACCCGGCCGGTTCAGCCCGCCGGTGATCTTGACGGTGGTGTCCGGGTCATGCGGCTTGACGGCGAGCATGCGGGCGATCGCCTTGTCGCCGATTTCGGGGTTCGGCACGCGCATGTCGATCTCGGCCGAGGCGTGCTCGGAGACGACATTGGCCCGCGTGCCGCCGCGGATCACGCCGACATTGACGGTAACGCCGGATCCGTAGTCGGTCATCGCCTCGAGATCGAGGATCTGGCGGGCGAGCTCCTTGATGGCGCTGCGGCCATCCTGATGGCGGGCGCCGGAATGCGCCGAGCGCCCGGTGACCTCGAGGTCGAAGCGCGCCGTGCCTTTGCGCCCGGTGACCACCTTGCCGCCCTCGCGCGCCGGCTCCGTCACCAGCACGTAGCGGGCGCGTTGGGCCTCGCGCTCGATGAATTCGCGCGAGGTCGGGCTGCCGACCTCTTCCTCCGATACGAACAAGTGCCGGATCGGCAGCTTGGTGCGCCGCCCGACGGAGATCAGATGGCGCAACGCCGCAAGCGCGATGCAGGCGCCGCCCTTCATGTCGTAGATGCCCGGCCCATAGGCGATGTCACCCTCGACGCGGAAGGGCAGGGGCCCTGCGAGCGTGCCGATCTCATGGACCGTGTCGAGATGGCTGAGCACGAGGATGCCGGGCTCGTCGCGCCCCCAGGGAGACGACACCATCAGGTGATCGCCGAAGCCGCCGCGGCCGGGAATCCGGCAGGTCGGCGCGCCGGCGGCGCTCGCATCCGCCTGCACCTTGTCGACCATGCGGTTCACCGCCGCGATATCGCTGGTCGGGCTCTCGATCTCGACCCAGGCGCGGATCTCCGCGAGCAGCTCCTCGGCGTCGAAGGGCGGGGCGTTGCGAGCCGCATCATTCATGCTGCCTCTCCATGCGTGTCGGGTTTTGGGCGGGTGGGCTCATGCGCCGACCGCCAGTCGGTCGGGCGCTGCGCGCCAGCCGAGGCGTACCGAGATCTCGTCGGCCGTGTCGACGAGCGTGCGCACATAGAGCTTCTCGAGGTCTTTGGTCAGGCGCGATTGCGGGCCCGCGACGCTGATCGAGGCGATCACGCGCCCGGCATGGTCGCGCAGCGGAGCCGCCACCGAGAAGGCGCCCGAATCGAGATCGCCATGGCTGATATTGTAGCCCTGGTCTCGGATCCGGCGCAGCAGGGCGCTGAGGCGCTTCGGGTCGACGATGGTCTCGGGCGTGAAGGTTTCGAGCTTGCCGGCGAGCACTGTCGCCTGAACTTCCGGCGGAGCGTAGGCGAGCAGCAGCTTCGGCCCGCCGCCGACGTGAAGGGGCGCCCGCCGACCCACCTCGGCATAGAGGCGCAGCGGCTGCGGCGATTGACGAAGCGCGATGCAGACGGTGTGGTCGTCCTCGCGCACCGTGAGGCTGACATTCTCGCGGGTGCGCTCTGCGAGATCGTCGAGATAGGGTTCGGCGATGCGCAAGAGCGGCGATTCATGCTGCATGCGTTCGCTCAGATAGAGCGGCTTGTAGCCGAGCGTGTAAGCGCGGGTGCTCGGGTCCTTCAACAGATAGCCTCGCGCCTCGAGCGTCGAGGCCATGCGGAAGGCGAGCGTCTTGGTGCTCCCTGTCAGCCTGGCGAGCTCGGTGAGCCCGATATTCGGGTTCTCGGCGACGACCTCGAGCAGCTTGAGGGCGCGATCGACCGCGGCAACCGTGTAGTCCATTCGGCTATTCCCCCCAGCTATTCGTGGTTTCGGGCGTTGCGGTTTCAGGCATTCTCGTTTCACGCATGTAAGGCTTGGTGCAGATGGCAGGCGGCGCGGTGGCCGGGCGCGACCTGCAGGAGCTGCGGCTCCTCTTCGGCGCAGCGCGCGAAAGCATAGGGGCAGCGGTCGCGCAAGCGGCAGCCGGAGAGCGGATTGGCGGCGTCGCCGATGGCGCCCGAGATCGGCAGGACTTCCCGCGACTGGTCGACGCGCGGGCGGGGCACCGCCTTGATCAGCGCCTGCGTATAAGGGTGGGCCGGCCGGTTGACGACCTCGTCGGTCGGGCCGTCCTCGACGAGCTTGCCGAGATACATGACGAGGCTGCGCTCGCAGACATAGCGCACCAAGGTCAGGTCATGGGAGATGTAGAAGGCCGTGAGGCCGAGCCTCTCCTTGAGGTCGCGCAACAGGTTCAAGATGCCGGCGCGGACGCTGACATCGAGCATCGATACCGGTTCGTCCGCCACCAGGAAGCTCGGCTTCACCACCAGCGCGCGCGCCAGCACCACGCGCTGCAGCTGCCCGCCCGAAAGCTGATGCGGCAGGGCGTCGAGATAGCGTTGCGCGTCGTCGAGCTGCACGAGGCGCAAGGCCTCGGCGAGGCGCGGCTCATGCTCGCTGCGGTCGACCCGCGTATTCACCAGCGGCTCGGCAAGCGCGCGCCGCACGCTGAAGCGGGGGTTGAGCGCGTCGAACGGGTTCTGGAAGACGAGCTGAGCCTGCTGCCGGAAGCGCAGCGTGCGGGCTTTGTCCATTCCCCCGAGGTCTTCCCCTTCGAAGGCGAGCTGGCCGGCGGTGGGCGGGGTGAGCTTCAGCAACAACCGGCCGACGGTAGTCTTGCCGCTGCCGGATTCACCGACGAGGCCGACGCTTTCGCCGCGCCTCAGCGCAAGGTCGATGCCGTCGACGGCGCGCACCAAGCGCCTCTCGCCGCGCAAGGCCTGGCGCAGGCTGCGCGATGCCGGATAATGCTTGGCGAGGCCGAAGGCTTCGACGAGCGCCGCCGTCACTGCCGCCATGTCGCAGCCTCCCGCGCCCTGCGGCGCAGCTCGCCGGCTTCGCCAGTCCTGATGCAGGCGGCGGAATGGCCGGGCGCGACGTCGATCGTCTCGGGCGCGGCCTCCGCGCATGCCCGCTCGGCGAAGGGGCAGCGCTCGGCGAAGCGGCAACCGACGGGCGGATGCACGAGGCTCGGGGGCGAGCCCTCGATCGGGGTCAGCTCGGCGCCGGCGCGCGCGAGATCGGGCGAGGCGTTCATCAGCCCCATGGTGTAGGGATGGGCGGGCTCTCCCATGACGCGCTCGATCGGGCCGTATTCGACGACACGCCCCGCATACATCACCGCGATCATCGAGCAGAGATAGGCGACCACGCTGATATCATGAGTGACGATGATGGCCGAAAGCCCAAGCTCCCGGCCGAGGCCGCGGAAGGTATCGAGCACCTGGCGCTGCACGATCACGTCGAGCGCGGTCACCGGCTCGTCGGCGATGACGAGCTTCGGCCGCAGCGCCAGCGCCATGGCGATGGCGGCCCGCTGGCGCATGCCGCCCGAGAATTGGTGCGGGTAGTCCATCAGCCGCCGCGCGTCGAGGCCGACGGCGCCGAACAGCTCCGCGGAGCGCGCATCGGCGGCGGTGCGAGACAGGCCGCCGCGCCGGCACAGCACCTCGCGCATCTGGTCGCGCAGGCGATAGACCGGGTCGAGCGCGTTCATCGCCGTCTGCGGCACGAAGGAGAGGTCGCGCCACAGGCGCGCGCGGTGCTCGGCGCCCGTAAGCGAGACGAGATCGGTGCCCGCCAGCAGCACGCGGCCGCGCGCGATGCGCGCATTGCCCGGCAGGACGCCCATCACGGCGCGCGCCAGCGTGGTCTTGCCGCAGCCCGATTCGCCCACGAGGCCGAGCATAGCGCCTTCCGGCAAGGCGAGGTCCACCCCGTCGACCGCATGCACCAAGGTATCGCCCAGGCGATAGGTGACGGCCAGGTTCTCGACGGCGAGAAGCTCCGCCATCAACTGTCTTTCAGCCTGGGGAAGAGCAGCTCCTCATAGCCGCGGCCGATGAAGAAGCCGGCGAGCACGACGAGCACGATGCACAGGCCTGGAGGCACGAACCAGGAATATTGCCCGCGATCGAGCGCCTGCGACGCATAGGCGTCCTGCAGCATCGTGCCCCAGGAGATGATGTCGGAATCCCCGAAGCCGAGGAAGCTGACGCTCGCCTGCGCCAGGATCGCCCAGCCGACCGCGATCGAGCCGTAGAGGAAGGTCAGGGGAAGGATATTCGGCGCCACATGCACGAGCATGATGCGCCACTCGCTGGCCCCGGTAACGCGCGCCGCCTCGACGAATTGCCGCTGCGTCAAGCTGAGCACTTGGCTGCGGATGACGCGGGCCGGGTTCGGCCAGAGCAGCAGCACGATCGCCAGGACGACATGCTGCAGGCTCGCGCCGATCAGCGCCACGACCACGATCACGAAGGGCAGGAAGGGCAGGCCGAGCAGGATGTCGGCAAGGCGCATCAGCAGCTTGTCGACGAAGCCGCCGAGATAGCCGGCGAGGAGGCCCGCGGCCGTGCCGATCGCCGCGACTGCGATGGCCGCCGTCATGCCGACGAAAAGCGAAGGCCTGGCGCCGAGCATGAGCTGCGAGAACACGTCGCGCCCCAGTTGAGTCGTGCCGAGCAGGTGCTCGGCGCTCGGCGGCAGGGAAGCGGCAAGCTGCCCATCGGCGGTGAACAGGATATCGGTCGGATTATAGGGTGCGAGCCTGTCGGCGAAGATGGCGACGAGTACGAAGGCGATATAGATGGCGACGCCCGTGAAGGCGTAGGGGTCGCGCAGCTGCGCGACGAGCACGGAGAGCTTCGAGCCCGGCCGCGCCTCGCCGGCCGCCGGCAGGGAGGGGGAAGCGGAAAGTCGCTCAGTGGCTTCCATGCGTCACTCGCGGATCGAGGAGGCCGTAGACGAGATCGGCTACGAAATTCATCAGCACCAGCACCAGCGCGATCAACAGGAACGCGCCTTGGGCGAGGGGGTAGTCGCTGTTCGCCACCGCGTCGACCAGCATATGGCCGAGCCCCGGCCAGCTGAACACCGTCTCGATCACCACATTGCCGCCGACCAGCTGCCCGAAGGTGATGGCGAAGGCGGTGACCAGCGGCAGCAAGGCATTCCTCGCGGCGTGGCGCAGCATGACGCTGCTCTCCGGCAGTCCCTTCATGCGCGCCATGGTCACGAATTCCTCGCGCATCACCTCGAGCATGTTGGAGCGCATCAGCAGCACCGGCAGCCCTTGCAGATAGATGGCGAGCGACAAGGCCGGCAAGGTGAGATGGCGCAGGAAATCGAGCGAGAGGATGCGGTCCCATTCGGAGGCATAGCGGGCGCCCGCGATGTTGGCGCCGCCCGACGGAAACCAGTCGAGGCTGAAGGCGAAGACGGCGAGCACCAGCATGCCGATCCAAAATTCAGGAGCCGCGCGAGTCGCGAGCACGACCGGGATCGAGATCGTTTCGAGGACACCGCCGCGCTTCCAGGCGAGCAAGGCCCCGAACAAGCTGCCGAAGGCATAGGCGACGACCAGCGCCGTCATGGTCAGCAGCAAGGTGTTCGGCAGCACGGCGAGCATCAGGCCGGCGACGGGCTGGCGCTGGCGGAAGGAGAGCCCGAACTCGCCCTGCGCCAGGTTCTCCATGTAAATCAGGTATTGCTCGGGAAGCGGCTTGTCGAGGCCGAACTGCGTGCGGACGAGCTGGCGCTGCTCCTCGGTGAAGTTCGGATCGAGATAGGCGAGCGTCGGGTCGCCCGGCATCAGGCGGAACATGAAGAACAGAATCGTCGCGATCGCCCACAGCACGAAGAGCATGTGCAGCAGGCGCTTGCCGACATAGGACACGCGCGTTCAGCCTCAATTGGCCGCGAGCGTCTCCTTCACGCCTTCGGGATAATGCAGCTTGCCGTCGACCAGCACATAGCCCGCATCCGTCAGGATCTTCTTGGCCGCCCCCATATCCGTCTTGATATCGTCGATGCCGGGCTTGCTCCAGAATTTCAGCGCCGGCGAGATGATCGAGTTCGCCGGTACCGCAAAGCCGCTCCAGGCCGCCGCCGCCATCAATTGGCGGTTGGTTGCGATCGACAGGGCGCGGCGGAAAGCCGGATCGCTGAAGGGCGCGCGACGCTCGTTGGGCGCGAGGAAGCGGAAGCCCATATCGATCGTCGAGACCACCTCGATATTCGGGTTTTGCTTGGCGAGGTCGATGAGCAGCTTCGGATCGCCGCGATAGTCGGTGAGGAAATTGATCTCGCCCTTGGGCAGCATGCCGAGCGCCGCGCCCGTATTGGTGATGACCCGCATGATCCAGCGGTCCATGCGCGGGCGCTCCCAGTAATCGGCATTGGCCTCGAGCACCACCTCCTCTTGCGGCTTGAAGCGCGACACCTTGAACGGGCCGGATCCGATCGGGATGGGCTCCTGGACCGTCTCGGCATTCTCCTTCTTGGTCATCAGGTCGGTGAGGATCGGTTCCCAGATATGCTTCGGGATCAGGTTGATCTTGGCGAGCGTCGATGACGCGAAGGCGGCGCTCGGCGCCTTCAGCTTGAAGCGCACGGTGCGCTCGTCGGTCGCGGCGACATCGGCGATGGTGGCGACGAAGGGCTTGTACATCGGCGATTTATCGCCCATGCTCGGCGCCTTGAAGGAGAACACGACGTCGTCGACCGTGAGCGGCTTGCCGTCATGCCATTTCTGTCCCGGCCGCAACACGCAGTCGACGGTGGAGGGGTCGACCTGGATGACCTTCTCGGCGGCCCAGGGCATGGGCAGCCCGTCCGGGCCCATGCGCATCAAGCGGTCCCAGACGATCTCGGTCACCCAGCTGTCGATGGCGCCGCTGATATAGAGCGGGTTCAGCGCCAGCATCGCTTCGGCGGCGTTGCAGATCATATCCTTTTGCGCCGAGATGGGCTCGGCGCGCAGGAAGGTCCAGAAGCAGCGTATGCCGATGCCGCTCTGCTCGACCATCGTCTCCTTCTTCCAGACGCTCTTGTCGTAGGCGAGCACATTCTTCGGATAGACGAGGAAGATATAGGGCTGGTCCTTGCTGATCACGTCCTGCGCCTCGTAGATCAGCGCCTTGCGCTTTTCCAGGTCGAGCTCGGCACGCTGCGCCTCGGCGATCTTCATGTAGCTCGGGTTCATGTAGCCGATGAAGTCGTAGCCCGAGGCGGCGGTTTCCGGATTGAACAGGTTGTAGGCGAACTCGTCGGGGTCGCTGCGCTCCGGGCGGCCGACCATGCGCCACATGGTCATGTCCCATTTGTCGCGGCTGTACCAGACGAGGTCGGCGAGTTGCGGGCGCGGCATGCCGCGCACTTCGATGTCGAGGCCGAGCTGCCGCCAGGCCTGCGCCAGGAGCTGCGCGGCTTGAAACTCCTGCGGGTCCGAGGCTTGGGCGGCCGAGAGGATGACGAGCTTGCGGATCGGGTCGCCTGCCCCGCCGGCGGCGAAGGCGGGAGCCGTCACGGCCGTCGCGGCGACGGAAGAGAGGAAGATGCGGCGGGAAAGGGCGAGGATGCGCATAGGCGAAGACCTCCATGGAGCCGCGGACCGGGTGAGGCGCGATCGCTCGATCGACGGCGATTGCCCGACCTGTCCGCAAGCATGTCGATCCGGCGATTTAAAACGATGTTTTGCCTCGCGACAAGGGCAAAGCGCGCCAAGGCGCCGGGGGGCCTACCTTCTTCCGCGGCTGAGACCTCTGCGAAGCTCGCATTCGCCGTCTAACCGCTTCTCCGCTCATCCCCGCGAAAGCGGGGACCCAGAACATTCGTGGACCTGGGTTCCCGCTTTCGCGGGAACGAGCGGAGATGGACCCGTTGCGCTTGCTTCACCAGCATAGGTCGTATCTCCTTTCATGAGGTTGACGCATTCGTGATCTCCATGAAACACATTGTGATGAAACATTGGTTCGCAGTCCGAACCGACGATGACCCAGCCGCGACGGCGGCCATCGGTAGACAAGGAGATTTCAAGGTGCCGATCAGCGATGTCGAACGCCGCTTCCTCGACGCGGTGAGCCTCGATCTTCCCTGGGGCCTCGTCGAGACCTTCTCGACCATGCCGCGCTGGCGCCCGGAGGATGTCAATCGCGGCGCCGACGTCATCGTGCAGAGGCTGCGCGGCGCCGGCGTCCCGGTCGAGGTGCATGAACCCTCGCTCTATCTTTCGATCCCGCTTTCGGCTTCGGTCGCCGCCGGCAACGTCACCTACCGCGCCAAGCCGCCCTCCTCGGCGCTTTCGGTGCCGCAAGGCCGCCAGGGGAAGCTGGTGAAGCTCAACGCCAATCCGAAGGCGCTGCGCAGCTACAACCGTGACATCGCCACCTTGTTCGGCGGCAGCATCCGCTCGCTCGACGAGGTCAAGGCCAAGGTCGGCGGCAAGATCGTCGTGATGTCGGGTTTCGGCAATCCGGCGCTCACCTCCCTGATCGAGGAATGGGGTGGCGTCGGCCTGATCGCCGTCAATCCGGGCGTCGATATCCATTGGGGAACTTGCACCACCATCTGGGGCTCGCCCGACCTCGCCGATCTGCCGCGCAAGCCGAAGATCCCGGTGGTCGCGGTCAACAATCCCGATGGGCAAAAGCTGATGGCGCTCGCCGATCAAGGCGGGGAGGTGGTGATCCGCACCGAGATGCAAGAGGGCTGGTTCAAGCAGAAGATACCGGTCGCGACCATTCCGGGCGCCGAGGAGAAGGACAAGTTCGTCCTCGTGCATGGCCATTACGACAGCTGGGATGTCGGCGTCGGCGACAACGCCACCGGAGATGCGACCTTGATGGAGCTCTCCCGCGTGCTGTTCGAGCAGCGGGCGGCCTTGCGCCGCTCGGTGAAGCTCGCCTGGTGGCCGGGCCATTCGACCGGCCGCTATGCCGGCTCGACCTGGTTCTCCGACCGTTTCGCGATCGAGCTCGACGAGGACTGCGTGGCCCAGATCAACTGCGACAGCCCCGGCTGCCGCTGGGCCACGAGCTATCACGAGACCCGGGCCTTCTCGGAAAGCGCGGGCATCGCCACGCAGGTGATCCGCGACGTGGTGCCGGATGCGCAGGTGAAGACCATGCGCCCGCCCCAGGCCGGCGATTACAGCTTCAACAATATCGGCTTGCCGAGCTTCCTGATGCTCTCCTCGACCATGCCGGAGGCGCTGCGCAAGGAGAAGAACTACTATGACGTCTCGGGCTGCGGCGCCAATATCGCCTGGCACACCGAGAACGACACCTTGGAGATCGCCGATCGCGACATCCTGTTGAAGGATATGCGCATCTACCTGCTCTCGGCGCTGCGCATCGCCAATGCGGAGATCCTGCCTTTCGACTGGGGCGCGACCTGCGACGAGTTCCTGGCTACCATCGCGGCTTACGAGAAGCAGTCGAACGGCCTCGCCGATCTTTCGGCGGCGCGCGCGGCGACGGAAGGATTGAAGGCGGCCTTGACACGGCTTTCGCAGTCGAAACGCCCGGCCGAGGCGCGGAACGCCGCGCTGCAGGGGCTGGCGCGCATCCTGGTTCCGATCAACTATACGCGCGAGCCGCGCTTCCGGCATGACCCGGCCTTCACGGTGCCGCCGCTGCCGACGCTCGCGGTCGCCGCCGAGCTGCCCGGCCTTTCCGAGGCTTTGCGGCGCTCGGGCGAAGTCGAGCTGATGCGTGGGCAGAACCGCTATGTCGCCGCCATGCGCGCCGCGAAGAAGCTTGTCGAGGAGGCATCGTCATGAACGAAGTCGCGCATGCGGTGAGCGGCGCCGTCAGCGGCAAGGAGCTGATGCGCCATTGCGCCGAGTTCGCCAAGCGCGTGAAGCTCTCCGGCACGCCGCAAGAGCTCGAGAGCTTCCGCTATCTGAAGTCCTGTCTCGAGGCTTACGGCTATCGCACCGAGCTCGTGTCGCATGACGCCTATATCAGCCTGCCCGGAGGTTCGCGCGTCGAGGCGGACGGGCAAGAGCTGAAGAGCATTACGCATTCCTTCTCGCTGCCCTCGCCGAAGGGCGGGCTGAAGGCCCGGCTGATCGATGTCGGCGCCGGATCCGCCGCCGATTTCGCCAAGGCCGATTGTCGCGGCAAGATCGTGCTCGTCGACGGCATAGCGAGCCCGGCTGCCGCCGCGAACGCCAAACAGGCGGGCGCGGTCGGACAGCTCCACGTGTCGCCGCATGAGCATCTGCACGAGATGTGCATCTCCCCGGTCTGGGGCAGCCCGTCGGACGAGACGCTCGCCGAGATGCCCTCGACCGTCGCCTGCACCGTATCGGAGGCCGACGGCCAGGCGTTGCGCGCCAAGCTCGAAGCGGGCGCCAAGGTCGAGCTGGTGCTGCATGCCGAGGTCGATACGGGCTGGCGCAAGACGCCGCTGCTGGTCGCCGAGCTCGATGGTCCCGGCGCCAAGGATGCGCCCTTCGTGCTGATGTCCGGCCACCACGACACCTGGTATTTCGGCGTCATGGACAATGGCAGCGCCAATGCCACCATGCTCGAGGCGGCCCGGCTGATGGCCGCGCGTCGTTCCGAATGGCGGCGCGGCCTGCGCATCTGCTTCTGGTCGGGCCATTCGCATGGGCGCTATTCCGGCTCGAGCTGGTATGTGGATCAGCATTGGGACGATCTCGAGCGGCGCTGCGTCGCCCATGTGAATGTGGATTCGACCGGCGGCATCGGCGCCACCGTGCTCACCGAGAACGGCGTCGTCGCCGAGCTCGTCGCGCTGGCGAAGGAGGCGACGCTCGCCGAGGCCGGCCAGCACCACGCCGGCAAGCGCCCCTCGCGCTCGAGCGACCAGTCCTTCTGGGGTGTCGGCATCCCGTCCATGTACGGCAGCATCAGCCATCAGCCGCCGAGCCCGGTGAAGATGCGCAACGCGCTCGGCTGGTGGTGGCACACGCCCCACGACCTCCTCGATAAGATCGACGAGGAATTCCTGTCGCGCGACACCCGCATCGTGGTCTCGACGCTCTGGCACCTCCTGACCGATCCGATCCTGCCGCTCGACTGCGCGGCTCACGCTTGCGCCCTGCGGAAGGAGCTCGAGGGGATCGCGCAGAAGCTCGGGGCGGGCTTTGCCGTCGATCGGCTGATCGAGACGGCCGAGAGCGTGCGGATGAAGGCGGAAGCGGTCGCCGCGCTGAAAGCGGTGAACGACGCCGCAAGGCTCGAGGCGATCAACGCCGCCCTGATGCGGGTGTCGCGCGCCCTCGTGCCGCTCGACTATACCGAGGGGGATCGCTTCTCCCATGACGCCGCCTTGCCGCAACCGGCCTGGCCGGCGCTGCGGAAGCTGCGCGATCTCGCGGCGGCAAAGCCCGGTTCCGACGCGGCGCGCTTCCTAGCGGTCGCTGCGACCCGCGAGAAGAACCGTATGCTGCACGGCCTGCGCCAGGCGGTCGACGCGCTCGACCAGGCGCTGGCGATGCCGAAGGGGAAGTGACGGCCTTTATGAAGTAGGGTGAGGCCAACATATCCGCTCATCCCCGCGAAAGCGGGGATCCAGAATCGCAGGCGAGTAGAAGGTCTGGATCCCCGCTTTCGCGGGGATGAGCGGAAAACGGGCAGAGTCAAGAGAATCAGTCAAGGATCCGACCAATGCTCCGCTCGACTGACGAAGAGGTCCGCTCCGCGCCGGGCGGTGCTCCGGAGCGCAGGCCCGCCGGCTTCTGCGACCCGGTGACCCTGGAGATCGTGCGCGG
>JBIOEJ010000152.1:0-12733 GCA_044445965.1 Hyphomicrobiales bacterium
TGATCGCGGGTTTATCCTTGGCGCGCCACGCCGACGGTGCGTCGGCGCCGGGCGCGGCGGGGCCCCGAGGGGGAATGGGCTATCGCGTTTGGGATTGGCCTAGACGCCGGGCTTGTACCTCCCCCTAAACGGGGGAGGCCGACATGCCCGTGGCATGTCGGGTGGGGGTCAAACTCCACGATGCGTTTGCCCTACCGGCGTCACCCGCATCTACTTGGTGGCCGTGCGCTCGAATTGCCGCAGCATCTGGTTGCCGCGCTCGACGGCCGCGTCGAGCGCGGCCTTCACCGTCTTCTGGCCGGAGAGCGCGGCCTCGATCTCCTCTGCCCAGATATCGCGCATCTGCACCATGTTGCCGAAGCGAAGGCCGCGCGAATTCTCGGTCGGCGGCTTGTTGTTGAGCTCGAGGAGCGGCACTTCGAGTATCGGGGTCTTCTCGTAGAAGCCCGAGGCCTTGGTCTTCTCATAGGCTGCCTTGGTGATCGGTAAGTAGCCCGAGACCTGGTGCAGATAGGCCTGCCGGTCGGTGTCCGACAGGAAGGTGAAGAACTTGGCGACACCCTTGTATTCCGCGGCTGATTTGCCGCCCATCACCCAGAGCGACGCCCCGCCGATGATCGAATTCTGCGGCGCGCCCTGCACATCGGGGAAATAGGGCATCGCAACGGCCGTGAAGTCGAACTTCGCATTCGCCTTGACGTTCGGATAGAATGCCGAAGAGGTCATGAACAGCGGACATTCGCCGGAGGTGAAACGCCCCTCGCCGGTATTGGTGCGCCCCGAATAGTCGAAGCTTTTGTCCTTCTGCAGATCGACGAGGTTCTGGATCAGCTTGGTCTCGAGCGGCGTGTTGAATTCGAGAACCGTGTCGAAGCCGTCGAGGCCGTTGGCCTTGGTGCCGATCGGAACGTTGTGCCAGGCCGAGAACTGCTCGATCATCGCCCAGGTGATCCATCCGGCCGAGAAGCCGCAGGTCGGGCTGGTGGCGTGCAGCTTCTTCGCAGCCTCGAAGACTTCGGGCCAGGTCTTCGGGGGATGATCGGCGTCGAGACCGGCCTTCTTCAACGCGTCCTTGTTGACCCACATGACCATGCTGGAGGAATTGAAGGGGAAGGAGAGCATGTCGCCCTTCACGGTCGAGTAGTAGCCGGTGATCGCCGGCAGATAGGAATTCGGATCGAAAGGCTCGCCCGCTTCCTTCATGAGCTGGAAGACCGGCTTGATGGCGCCCTTGGCGGCCATCATGGTCGCGGTGCCGACCTCGAAGACCTGGATGATGTGCGGCGCGTTGCCGGCGCGGAAGGCCGCGATGCCGGCATTCAAGGTGTCGGGATAGCTGCCCTTATAGCTCGGCACGACCTTGTAGTCGCTTTGGGATTTGTTGAAGTCCTCGGCGAGCTTGACGATCACGTCGTTGTTCGGCCCGGTCTGGGCGTGCCACCATTGGATCTCGGTGACCGCCAGAGACGGCGAGGCCGTCGCGACGAGCAGGCCGGCAGCGAGTGCCGCGCGTGAAGCAAAGCTCATGGGGTATCCTCCTCGATGATCGCCCGGCGGCAGGAGGCCGGGATCATGGCCGGTCGCTGGGCGCGACCTTGTTACGAGATCATGACGCAGCGGTGACAGTCCGGCAAGCGCGAAGCCGCCATGTGTGAAGCCGTCATGGCGGCACTTGGTGCGGCCATGACGAAACAGGCATCCTACCTCCGCTCGGAGCGCGGGTCGAAGGCGTGCTGCATGCCGTCGCCCAGGAAGTTCACCGCGATCACCGTGATGAAGATCAGCAAGCCCGGATAGATCGCGAGCGCGGGCGCCGTCGTCAGCATTTCCAGCGCATTGTTGAGCATGTTGCCCCAGCTCGGGGTCGGCGGCACGATGCCGAAGCCGAGAAAGCTTAACACCGATTCGAACAGGATTACCCGGCCGACCGTCAGCGTGAAGGCGACGATGATCGGCGTGACGATATTCGGCAGCACATGGGTTGCCATCACGTAGAGCGGGCCCGCGCCGCTGGCGCGCGCCGCCAGGATGTAGTCGCGCTCCTTGACCGACAAGGTGGCGGCGCGGACGAGCCGGGCGATCGCCGTCCAATCGACGAGCGCGATGATGACGATGATGCGCCAGAAGCCCGCGGCGCCCGAATGCGCGAACTCGCTCGAGAAGCCGAGCTTGGTGAGGTCGATCGCCGCGAACACGATCAACAGCGGCAGCAGCGGCAGGGCGATCACGCCGTCGGTGATGCGCATCAGGAACGAATCGAGCCTGCCGCCGAAATAGCCGGCGACGAGGCCGAGCGCGATCCCGACGCCGCCGCCGATCACCGTCGCCAAGAGGCCGACGAGCAGCGAGATCTGCCCGCCGTACATGAGCCGCAGCAATTCGTCGCGTCCGCCCTCGTCGGTGCCGAGCCAATGGGTCGCGGAGGGTGGATCGTAGCGCGACAACAGATCGGTGGTGTTGGAATCGAGGCCGAGATAGCGCTCGAGCGGAGAGGCCGACAGGCAAAACAGCACCAGCGCCGCGAGGATCACGAGGCTCGCCATGCCGCCGCCATGGCGGCGGAAGCGTCGCCAGCGCAGGCTCCACACCGATTGCGCGGCGTCGACCTTGCCGGCAGGGTGGGGAATCGCCCCTTCCGCTGCAAGCTCGCTCATTTGAGCGAGATCCTGGGATCGAGCCAGCCATAGGCGAGATCGGCGGCGAGATTCGACAGAAGCGTAATCAGGGTCGCGAAGAGGAGGCCGGACAAAGCGAGGTTGAAATCATTGGAGAGGATCGAATCATAGATCATCTTGCCCATGCCCTGCTGCGCGAACATGGTCTCGGTGACGAGGGCGCCGGAGAACAAGGTGCCGAAGGACAAGGCCATGATGGTCACGACCGGAATCAGGGCGTTGCGCAGCCCGTGCACGATGACGACGCGCCAGGCGCCGGCCCCCTTGGCCCAGGCGGTGCGCACGAAATCCATGTGCAGCGTCTCGATCATGGCGGCGCGCACATAGCGCGTGAACTGCCCGGTATTGGCGAGCACCAGGGTCAGCACCGGCAAGGTGAGATGCCGCGCCTGGTCCATCAAGCCGCCGTCGCCGACATTGGACATGCCGCTCGCCGGAAACCAATGCAGGCCGACCGCGAAAGTGAGGATGAGCACGAGCGCCAGCCAGAACACCGGCACCGAGATGCCGGCGAAGGCGAACAGGCTGACCAGCGAATCGACCCAGCCGCCGGGGCGCAGCGCCGAGACGAGGCCGAGGATCAGCGCCGCGACGACGCTGATGAAGAAGCTCGACAGCATCAATTTGCAGGTCTGCCAAAGCGCCGGCGTCAGCACTTCCAGCACCGGCTGGGAATGGGTGCGCGAGAAGCCGAGATCGCCTTGCAGGGCCGCGATCAGCCAGCGCCAGTAGCGCAGCATCAGCGGCTGATCGAGGCCGTAGATGGCCTTCAGCTTGGCGACCACCTCGGGGGTCACGCCGGGCATAGAGGCCGCCATGATGTCGAGCGGATCGCCCGGCATCAGACCGATCAGGCCATAGACCACGAAGCTCATGATGAGCAGCACGGCGAGCGTCTGTCCGATGCGGCGCAGCACGAAGGTGCCCATCGCGGCGTCACTCCTTGAAGTGGCAGGCGGCCGAATGCAAGGGCCGCGCCGAGAGCGGCTCGAAGCCCGGCGCGACCTTGCGGCAGATATCCTGGACCAGGGGGCAGCGCGGGTGGAAGACGCAGCCCGGCGGCGGATCGAGCGGCGAGGGCATCTCGCCCTTGATGGCGCGCTTGCGGCGACGCCCGGCGCCGATCCTCGGCACGGCATCGAGGAGGGCGCGCGTATAGGGATGGGCCGGACGGGTGAAGATGTCCTCACGCGGCGCAAGCTCGATGATGCGGCCGAGATAGAGGACGGCGACCCGATCGGCCAGGTGCTCGACGACGCCGAGATCATGACTGATGAACAGGTAGCTCAGCTTCCCCCGCTCCTGGATGTCGCGGAACAGGTTGAGGACCTGGCTCTGGATCGAGACGTCGAGCGCCGAGAGCGGCTCGTCGGCGACGATCAATTCAGGCGCCGGCGCGAGCGCCCTGGCGATGGCGATGCGCTGGCGCTGGCCGCCCGAGAATTCATGCGGATAGCGATTGAGCGCGTCTTGCGGCAGGCCGACCTGCTCGACGAGGGACGCGGCGCGCTGGCGCCGCTCGTTCCTCGTGCCGATCCCTTGGATGCGCAGCGGCTCGGAGATGATGTCGGAGACCGGCATGCGCGGATCGAGCGCCGAGAACGGGTCCTGGAAGACGATCTGGATGGCGCGCCCGGCGGCGCGGCGGTTCTTCGCGTCGAGGGGCTCGCCGCGCAAGCGCACCCGCCCGGCGCTCGGGCTGCGCAAGCCCGCGACCACATGGCCGAGCGTCGTCTTGCCCGAGCCGCTCTCGCCGACCAACGCCAGCGTCTCGCCCTCTGCGATCTCGGCCGAGACATTGTCGACCGCGCGCAAGCTCGGCGGCGCCCGCCCGAACAGGCGCTTGCGCCCGGCGAAGGAGACGCTGACATTCTCGATGGAGAGAAGCTGGCCCATGGCGCTTTCATCGCCTCGCCTTGAAGCAGGCGGCGAGATGGCCCGGCTCGATCTCGTCGAGCGGCGGGGCGGCGGTGCGGCAGCCCGCATCGGCGAGCGGACAGCGGTCGGCGAAGCGGCAGCCGGCGATGTCGGCGTCGGGCCTCGGCACGCCGCCTTGAATCACCGGCAGCCGCGCCAGGCGGCGCGATGGGTCCGGCAAGGTCGCGATCAGCCCACGCGTATAGGGATGCAGCGGCCGCGCGAACAGTTCCTCGGCCTTGGTCCGCTCGACCACGCGGCCCGCATACATGACGATGATCTCGTCGGCGACCTCCGAGATCACCGCCAGGTTGTGGCTGATGAACTGGATCGCCATGCCGATCTCGGATTGCAGGTCCTGCATCAGATCGAGGATCTGCGCCTGGATGGTCACGTCGAGCGCCGTGGTCGGCTCGTCGGCGATCAGCAGCGCCGGCCGGCAGGCGAGCGCCATGGCGATCATGGCGCGCTGGCGCATGCCGCCCGAGAGTTGATGCGGGAAGGCCGCGGCGCGGGCCCTGGGCGAAGGAATGCCGACCGCGTCGAGAAGCTCGACCGCCTTTTCCTCCGCCGCGCCCCAGCCGACCGATTGATGCAGCACCATGGCCTCGGCGATCTGGCGGCCGACCGGCATGACCGGGTTGAGCGAGGTCATGGGTTCCTGGAACACCATGGCGAAGCGCGCGCCGCGCTGCCGGCGCCATTCGCTCTCCTTCTGGCCGATCAGCTCGCGGCCTTCGAAGCGCATCGAGCCGCTGACCCTCCCCGGCGAGGGCACGAGCCCCATCAAGGCGAGCGCGGTCATCGACTTGCCGCAACCCGATTCGCCGACGACGCCGAGCGTGCGCCCGGCCTCGATCGCGTAGGAGACGCCGGCGACCACGCGCCGCTCCCTTCCCTCGACCGGGAAGGCGACCGTGAGGCCCCTCACCTCGAACAGGGGAGCGGCGCCCCGTCCTTGCGCCTGCGCGGCCGGAACGGCGCTTCCGGCCGCGGTCACGCCCATGGGCGTGGTCGAGCTTATTCCGCCCGCCAGTTCTCCGACCAGTCGCTGCTCAGATCGCCATGGCCGGTCGGGGTGTAGCCCTTGAGCCATTTGGGCACGACATGGGGTTCGGCGCGGTAGAAAAGCGGGATCACGGGCAGGTCTCGGGCATAGATCTGCTGCATCCGTCCCCAGATCAGGATCTGCTTCTCGGGGTCCAACTCCTGCTCAGCCTGGTCGATCAGCTTGTCCATCTCAGGATTGGAGTAGCCGATAGAGTTCGAGCCGCCATAATTATTGGCTTCCGTGGGGATCTGCTCCGAGGAGAGCGTGCGGCGCGGCGATTCGGTGACGCTGCTGGACCAGGCATACATGGCGAGCCCTTCATAAAGGCGCTTCTTGGTGATCTCGCCGAAAAAGGTGCGGGCCGGCGCATTCTTGATATTGACCTCGATGCAGGCGGCCTTCCAGTTCGACTGCAGCACTTGCTGCTGCAATTCGCGCAGGCGGTTGCCGGCCGTCGTCGAAAATTCGAGCGACAGCCGCTCGCCCTTGTCGTTGCGGCAGATGCCGTCCGGGCCAGGCTTCCAGCCGGCTTCGGCGAGCAACGCCTTCGCCTTGGGGAGGTCGTACGGATAGGTGGGCACGTCCTTGGCGAAGTTCGGGTTGAGCGGATTGACCCAGGTGATCGCGACCGGCTGCATGCCTTGGAACAGTTTGTCGACCAAGGTCTTGCGGTCGGCCGCATAGACGAGCGCCTGGCGCACTCGCAGATCGGCGAGAATCGGGTTGCCGACCTTCATGTCGATATGCTCGTAGGTGAGGCTGGGCTTGAAGATATAGGTGAACTGATCGGGATGCTGCTTCTGCAGATCGAGCACCTGATCGATGGTGAGGCCGACGCCTTCGCCCGCCACCATGTCGACGTCGCCGGAGAGGAGATTGGCCTGCAGCGCAGCCGTATTCTCGATCAGCTTCAGGACGATGCGCTTGAAGCCCGGCTTGGTGCCCGGCCAATAGGGGTTCGGCTCCATGACGATCTGGGCGCCGGAGGTGTAGCCCGTGACGATGAAGGGCCCATCATAGAGCCCCGGCGTGGTCGGCGAGCGCGCATAGGCTGTCTGCTTGATGTAGTCGCCGGCGGCTTGCGATTTCTCGTAGATCGGCCCCTCGATATGCTCGGGCAGAATATGGTCCCATTCATTGTAGGCGGCGAGCACCTTGTCGAGATGCAGGATGGCGGTCGTATCGTCGACCACCTCGACCTTGTCGGCGCGCGTCCAGGGATGGCCGTTGGAGAAGCCCGATTTCGGGTCGCTCGCCACTTTCCAAGTGAAGGCGAGGTCCTTGGCGGTGACCCTGACGCCGTCGCCCCATTTCAGGTCGGGCTTGAGCTTGATGGTGACGGCCATGCCCT
The DNA here is from genome assembly GCA_044445965.1 of Hyphomicrobiales bacterium. Classification (GTDB taxonomy): domain Bacteria; phylum Pseudomonadota; class Alphaproteobacteria; order Rhizobiales; family Beijerinckiaceae; genus GAS188. The sequence goes on from JBIOEJ010000152.1 coordinate 6,995, forward strand.
TCTTGCCGTCCGGCCGGTCCTCGAGCTTGGCGAGGCCGTTGGCGATGGTCGGCAGCTCGGTGCAGAGCAGGCAGGAATTCTTCCAGCTCGGGTCGAAAGCCGTGATCTGGCGGACCGCGAAGTCGAGCGCGTAAGACTTGATCACCTCGGCATCGATATTGGGATGCAGCGTCGAGGGAAATTGCGCGACGCCGATGGCGAGCTGGTCCTTGGCGGCCTTGGCTTCGCCCGTCGTCAGCAGCGCGACGCCTAGGCCGGCTGCGGCAAGTGCGGCAATGTGTTTCATGGCGGCCTCACACGGGATGGCTGAAGCGCCCATGCTATCCCTTCGCCGGGGCGCGTCAACGCGGTCCCGCTCCGCCGTAGCCCTCGTCTTGCGGAGCGTTCGGCCGATGCCTACCCTTCCCAAGCCCACGGCGAAATCCCCGAGCGCTTCTCGCCGTCCCGGTGAAAAGGCGGCCCGCCGCGAGCCGCATGCATGGAGTTCGACACATGCCCCGCATCGACGACAGCCGCCCCTTCGTGCCGCTCTCGATCGCCGTGCTCACCGTCTCCGACACGCGGGCCCTCGAGGACGACAAATCGGGCGCGACCCTCGCCAAACTCCTCATCGCGGCCGGTCATAAGCTCGGGGCGCGCGCCATCGTGCGGGACGACAAGGAGGCGATCGCCGCGAAGGTCCGGGACTTCATCGACGATCCGACTATCGATATCGTGATCACCACCGGCGGCACCGGCTTCACCGGCCGCGACGTGACGCCGGAAGCGGTCGAGCCGCTCTTCGACAAGCGGATGGAGGGGTTCTCGACGGTGTTCCATCAATTGTCGCTCGCCAAGATCGGCACTTCGACTATCCAGTCCCGCGCCACGGCCGGCCTTGCCAAGACCACCTTCGTCTTCGTGCTGCCGGGATCGCCGGGCGCCTGCCGCGATGCCTGGGAGGGCATCCTCGCGGCCCAGCTCGACTATCGTCACCGCCCTTGCAATTTCGTCGAAATCATGCCGCGGCTGGACGAGCATCTGCGGAGTAGAAGTAAGTAGTGAATAGTGAATAGTAGAAACCCATACTCTCTTAACTACCCGCTACTCACCATTCGCCTGATTCGCGCCTTCAACCGCACTCCGCGCCAGCGCTCGTGCGTGACCGCGAGAACCGATGCTTCCTCGCGCGGCGCGAGCACGCGTCGATGACCCGGTGCCGCGTGTCCGAAAACGTCGAACGCCAAGGAGAGCGCCGCTCTCCGCAAGACGCCGGCGCCCGCCGGCAAGGCGAGGAACGCCCCCGCCCTCGGCGCGCCGGCGCGTTCGGTCAGCGCGATGTGGTCGCGTGCCGCCATGGCGACCTCCTCATCTGGGATGTCGCCGGCCGCAAGCAGCAGCAGCCAGGACTTGCGCGCCATAGCGACCGCTGCCGCGATCGCCGATCCGCGGTCGCGGCAATTCTCGAGGATCGCGCAGCCCGCCGCATTCGCGACCCTGAGCGTCGCGTCGCGCGAACCGCAATCGGCGATGACGACATCGGCGACGAGGCCTTCGGCCGCGAGCGGGACGAGCGCCGCGAGGCTGCGGACCAGCCTCTCCTCCTCGTCGCGCACCGGGATGATGACGCTGATCATGGGGCGCTCATGCCACCGCCGACAGGTTTTCGCCAAGCGCGAACGGGCAAACCGCAATCCGCGCCCCAAAACCATGCCCCAAAACCATGCCTTGGTGGCGCCGCCTCGACGTGACATAAACGCCTGAACGTCTCCCGCGATCCCGTTCCTGCGGAGCCTCGTCATGCTCGACAAGCCTGCGCGTGCAGCCCTCCTCGATCAGATCGCCGCGATCGTCGGCCGGCGCTACGTGCTGACCGACGCCGCCGACCAAGCCGGCTATCTCGACGAGTTGCGCGGCCTGTACCATGGCCGTGCGCTGGCGGTGGTGCGTCCCGGCAAGACGCAGGAAGTTGGGGAATTGCTGGCGCTCGCCTCGCGCACCAAGACCCCGGTCGTGCCGCAAGGCGGCAATACCGGCCTCGTCGGCGGCCAGGTGCCCGACGCCTCGGGCGACGCCATCTTGCTGTCGCTGAAGAGGCTCGACCGCGTTCGCGAAGTCGATGCGCTTTCCAACACCATGACGGTGGAAGCCGGGCTGACGCTCTTGAAGGCGCAGGAAGCAGCCGAGGCCGCCGATCGGCTCTTTCCGCTCTCGCTCGCATCCGAAGGGTCCTGCACCATCGGCGGCAATCTTTCGACCAATGCCGGCGGCGTCGCCGTGCTCGCCTATGGCACGGCGCGCGATCTGGTGCTCGGCCTCGAGGTCGTGCTCGCCGACGGGCGGGTCATGAACGGCCTCTCCAAGCTGCGCAAGGACAATACCGGCTATGATCTGAGGAACCTGTTCGTCGGCGCCGAAGGCACGCTCGGGATCATCACGGCGGCCGTGCTGAAGCTCTTTCCGCGCCCTGCGTCGCGGGCGACGGCCTTCTGCGGCCTCGCCACGGCGCAGGCCGGGCTCGATCTCCTCACGCGCATGAGCGCCGGCGCCGGGCCCGCGCTCACCACCTTCGAGCTGATCCCGCGCATCGGCATCGAGATGGCGCTGCGCCATACGCCAGGCACCCGCGATCCGCTGGGCGCCCCGCACGCCTGGTACGTGCTCGCCGAATTGTCGGCCCATGCGGGCAGCATCGACGGCCTCGTCGAGGAGCTGATCGGCGCCGCGATGGAGGCGGGCGAGGTCGAGGATGCGGCGCTCGCGGCTTCGCTCGAGCAGGCCAAGGCCTTCTGGAAGATCCGCGAATCGCTCGCCGACGCGCAACGCGCCGAGGGCGTATCCGTGAAGCACGATGTCAGCGTGCCGGTCGCGAGCATCCCTCGCTTCCTCTCCGAGACCGACGCCGCGCTGGCGAAGCTCATTCCCGGCGTGCGCGCTCTCGGCTTCGGTCATGTCGGGGACGGCAATGTGCATTACAACGTCTTCCAGCCGCAGGGTAGCGACGGCGCCGCTTTCCTCGAGCGCTGGGACGAGGTCGGCCACGTCGTCTACGAAGTGGTCAGGCGCTTCGGCGGCTCGATCTCGGCCGAGCACGGCATCGGCCAGTTGAAGCGCGATCTGTTACCGAAGGTGAAGGACAAGGTCGCCCTCGACCTGATGCGCGCCCTGAAGCGCACGCTCGATCCGCAGGGCATCCTCAACCCCGGCAAGGTGCTTTAGCTCCGACACATGCATCAGGCGGCGCTGCCCGAGCACTATAAGAACGCCTTGCTGTTCCTGGTGACGGCGGGCGTGATCGTGCCGCTGTTCCGCCGCCTCAGGGTGAGCCCGGTGATCGGCTTCCTGGCGGCGGGCGTGGCGCTCGGTCCCTTCGGGCTCGGCAGCCTCGCGCGTGAGCGCAATTGGCTCGGCTATGTGACTATCGCCAATGCCGACGAGATCGGCGAGGTCGCAGCCTTCGGCGTCGTCTTCTTGCTGTTCATGATCGGGCTCGAGCTCTCCTTCGAGCGCCTGATGCGCATGCGCCGCGTCCTGTTCGGCTTCGGCTCCGCGCAGGTCCTGGTCTCCGCGGCGCTGATCGCGGGGATCGCCTATGCGCTGCACCGAAGCATCGGCTCCGCGGTCGTGCTGGGCGGGGCGCTGGCGCTCTCCTCGACGGCGATCGTGCTGCCGGTGCTGGCCGACGGCAAGCGGCTGTACTCGGCGGCCGGGCGCGCCACCTTCGCGGTGCTGCTGTTCCAGGACCTGTGCGTCGCGCCCTTCCTGGTCCTGGTCGGCGCGCTCGGCGAGGACGGCGGACGAGGCTCCGGCGCAGAACTCGTCGCGACGCTCGCGGTCGCGCTGCCGGCCATCGCCTTGCTGATCGTCGCCGGCCGGCTGGTGCTGCGGCCGCTGTTCCAGATGGTCGCATCGGCCGGCTCGACCGAGTTCTTCATGGCCGCCTGCCTGCTGGTCGTCATGGGCACCGCGCTGATCACCGCGGCGAGCGGCCTGTCGATGGCCATCGGCGCCTTCATCGCCGGGCTGCTGCTTGCCGAGACCGAGTATCGTCGCGAGATCGAGGTGATGATCCAACCCTTCCAGGGCCTGTTGCTGGGACTGTTCTTCGTCTCGGTCGGCGCCGGGCTCGACCTGTCGCGCCTCTTCGCCCATCCGCTCGATATCCTCGCCATCGCGCTCGGGCTCATCGCGCTCAAGGGGCTGGTCGTCATCGCCGTGGCGCCGGCCTTCAAGATACCCGGACACGTGGCCCGCGAGATGTCCCTGCTGCTCGGGCCGGGCGGCGAGTTCGCCTTCGTCACGCTCTCAGCCGCGATCCTGGTCAAAGCCGTGCCGTTCGAGAGCGCCCAGAGCGCCATGGTCGCCGTGACGCTGTCGATGCTGACCATCCCCATCCTGGCGCGGCTCGGCGAGGCCGCGAGCCGCGCCCGGCGCCTCGACGAGGCGGCTTTCGCCCATCTCGCTCCGCCGCCCGATGCCGCCGCGGCGCGCGTGCTGATCGTCGGCTATGGACGCGTCGGCCGGCTGGTCGGCGAGATGCTGAGCATGCACGGCGTGCCGTTTCTGGCGATCGACCGGGATGCACGCCTGGTGACGAGGGCGCGCGACGAGGGGCAGGCGATCTATTACGGCGATGCCACGCGCCCGGAATTCTTGCGCCGCGCCGGCCTCGCCACCGCCCGCGCCCTCGTCGTCACCATGGACCAGCCGAGCTCCGTCGAGCTCGTGGTGGTGGCGGCGCGGGCGGAACGGCCCAACCTCACCATCGTGGCGCGGGCGAGAGATGCGAGCCAGGCCTCCAAGCTCTACGAGCTCGGCGTCACCGACGCCGTGCCCGAGACCATCGAGGCGAGCCTGCAGCTCTCGGAGGCCGTGCTCGTCGATATCGGCGTGCCGGCCGGGCTCGTCATCGCCTCTATCCACGACAAGCGCGACAGCTTCCGCAAGCTCTTGCAGCCTGCCCGCGAAGGCGAGGTGCGCGCCATCAGGGCCTCGTCGCGCGCGGTGGGGAAGCGCGAGGCCTGAGGTGCTCCCGCGAGCAAGGTTCCCAAGCCGACGACGCATCTGCTAACAGCGGCGCGCAACCAAGGAAGGTTTCAAGCGCATGTACGGATTTTTCGGGCGATGGGCCTTGATCTGCCTCGCGGCGCTGAGCGGGCTATGGGCCCCGCGGCTTCTGGCGGCGGAGCCTGGCGCCAAGGATTTCCTGGCGACGCTCTATGCCAATTACACCGGCAAGGCGAAGGGCGTCGACTACACCAATCCAGCGAGCGTGAAGCGCTATCTGACGCCGGAGCTCGGCGCGCTGCTCCTCCGGAAAATGAAGGCCGACGCAAAGAAATCGGGCGAGGTGCCCGATCTCGACGGCGATCCTTATGTCGACGCCCAGGATTGGGTCATCACCGAGCTCGCGATCGCCGTCGCCGAATCAGGTCCCGACCGGGCGACCGGCACCCGTGACCTTCAAGAACCAGGGCGATCCGAAGTCCATCACGCTCGACCTGAAGAAGACCAAGGCCGGTTGGCGCATCGACGACATCCACTGGCCGGGCGACGAGGGAAGCTTGCGCAAATTGCTCGGCGGGAGCTGACGAGACTCGACTGAAAGACGCTTTCTCTCGGCTCAATTCGCCTCCGCGCCGACCAGCGCACCCGTGCCCCAGCGCGCCCGCCCCTGATCGATCACCAGCACATCGCCCTGGCGCATCGGGGCCTTGGCGGCCTCGCCGGGCGTCATGCCGGCGAACAGGTTGAGCGCCA
>JBIOEJ010000153.1:0-12675 GCA_044445965.1 Hyphomicrobiales bacterium
GTCTTCTGCGTTTGGGCCAGGGCTTCGCGCGGCAGGAACGCGAACACCGCAAGGCCGATCGAACAAAGCCCCGGAAGCAGCCCCCTTCCTACAGACAAGCGCCATTTCATCGCCGAACGTCCTCGAACAGCGCCGCCCCGGTTGAAGTTTAGACCAAGCGCGGGCCGCTTGTCAGCGGCGGCGGGTCAACCTTCCCGCGTTTGTGCAGCTTTTGGGAAACACGCATTCGCCGTCTACCCGCATCTCCGCTCGTCCCCGCAAAAGCGGGGACCCAGAGGTTCGACCCATCCGGCAGTTCTGGCTCCCGCTTTCGCGGGAATGAGCGGAGATGAAGCTGGTGCGCGGGAGAAGGAAGAGCGCTTACTCCCAGTAGACCACCGACATGTCGTTGGCGAAGACCGGCGAATCCTTCCACAGGCCTCTGAGTTTGGCGTTGGCGACGGTGATCTGCTGGAGCTGGAACAAGAAGACGTTCACCGCGTCCGTCGCCAACTGCTTTTGCGCCTCGGCGAGGTATTTCTTGCGCTCGGTGAGGTCGACCGTGGTGTTCGCCTTGTGCATGATGTCGCGGAAGGCTTGGCTGTCATATTGGAAGTAATAGGTCGGGTCGGCGTAGATCATCAGGTCCATGGGCTCCACATGGCTGATGATGGTGAGATCGAAATTCTTGTCCTTGTAGACGCCGGAGAGCCACTGCGCCCATTCGACATTCTCGATCTTGGCCTCGATGCCGACCTTGGCGAGCTCGGCCGCGATGATCTCGCCGCCATTGCGCGCATAGGCCGGCGGCGGCAAGGTCAAGGTGAGCTTGAGCGGCGCAGCGACGCCGGCCTCCTTCAACAGGGCCTTGGCCTTCTCGGGGTCGTAGGGGTAGGTGCCGGTGAGGTCGATATAGCCGAAGTCGATCGGCACGTAGTGCGAGCCGATCGGCGCGCCGTAGCCGTTCATGGCGCCCTCGATGATCGCCTTGCGGTCGATGGCGTGGGCAAGGGCGCGGCGCACCCTGACATCGTCGAGCGGCTTCCGCTTGTTGTTGATCGACATGATCGTCTTGCCTTCGGTGCCCCCGACCGTCACCTGGAAGCGCGGATCGCTCCTGAACTGCTCGACGCTCTGCACCGAGCCGAAGCGCGGGATGGCGTCGACATCGCCGGCGAGCAAGGCCGCGACCTGCGCGGCCGGATCGTTGATGATGCGGAAGGTCACCTTGGCGAGCCTGATCTTGCCGGCATCGCGATAACCGTCCCATTTCGACAGGACGACCGAGGAACCCTTCACCCAATTGTCGAATTTGAATGGCCCGGTGCCGGTGGGCTTGGTCGCGTTGGTCGGGGCGCTTTTCGGATCGACGATCGCGGCGGGCGAGAGGCCGAGCTGGAACAGCGCGTCGGGCGTCGCGTCCTTGAAGGTGACGGCGACCGTGCCGGGATCCGGCGTCTCGATCTTGGCGACCGTCTGGAAGAAGGTCCTGAGCTTGTTCGTCGAATCGGCCGCCGCCGCCTTCTCGAAGGAGAATTTCACATCGGCCGAGGAGAAGGGCTCGCCATCCTGGAACTTGACGCCCGAGAGCAGCTTGAAGGTGTAGGTCTTGACGTCCTCCGAGACCGTCCAGCTCGAGGCGAGGAGCGGGGTCACCGAGCCGTCGCCGTTAACCTTGGTGAGCCCCTCATAGATGTTGTAATCGGTGATCTCGGCGATCGCGGCCGCGGCGCCGGCCGTGGCGTCGAGGCCCGGCGGCTCGAGCGTCATGCCGATGACGATCGTATCTTTCTTGGTCTGCGCCGCGGCGCAGAAGGGCAGCGCGGCGAGCGCCAGCGCCGTTGCGGCGAGCGAGAGCTTGCGGATCATCTATGGCCTCCACCGGGGGCAAGCCCGGATTTTACGGGTTTCGCAGGGTTCCGCACGCTGCCCTTATGGTAAATGCCGGCCGCGCCGCCTGCTCGGCCGCGAGTGTGCCCGGCGAATCTGCGGCGTCAAGGGGAATCCCGCCCACAGAAAAGTGAGCCCACTCTCGGCTTCGTGACTATCGCGTCGATTCGGCTCGGCCTAAATGGGCTCTTGTCACCTCTTTTCAGATTGGACAGCCGTCATGCGGCGCGGATTATTCGCTCTCGCGTCGACCGCCATCCTGTGCGGCGTCAGCTTTCCGGCCAAGGCTGAATCCGTGCGCCAGGTGATCGAGCTGTTCACCAGCCAAGGCTGCAATTCCTGTCCGCCGGCGGACCGCCTGGCGGCGGAGCTGGCGCGCGACCCGGCAACCGTGGTGATCTCGCTCCCGGTCGATTATTGGGACTATCTCGGCTGGAAGGACAGCTTCGCCTCGCCCGCCTTCACGGCGCGGCAGAAGGCATATTCGCAGGCCCGCGGCGACATGCAGGTCTACACGCCGCAAGTGGTGGTGGACGGCGTGGCGCATGCGGTGGGTTCGGAGCGCGACGCCATCGAGGCGGCGGCAGCGGCGAGCCGCGCGCCCGAGGTACCGATCAGCGAGACGGTGTCGGGCGATCGGCTGCACATCGATGTCGCGGCCTCGCCCAATGCCGGCAAGGCGGCGCAGGTCTGGCTCGTGCCCACTCTTTCGGCGGCGAGCGTCGCCATCGGCCGCGGCGAGAATGCCGGCGCCACCGTCACCTACACCAATATCGCGCGCCAGCTGCGCAAGCTCGGCGATTGGGACGGGGCGGCCTGCAAGTTCGACGTATCCACCGCCGATATCCGCAAGCTCGGCGCCGACGGCGCGGCGATCCTCCTGCAGGCGAATAATGGCGGCCTGCCGGGGCCGATCCTCGGCGCCGCCATTATCAAGCTGAAGTGAGCGAGGACAGACGACGCACGACAGAAAACGGAGAAAAGACGCATGGAGAATTCGTGACAGGCTGCGTCGGAGCTCCAAGACGTGCGGGCCCCTTCGCTCCTCTGTCCTCTGTCCTCTATTGTCCGTCATCCGATCGCATCAGCCCGCCGGTGCGGCCATAGCTCGCGGCGGCGATAGGGGCTAATCTTCCGGCAACCCCCCACCGGAGCCCTCCATGTTCACCACCCGTCCCGAGATCAAAGGCACATTCGGCGTCGTCGCCTCGACGCATTGGATCGCGTCTGCCGTCGGCATGTCTATGCTGGAGAAGGGCGGCAACGCCTTCGACGCCTGCGTCGCGACCGGGCTGATGCTGCAGATCCTCGAGCCGCAGCTTTGCGGTCCCGGCGGCGACCTGCCGGCGATCTTCCACTCGACGCGCACCGGCAAGACCGAGGTCTTGTGCGCCCAGGGCGTGGCGCCCGCAGGGGCGACCATCGCGCATTACCGCGGCAAGCTCGGGCTCGATCTCATCCCCGGCTCGGGCCTCCTCGCGACCGTCGTGCCCGGCGTCTTCGACGGCTATATGGCGCTGCTCGAGGACCATGGCTCGCTCGAGGTCGAGGAGGTGCTGTCGCCTGCCATCCATTATGCGCGGCACGGCCATCCGGTGCTGCCGCGCGTCTGCCAGACGATCACCGACATCGCCCCGTTCCTCACGCAATATTGGCCCTCCTCCGCCGCCACCTGGCTGCCGGGCGGAAAGCCGCCGACGCCGGATTCCCTCTTCAAGAACCCGGTGCTCGCCGATACCTATGAGCGCATCCTGAAGGAAGCCAAATCCGCCAAGGGCGGGCGCGAGGCGAGGGTCAGGGCGGCAAGGCGCGCCTATATGCAGGGTTTCGTCGCCGAGGCTATCGAGCGTTTCGCCACCGGCTCCGAGCTGATGGATTCCTCCGGGCAGCGCAACCGGGGCGTGATCACCGCCCATGACATGGCGAATTGGCACGCCACCTACGAGCCCCCGCTCACTTATGATTACGCGAACTGGACCTTGTGCAAGACCGGGCCTTGGGGGCAGGGGCCGGTGCTAGCCCAGACCTTGTCGATCCTGAAGGGCTTCGATGTCGCCAAGATGGATCCGGCCGGGCCCGATTTCGTGCACACCGTGGTCGAGGCGATGAAGCTCGCCTTCGCGGACCGCGAAGCCTATTACGGGGACCCGAAATTCTCGATCGTGCCGATGGAGCAGCTGCTCGGCGAGCCCTATGTCACGGGCCGCCGGCAGCAGGTGACCGACCGCGCCTCGCACGAGCTGCGCCCGGGCGTGCTGCCGGGCTTCGAGGAGCAAGTCCGCAAGACCTTCGCGGCGCTCGCCAAGGGCGGCGGCAAGGCGGCGAGCCTGCTCACCCGCGAGCCGACCATGGCGCATCTCCTGCCCGGCTCGCAGCGCGGCAACGCGCCCGTGACGCCGCTCGCGGCGCGCAGCGCGCGGCGGGGCGACACCGTGCATATCGACGCCATCGACCGGCATGGCAACATGATTTCGGCGACGCCCTCCGGCGGCTGGCTGCAATCCTCGCCGACCATCCCGGAGCTCGGCTTCTGCCTCAACACGCGCGGCCAGATGTTCTGGCTCGACGAGGGCCTGCCCTCGAGCCTCGAGCCCGGCAAGCGGCCGCGCACCACGCTCTCGCCTTCGCTGGCGCTCGAGGACGGGGAGCCGCGCATGGTGTTCGGCACGCCGGGCGGCGACCAGCAGGATCAATGGCAGGCCTCGCTCTTCCTGCGCCATGTGCATCACGGACTGAACCTGCAGGAGGCGATCGACCAGCCGATGTTCCACACCGCGCATTTCCCGGGCTCCTTCTATCCGCGCGACAGCCGGCCGGGGCATCTCCTGGTCGAGGAGACGATCGGCAAGGACACGATCGAGGAGTTGCAGAAGCGCGGCCATGCGGTCGAGGTCGCGCCGGCCTGGTCGGCGGGGCGGCTCACCGCGGCGAAGCGCGGCCGGGACGGCGTGATGCGGGCCGCCGCGACGCCGCGCTTGATGCAGGCTTATGCGATAGGGCGATGACGGGCGCCGGCGCCAGGCATCGGTGGGCTCGTGCCGCATGGACCGTGCATGCGATGCTTGGCGCGGCGCGATTGGTCGGTGATGTGGCGCATCTTGAACCCCTCACCCGGAGCCTTCGCTGCGCTTAAGTCTCCGACCTCTCCCGCAAGGGGAGAGGTGATCGCGCCGTTCGCCTAGCTCGCCTAGGCCCGCAGTTCCCCCAGCGCGGCGGCGCCGGCCTCGAATTGCAGGCGCGCCAGGCGCGCATAGAGCCCGTCTCGCGCCACGAGCTCGGCATGCTTGCCTTCCTGGACGATGCGGCCCTGGTCGATGACCAGGATGCGGTCGGCCGACAGCACTGTCGCCAGGCGATGCGCCACGACAAGGGTTGTGCGTCCCTGCATGAGCTTGTCGAGCGCGCCCTGCACCAGCGCCTCGCTTTCGGCATCGAGCGCCGAGGTCGCCTCGTCGAGGAGCAGGATCGGCGCGTCCTTGAGGATGGCCCGCGCGATGGCGAGGCGCTGCCGCTGGCCGCCCGAGAGGGTCACGCCGCGCTCGCCGAGCACGGTGTCGTAGCCATGCGGCAGCGCCTTGATGAACTCGTCGGCCGCCGCGAGCTCGGCGGCGCGGCGCACCGCGGCGTCGTCGGCTTCCGGCTGGCCGTAGCGGATATTGTCGGCGACCGGGGCGCCGAACACCGCCGGGTCCTGCGCCACGAGCGCCACCCGCCTGCGCGCCTCGACGGGATCGGCGAGGGCGAGATCGACGCCGTCGATCAGCACGCGGCCGAGCTGCGGGTCGTAGAAGCGCAAGATGAGCTGGAAGATGGTGGTCTTGCCGGCGCCGGACGGGCCGACGATGGCGACGCGCTCGCCTGGCGCCACGCCGAAGGACAGCCGATCGAGCGCCAAGGCCGCGCCCTTGCCGGTATAGGCGAAGCGCACATTCTCGAAGGCGACCCGCCCTTGCGGCGGCACGGGCAGGGCGACGGGCCTCGCCGGCGCGGCGATCGCAGGCTCGGTCCGGAGAATATCGGCGATGCGCTCGGAGGCGCCTGCGGCCGCCGATAATTCGGCCCAAACCTCGGAGAGCTGGCCGAGGGACGAGGCCGCGAACACCGCGTAGAGCACGAATTGCGACAGCGCGCCCGCGCTCATGCGGCCGGAGAGCACGTCCTGCGCGCCGATCCACAGCACGATGACCACGCTCGCGAGCACGAGGAAGATGGCGACGGCGGTAAGCACGGCGCGCGCCCTGGTCGAGCTGCGCGCCGCCTCGAAGGCGTTCTCGACCGCGAGCGCGAAGCGCCGCACGGTCATGCCCTCGGCGCCGAAGGCCTGCAGGGTGCGCACCGCGCCGACCTGCTCGGCCGCATAGGCGGCGGTGTCCGCCAGGCGGTCCTGCGCGGCCTTCGAGCGCGCCCGCACGGCGCGGCCCGAGAAGACGAGCGGCAGCACGATCAGCGGGATGGCGAGCGAGACGAAGCCCGAAAGGCGCGGGCTCGTATAGACCATCAGCGAAGCAGCGCCCAGGAACAGCACGAGGTTGCGCAGCAGGATCGAGGCCGAGGCGCCGAAAGCCGATTTGATCTGCGTCGTATCGGCGGTGAGGCGCGACACGATGTCGCCCGAGCGGTTGGCATCGAAGAAGGCCGGCTCGAGGCGCGTCAGATGCGCGAAGACCTCGTCGCGGACATCCGCGACGATGCGCTCGCCCAAGGTGATGACGAGATAGTAGCGCGCCGCGCTCGAGAGCGCGAGCACGCCGGAGACGACGATCAGGGCGACGAAATAGCTGTCGATGAAGGCCGGGCTCTCGGCGTTGAAGCCGAGATCGATGACGCGGCGCACCGCGAGCGGCAAGGCGAGCGTCGCCGCCGAGGCGACGAGAAGGGCGACGCCGGCGAGCGCGATGCGGCCCTTATAGCGGCCCGCATAGGGGAGGATGGCCTTCAGCGCGCCGAAATGCGGGCGTTTTCGCTCGGGAGACGCGTCCTCCCTTGCGGCGATGGCGGAGGCGTCTCGGTCTGCGATGGTGCTCATCGGCCCTTATCTAATCCGAATGGCGGCACCGCGCCATGCGCCGCCTTCACCTCTCCCTTGGTGGGAGAGGTGGCGCGTCTGCCGGCAGCGCCTTACCCTTCCTCTCACGTCTCCACCAAGCCCGTCGTCGCGCCGCTGGCGCTCGAATCGGCATGGCCTTGCGGCAGGCTGAGATAATCGCGCGAGCGCATCTCGACGAGCCGCGAGGCGGCCCGCCTGAACTCGAGCATCTCGGGGCCCGTGTCGCCCGTATAGAGCCCGTCGGGTTCGGCTTCGGCGGAGGCGACGAGCTTCACATGGCGCTCATAGAGCGTGTCGATCAGCGCGATGAAGCGCTTGGCATGGTTGCGGCGGTCGAAACCCATCACCGGAACGGCATCGATGACGAGCGTGTGGAAGCGCTGCGCCAGCGCGATGTAGTCCGCGGCTCCGAGCGGCTCGACGCACAGCTCACGGAAGGTGAAACGCGCCACACCTTGCGCCTGCAGCTTCACCTGCACGGCGTGACCCTTCACCTGGAGCGTCGTGGCCATGGGCTTCGCCCCGCCCGTGAGGCGCACGAAGATGCGGTCGAGCGCGGCCTTCGCCATGCCGTCCGCCGGCACGTACCAGACAGGCTCCCCTTCGAGCTTCTCGAGCCTGAAATCGGCGCGAGCTTCCAGCCGCGTCACCTCGACCCGCTTCTGCAAGAGCTCGAGAAAGGGCAGGAACAAGGCCCGGTTGAGCCCGCCTTCATAGAGGCGATCAGGCTCGACATTCGAGGTCGCGACCAGAACCACATCGGCGGCGAACAGCGCCGTGAACAGGCGCGCCAGGATCATGGCGTCGGCGATATCGGTGACGGCGAACTCGTCGAAGCATAGAAGCCTCGCCTCGCGCGCGATCGACTGGGCGACGGGCCCGATCGGGTCGCCGTCCCGGACCTCGCCCGTCTTGATCTTCTCGCGGACGCTCCTGATGCGCTCATGCACATCCGCCATGAATACGTTGAAATGGGCGCGCCGCTTCGTGGCGAGATCGACGCTGTCGAAGAGCAAATCCATCAGCATCGTCTTGCCACGCCCGACCGGCCCGAAAATATAGAGCCCGCGCAGCTTTTGGGTCTCGCTTGCCCCGTTGCCGTTGCCGAGACCGAGGAGGCGGGCGAGGCCGAAGCGCGAATGCCCGTTGCGGCGCCGGGCAAGTTGCCGCGCCAGCGCGTCGAGACGCGCGACGAGGTCCGTCTGCGCCGCATCGCGCTCGATCGTCCCCGCTGCCACAAGGGCCGCGTAGCGCCGGGAGATCGACAGGGATGGGGCTGAGGTCTCGGAGGTGAGGGCCATCGACGAGGGTTGGAAGAGGGGGCCGCCGGTCCCTAGCCCGCCTCGGCGGCGCTGCCAAGGGCAGAGCCTGCGGATCTATTCGTCCTCGGCGGCCGCCAAAACACCATTCTCCGATCGATCGACCCGGACGATGACATCGAAACGTCATCGCAGCGACGTATTCCACCCGCGAACTTGTCGGTCTAGGATAGCCTGAAGGACGGGGGGACGAGGGACGGGCGATCCGCGCCTCGGAGGGGCTGATCGGCAAGGGTTGGGAACAGGCAGTGTCGCGCATCGCAGTCGAGCATCTCGTCAAGGATTTCGGCGACCGCGCCGCCGTCAACGACGTGTCCTTTTCGGTCGAGAAGGCCTCGCTCTGCGTGCTGCTCGGCCCATCGGGTTGCGGCAAGTCGACGACCTTGCGCCTCATCGCCGGCCTCGAGGAGCCGAACGCGGGCCGCATCGAGATCGAGGGCCGCGACGTGACGCAGCTCCCCTCCAGGGACCGCCGCATCGCCATGGTGTTCCAATCCTATGCGCTGTTCCCGCATCTGACGGTCGCGCAGAACATCGTCTTCGGGCTCGAGGTGCGGGGCGTGGCGCGGGCCGAGCGCGAGGCGCGCTTGAGGAAAGTCGCGGCGCTCACCGGGCTTGCGCCCTATCTCGCTCGCAAGCCCGGCCAGCTGTCGGGCGGCCAGCGCCAGCGCGTCGCGCTCGCCCGCGCCATCGTCAGCGAGCAGCCGGTCTGCCTGATGGACGAGCCGCTCTCCAATCTCGACGCCAAGCTGCGCCATGAGATGCGCGTCGAAATCAGGGCGCTGCAGCAACGCCTCGGCATGACGATGATCTACGTGACCCACGACCAGATCGAGGCGATGACCATGGCGGACCATGTCATCCTCATGAATGACGGGGCCATCGAGCAGCAGGGCTCGCCTTCCGAGCTCTACGAGCATCCCGCGACCATGTTCGCGGCGCGCTTCATCGGCGCGCCGCCCATGAACCTGATCGAGGCGGGGACGGTGGGCGGCATGGAGGGCATCGTCACCGGCGTGCGCGCCGAGGACATGCGGCTCGCCCCGCCTGCCGGCAACGGCGCCGACGCCGAGGTGGCGAGCGTCGAATATCTCGGCGCCGACACTATCGTCGGGCTCAAGGGCAAGGCGGGCGAGGCGATCGCCGTGCGCGTGCAAGGCCGCACGGCGGCGCGCATCGGCGAGCGTTCGGGCTTTGCCTGGGACAAGACGCGCGAGCACCGATTCGACCGCGCCTCGGGGCGGCGCATCGGCGCGGCAGGGGCATCGTGAGGGGGATGCACGAGCCATGGTGCGCTGACCCTCTCCCCTTGCGGGAGAGGGTGGCGAGACCCCCGGGTCGCGCCTTCGGCGCGCCCGAGGATAAACTCCGTCTAGCCGGGAGGGGGGCTGTGCCGCCGGGAAATCCCCCTCTCCCGCCCTCACTGCGTTCGGGCACCCTCTCCCACGAGGGGAGAGGGAAGAGCGCCCGGCGTTCGGTCCTCAATCAACCCATCCAAAACCGGAGCCGCCAATGATGATCCTCACCCGCCGCATCGCGCTCGCGGCCGCGCTCGCGGGAGGCGTCTCGCTCGCCGCGCCGCCGGCCCGGTCCGAGACCCAGATCAGCTTCTACTACCCCGTGGCGGTCGGCGGCCCGGTCACCAAGCTCGTCGACGCCATGGTCGCCGATTTCGAGAAGGACAATCCCGCCATCAAAGTGAAGTCGATCTTTTCCGGCTCCTATCAGGACACCATCACGAAGATCCTGACGGCGCTGAAGGGCGGCGACGCTCCGCAAGTGGCGGTCGCGCTTTCGACCGACATGTTCACCCTGATCGACGAGGATGCCATCATCCCCTTCGACGAGGTGGTGAAAGGCGAGGCGGGCAAGGCCTGGTTCTCGAGCTTCTATCCGGGCTTCATGGAAAACAGCCAGACGGGCGGCAAGACATGGGGCATCCCCTTCCAGCGCTCGACCGTGGTGCTCTATTGGAACAAGGATGCGTTCAAGGAGGCGGGCCTCGACCCCGAGAAGCCGCCGGCCACTTGGGACGAGATGCGCGATTTCGCCAAGAAGCTGACGAAGCGCGACGCGGCCGGCAACGTCACCCAATGGGGAATCGAAATTCCCTCGTCCGGCTTCCCCTATTGGCTGTTCCAGGGCTTCACCACCGAGAACGGCGCGGCCTTGATGAACCCCGAGGGCACCAAGGTCGCCTTCGACCGGCCGGCCGTGGTCGAGGCGCTGCAATATTGGGTCGATCTTTCCCAGAAGGACAAGGTGCAGCCGCCCGGCATCGTCGAATGGGGCACGACGCCCAAGGACTTCTTCGAGAAGAAGACCGCGATGATGTGGACGACGACCGGCAACCTGACCAATGTGAAGGACAACGCCAAGTTCCCCTTCGGCGTCGCCATGCTGCCCGCCAAGGTCAAGCGCGGATCGCCGACCGGCGGCGGCAACTTCTACCTGTTCAAGAAGGCGACGCCGGAGCAGAACGCGGCGGCAGTCAAGTTCGTGCAGTTCATGACGAGCCCCGAACAGGCGGCCCGCTGGTCGATCGCCACCGGCTATGTGGCGGTTTCGCCCGCGGCCTTCGAGGTCAAGGCGATGAAGGACTATCTCGCCTCGTTCCCGCCGGCCGCGGTGGCGCGCGACCAGCTGCAATATGCGGTCGCCGAACTCTCGACGCATGACAATCAGCGCGTCGCGAAGGCGTTGAACGATAATCTCCAGGCGGCCTTGACCGGTGGAAAGACCCCGGCCCAGGCGCTGAAGGATGCGCAGGCCGAGGCCGATCGGCTGTTGAAGTCGTATCAATGAGGCTTGCGAAGGTTCTGCCGACTAAACGAACAAGAACAGGAGGCTAATTCCATGACGAAGATCACGCGCCGCACCGCTGTCGCATCCGGGCTCGCGCTCGCCGCCACGAGGGCCGTGCCGGCCCGCGCCGCCGATATGGAGATAAGGTTCTACTATCCGATCGCGGTCTCCGGGCCGATCACCAAGCTGATCGACGGCTACGGCGCCGATTTCGAGAAGGAGAATCCGGGCGTCAAGATCAAGCCGGTCTTTGCGGGCGACTATGTGCAGACGATCGGCAAGGCGCTGATCGCCGTGAAAGGCGGCGACATCCCCGAATGCGCCATCCTGCTCGCCGCCGACATCCTGACGCTGACCGACGAGAACGCGGTGATCCCGCTCGACGACCTCGTCAAGACGGCCGACGACAAGTCCTGGTTCGAGGGCTTCTACCCGGGCTTCATGGAGAATGCCCGCCTGAAGGGGAAGACCTATTCCATACCGTTCCAGCGCTCGACGCCGGTGCTTTACTGGAACAAGGCCGCCTTCAAGGAAGTCGGCCTCGACCCTGAGAAGGGGCCGGCCGACTGGCAGGAGATGCTCGATTTCGCCAAGAAGCTGACGAAGAAGGATGCGAGCGGCAATGTCACCCGATGGGGGCTCGAGATCCCCTCCGACGGCAACACCTCCTGGCTGTTCTCGGGGCTGACCGCCGGTAGCGGCGTGCGCCTGATGAATGCCGACGGCAACAAGACGGTGTTCGACGACCCGCGGGTGATCGCGGCGCTGCAATTCTATCTCGACCTGTCGAAGGTGCATGGCGTGCAGCCGCCTGGCCTCACCTCCTGGGGGACGGCGCCGCGCGACTTCATGGAGGGGAAGCTCGCCATGATCTGGCAGACGACCGGCAACCTCACCAACATCAAGGGCAACGCCAGCTTCCCGTTCGGGGTCGCCATGCTGCCCAAGAAGACCCAGTATGGCGCACCGACCGGCGGCGGCAATTTCTACATCTTCAAGGGCATCTCGCCCGAGAAGCAGGCGATGGCCTTCAAGTTCGTGAAGTTCATGACGCAGCCCGAGCGCGCCGCCGCCTGGTCGATCGCGACCGGCTATGTCGCGACCTCGGCGGCCGCCTACGCGACGGATGTCATGAAGAAATACATCGCCGATTTCCCGCAGGCCGCCGTGGCGCGCGACCAGCTGCAATATGCGGGGCCGGAGATCACCGTGCATGACGGCCAGCGCGTCATGAAGGTCTTCAACGACAATCTGCAGGCCGCGCTGACCGGCGGCAAGACGCCGGAAGCCGCCATGAAGGATGCGCAGCGCGAGGCCGACCGCATCCTGAAGGACTACGCTTGAGATAGACGAAGGCGCCGACCCGATGGTCGACCAGCCGGCGCTGCGCGACGTCATCGTGCCACCCGCCCTTCCGGGATCGGAGGGGCGGTCGCCGGCGCGCCTTGCGGGCGAAGCTGGGGCGAAGCGCTGGAGCTTCCTGTCGCGCCACAGCGTCGAGGCCTGGCTCCTGCTCCTGCCTTCGATCGTGCTGCTCGCGACCTTCACGCATATCCCGATCATCTCGACTTTGATCGACAGCTTCTACTCGACGCCCAAGGCGAGCCGCCCGTCGCGCTTCGTCGGCCTTTCCAA
>JBIOEJ010000154.1:0-12467 GCA_044445965.1 Hyphomicrobiales bacterium
CGATCGTCGAGGGCGCAGGGGGGCTGGTCACCTCGTGGAGCGGAGGTAACGCCTCCGATGGCGGCAGCATTATCGCGGCAAGCGACAAGCGCGTGCATGAGGAAGCTCTGGCTATCCTCAATTCGTGAAGCAAGACGACGTGGCCGCGGGCTTCTCCGCGGGCGCCGGAGCCATTTCGGGCCGTATCGGCTCGTTCAGTCAGACCCTGCCGAGAACGCCTCTGTCGGTCGGCCGCGCTGGAACCGGTCGCCGCCCGGAATAAAGGCGTCGATCGCGGCGAGCGCCTGATTGCGGCAGATATCGCTTTCCATCAGCAATTCGTGGCGAGCGCCCTTGATGATGATCGCCTCGCCGGTCTTCAGGCGCGAGGCGAAGCGCTCGGTCGCCGCCGTCGAGACGACCCGATCCGCCCCACTCGCCAGAATGAGAAGGGGCGTGCCGATCTTGCGCGGAAAATGCGGGTCGGAGAGCGCCCGCATCGTCCGGCAGGCCGAGGCGAGCCAGTCGACGGTCGGATCGCCGATTGCGAGGTCGGGCGCTGCGGCCAAGACCGCCGCATTGCGCTGATAACGGCGGAAATCCGTCGATAAGCGGTTGCCCTCGAATGGTTTGGCCGAGATCGAGCCTGATCCGCCGCCGGGAACGAACATGCGCCCGCCACCGAGCCCCGACAGCGTGGTGGCGACCGCGCCCGCATAGCGCGGCGCGATCTGCGCGGACAAGGAGATCATGGGCGATGAGAGCGCCGCGCGCGCCGCAGGGGTCGGGCCAAGGCCTAGCCGCGCGAGCAGGATGGCGGCTCCCATGGAATGGGCGACGATGAACCAAGGCTTCGGCCGGGGCTGCTCCGCCATCTCGGCGAACGCCGCGTCGAGGTCGAGATGGTAATCGGAGAAGCGCCGTACATGGCCCTTGCGCGGGTTCCGGACCAGGCGCTGCGACCCGCCCTGCCCGCGCCAATCGAAGCTCGCCACGTCGAAGCCGCGATGACGGAAATGGCCGACCGTCTCGAAATATTTCTCGATGAACTCGGCGCGTCCCTGCAACAGGAGAACCGTGCCGCGGATTGCGCCGGAGATCGCCGG
Source organism: Hyphomicrobiales bacterium (assembly GCA_044445965.1). Taxonomy (GTDB): domain Bacteria; phylum Pseudomonadota; class Alphaproteobacteria; order Rhizobiales; family Beijerinckiaceae; genus GAS188. Next base: position 1,086 of record JBIOEJ010000154.1, read on the forward strand.
CCAGTGCGCGAAGCGCAATACGATCCCGTCCTTGGTCGTCACCGCAACGCAACGCGATGCGTCCGGCACCGGGTTGCCGGGCGTGTCCACGAGAGCGGTTCTCACGACGCTTTGCATGCGAGGCCGTATCGCTTTCGATCGAATCGGTGCTGCGTCCTGTCTTTGTATTTTACGCGTGAACCTTATCCAAGAACCCGCAGCTCTTTCGGGTCACGCTTTGCGCCGGCCGAAATCGGGTTCCGCCGTCTCCTGTCCCTGGCTGACGATCCCTCGCCTTATGGCGCGGGTGCGGGTGAATAATTCGAACAACTTGTCGCCTTCGCCCCATCGGATGGCGCGCGCCAGCGCCGACAAATCTTCGTTGAAGCGGGCCAGCACCTCGAGGACGGCCTCCTTGTTGTGCAGGAACACGTCGCGCCACATGGTCGGGTCGGAGGCTGCGATGCGCGTGAAATCTCGAAAGCCGCCGGCGGAGAATTTGATGACCTCGGATTGGGTCACGGATTCGAGATCATCCGCGGTGCCGACGATGTTGTAGGCGATGAGATGCGGCAGATGGCTCGTCACCGCGAGCACGAGATCGTGGTGATCCGCCGACATGACCTCGACATTCGCGCCCATGCCCTCCCACAGGTCGCGAATGCGCGCGACCGCTCGCGCATCCGTGCCGTTGGGCGGCGTCAGGATGCACCAGCGATTGACGAACAGCGATGCGAAACCGGAAGACGGCCCCGAATTCTCGGTGCCCGCGACCGGATGCGCCGGGACGAGCCTGGCATGCGCCGGCAGATGCGCCTGCATCGCCTTGATGACGGCCCCCTTGACCGAGCCGACATCGGAGATGATCGCTCCGTCCTTGAGATGGGGACCGATCTCGGCCGCGACCGCGCCGCAGGCGCCGACCGGCACGCACACGATCACCGCATCGGCATCGCGCACGACCTCGGCGAAATCCTTGGAGATCTCGTCCCCGAGGCCCAGCATCGCCGCTTCGTCTCGCACCTCTCGGGAAATATCGAAGAGGGCCACGCGGCGCGCCAGCGCGAATCGCCGCGCCGCCTGGGCGATCGAGGAGCCGATGAGACCGATGCCGATGATCGCGAGCTTGCCGAATTGCGGCTCCATGGCCGGCGAGGGAAGATGCTCAGCCACGGGCCGACACTGCCGATCCGAGGAACTCCTTGAGAGTGGCCACCACCTTGCGGTTTGCCTCCTCCGGACCGACGGTGAGACGAAGCGCGTTCGGCAGGCCATAGGCCGCCATGGCCCGCAGGATCAGCCCATGCGCGGTCAGGAAAGCGTCGGCTTCCTTCGCCGTCTTGCCGGCTTGCGTGGGAAAGTGGACGAGCAGGAAATTGCCGACGCTCGGCGTGACCTCGAGCCCGAGCGCGCCGAGCTCCGCGGCGAGCCAGGGCAACCACCGATCGTTATGGGCGAGCGCCGCCGCCACATGGGCGTCATCGGTGAGCGCCGCCGCCCCCGCCGCCAGCGCCGCACCGTTGACGTTGAAGGCGCTGCGGATGCGATTGAGGGCGTCGACCACATGGGCCGGGCCGTAGAGCCAGCCGATGCGCAGATTGGCGAGGCCGTAGATTTTCGAGAAGGTGCGGGTCATGACCACGTTCTCGTTCGTCGAGACGAGCTCGAGCCCCGAGGCGTAGTCGTTGCGGCGCACATACTCGGCATAGGCCGCATCGAGCACCAACAGCACATGCGGCGGCAGCCCCGCATGCAGACGCTTCACCTCGCTATAGGGGATGTAGGTGCCGGTCGGATTGTTCGGGTTGGCCAGAAAGACGATCTTGGTGCGCGGCGTGACGGCTTGCAGCATCGCGTCGACATCCGTCCGATAGTCACGCTCCTTGGCGATGACGGGTTTGCCGCCCGCCGCACGGATGGCGATCGGATAGACCAGGAAGCCGTATTGGCTCATCACCCCTTCGTCGCCGGGACCGACATAAGCGTGGGCGAGCAGCGAAAGCAGCTCGTCCGAGCCGGTACCGCACAAGATATGGTCGGCATCGAGGCCGTATTTCGCCGCGATCGCCTCGCGCAGCCTGGTCGACAAGCCATCCGGATAGAACTCGAGCCCTTGCGCGGACGCCTGGAATGCCTCGACTGCCTTCGGCGAAGGGCCGAGCGGCGTTTCGTTCGAGGACAGCTTGTAGACCTTGTCGACGCCCGGCGCCGCGCTCTTGCCGGGCACATAGGCCTCGATGTCGAGCACGCCTGGGCGAGGCTGAGGGCGGGACGCGGCGGCGAGCATGGATGAAATCCTGAAAGAGCGAAGCGTGGCGTTAAACACGCGACCGCCATCGCGGGTCAAGGCCAAAACCCTCCAAGGGGCCTCCATTCGGCCTGTTCGGGACCTCTTGCCACATCGCCGGACCGCAGGTTGAGCATTCACGAAGATGTGCGCATGATCACACAGGCGTGACGCCCGAATGCGTCGCCTTGCCATAATGAGGCCCGCCCGCCGTCCTCAAGAATGCGCTGCAAAGACCGGAGGTAGCCATGACCACCGAGACCCCCGCCCGAGCCGCCATGGTCTTGGTCCATCCGGCCATCGTGCGCGTGACGCACTGGCTCAACGCGATCGCCATCCTCATCATGGTCGGTTCGGGCTGGCGCATCTACAACAACGTGCCGATCTTCTCCTGGCTCGAATTCCCGCTCGCCCTGACGCTCGGCGGCGACCCCGACCTCACCTATGCGCGCAACAGCGATGTCGGCTTCTCCAACGCCTTGCTGTGGCACCTCGCAGGCATGTGGCTCTTCCTCGTCAACGGTCTCGTCTATCTCGGCTACGGCCTGCTTTCCGGGCGCTTGCTGCGCAAGATGCTGCCGATCAGCCCGCGCGAGGTGGTGTCGACGATCGCCGATACGTTGCGCCTCAAGCTCTCCCATGCGGATCTGAGCGTCTACAACGCGGTGCAGAAGCTCCTCTATCTCGGTGTCATAGCGGCGATGATCCTCGCTGCGATTTCCGGCCTGTCGCTGTGGAAGCCGGTTCAGCTCCAGGTCCTGATCACCTTGTTCCAGAGCTTCCAAGGCGCGCGCCTGGTGCATTTCCTCTGCATGGCCGCGATCGTCCTGTTCGTCGTCGTGCATGTGGCGCTCGCCGTGCTGGTGCCGCAGACCTTGGCCGCCATGATCACCGGGCGCGTCCGCAAGCCCGCTCATCCTTTCCTCAAACCCGCGGAGTGAGACGATGACGAAGCCTGTCCTCTCGCGCTCCCTCTTCCGCCCGAAGGGCGGCATCGACCAATCCCCGCTCGCCGAGAACAAGCGGCTCGTCGAGAACCTGGAGCGGCGCCTCTTCCTGCGCCAGGGCCTGAGCCTCGGCGCGCTCACCCTGCTTACCGGCTGCGACATCTCGAACAAGGACGGCGTGCAGGCCGTGCTGAAAGGGTTTTCACGCTGGAACGACCGCGTGCAGGCCTGGCTGTTCGACCCGAACAAGCTCGCACCGACATTCACGGAAGCCGAGGTCCTGAAGCCGCCGCGCTTCAACGCCTTCTACGGCATCGACGAGGTGAAGGCGATCGACATGGCAACCTGGAAGCTCGAGGTCGGCGGGCTCGTCAACGACAAGCGGCCCTGGACGCTCGACCGCATCAACGCCATGCCCAAGGTATCGCAGATCACCCGGCATGTGTGCGTCGAGGGCTGGGACTATATCGGCAAGTGGAGCGGTGTCAGCCTGCGGCGCTTTCTCGAGACGGTCGAGGCGGATCTTTCCGCCAAATACGTCGCTTTCGAATGCGCCGACGACTATTTGGGATCGATCGACATGGCGAGCGCTTTGCACCCGCAGACGCAGCTCGCGACCGACTATGCAGATCAGCCGATCGGGGTTCCCTACGGTTTCCCGCTGCGGCTCCGGGTCGCGACGAAGCTCGGGTTCAAGATGCCGAAATGGATCACTTCGATCGAGGTCACGAACGACTATCCCGGCGGCTATTGGGAAGACCGGGACTATAACTGGTTCAGCGGGATATGAGCGCGCCCTGCGGCATCGCCGTCATGGCCAAGGCCTCCCGCGCCGGGAGGACCAAGACACGCCTCGTGCCGCCGCTCACCTTCGAGGAGGCGGCTTGCCTCAACACCGTCTTCCTCGAGGACGCCTTCGCCAATATCGCGGAGGCTGCGCGCCGCGCCCCGATCCGCGCCTTCGCGGCCTATGGCCCCATAGGCGAAGAGCCCTTCTTCGAACATCTGGCGGAAGAGCCGCCAAGCCTGATCCCAGCGGTATTCCCGGATTTCGGCGACTGTCTCCATGCCGGCATCGAAGGCATGCTCGCGGCCGGCTGCGCTTCGGCTTGCGTGCTCAACGCCGACACGCCCGACCTGCCGACGGAGTATCTTGTCCGGGCCGCGCGAGCGCTCGCCGGAGGGCGTGATCGCATCGTCATCGGCCCGGCGGATGATGGCGGCTACTACATCCTCGGCGTTTCCAGGCCCAATCGACGCCTGTTCGAGGACATCGACTGGAGCACCGAGCGTGTCTTCGCCCAATCGCTGGCACGCGCCGCCGAGCTCGACCTCGAGCTCGTGACCTTGCCCTCATGGAGCGACATCGACGATGCCGTCTCGCTGCGGCGCTTCGTGGAGCGCCCGCCATGGTCGCGCGGCAGACCGGACGAGGCCGAGCCTTTCGCCGCTCCCAATACGTGCGCGCATTTGCGAGAGCTTATGCAAGCCGGCGATCTCGGCCGGCGCCTCGGCTTGACGGCGACCGTCGAGGTCGACGCCGCGTGAACGCCGTCGAAGCATTCCGGTCGGCAAGGCCGTTTGCCGCCGTGGCCGCGTGCGGCGCAGCGCTGATCGCGCTGTCGCTGGTCGCCTGGCATGCGCAGTGGATCGATTCCTTCGGCCTGTTCATCCCCGTCGTCCTGGCGCAGGGCTGCGTCTATGGGCTCGCAGCCTGGATGTTGATCCAAGATGGGCCGCGTGGCGCGAGCGACGCAGCGCTCCTCGCCATCATCCTCGGTGTCGCGGCGATGCTGCGGGTGATCGCCTTCGCGACGCCGCCGAACTTCCTCTCGACCGATCTTTACCGCTATATCTGGGACGGTCGGGTTCAGGCCGCCGGCATCAATCCCTTTCGTTATGTGCCGGCCGATCCCGCCCTCGCCGCGCTTCGTGACGAGGCGATCTACTCGCACATCAACCGCGTAGATTACGCGCCGACCATCTATCCGCCCTTCGCGCAGATGGTGTTCTTCGCCGTCACGCGGCTCGGGGAGAGCGTCGCCGTCATGCGGCTCGGCATGCTCGGCTTCGAGGTCGCCGCAATTGCCGTGCTGGCGACGCTCCTGAGGCGCCTGCGACTGCCGACGCGGCGGCTCGCACTCTATCTCTGGCATCCGCTTCCGGTGTGGGAGTTCGCCTGCGGCGCCCATGTCGATGCGGCGATGATGGCGATGGCGCTGTTGGCGCTGCTCGCTGCCACCGCAGGACGGCGCGGCCTCGCGGGCGCGCTGCTCGCGGCGGCGACGCTCGCGAAGTTCCTTCCGCTCGTCATCGCGCCGGCGATCTATCGGCGTTGGGATTGGAAGATGCCGGCGGCCTTCGCCTGCGTCGCCGCCCTGCTCTATCTGCCTTATCTCGGAGTCGGCTGGAAGGTTTTCGGCTTTCTCGGCGGATATCTGTCCGACGAGCGGTTATCCACCGGAGACGGGCCGTTCCCTCTCTCTCTCCTGCATCGTCTGGGGCTCGGCGCCTCGGCGGCGACCATCGGCTATGCGGTGCTCGTCCTTGCCGTACTCGGCTCGCTGGCGGCGAGGGCGCTCGCCCGCGATGGGGATGCGCCGCCGGCGCTCGCGGCCTCGCTCGCGACCGCCGCCATGGCGCTCGTCTCGCCGCATTACGCCTGGTACTTCGCCTGGCTCGTGCCGTTCATCTGCTTTCGGCCGAGACCTTCGCTGATCTATCTCACGGTCGCCGCGTTCTATCTCTATGTGGCGGATTGGCCGCTCACCCTGAATGCCGGCCTCATCATCTACGGGCCGTTTCTCGCCATGCTTCTTCTCGAGCAACGCTATCTCCTCCTGCCGCGCCTGCAAGAAGGATCGATCTCGTGACCGCACCGCCTCGCATCGACGACGCCGTCAGTCGCCGCTACTTCGAGGAAATCGCCGAGGAGCGCGGGGAACGTGCCAACCGGGAGCCCGTCTGCCTCTATCTGGAGGTCACCAATCGCTGCAATCTGCCTTGCACCACCTGCCCACGCACCTATGAGGAGCTCGAGCCGGAAAAGGATATGTCCTTCGACATGTTCACCGCCATCGTCGATCAAGTCCCGAGCGTAAGGCGCGTCGTGCTGCATGGCGTCGGCGAGCCGATGATGGTGAAGGAGCTGCCGCGCATGGTGGCTCATCTGAAGGCACGCGGCGTCTACGTGCTGTTCAACACCAACGGCACGCTGCTCAAGGTGAGGAAGAGCCGCGAATTGATCGGGGCGGGGCTCGACGAATTGCGCGTCTCGCTCGACGCGGCCGAAGCCGGCGCCTACGCCAAGATCCGCGGCCGCGACATGTTCGATGCCATCGTGCGCAACCTGAGGGGCTTCCTCTCCTTGAAGCAGGAGATGGGCGTCGAGCACCCGCGTGTCTCGCTCTGGCTCACCGGCCTGAAGGAGACGATCGAGCAGCTCCCGGCCTTCGTGCAGATCGCCCATGACATCGGCGTCAAGGAGGTGCATTTGCAGCGCCTCGTGTTCTTCCCCGAAGGTCAGGGGATGGCGCAGCCGTCGTCGTCGCTGTTCGAAAGCATCGACGCCGCCGAGCGCGCCCATCTCGAGCGCGCCAAGGCGTTGGCGCGCGAGCTCGGCGTGTTTTTCGACGCCTCAGGCGCCGCGGAGCCCGAGGAAAGCCTCACCCGCGACGTGAACGGCAAGCCCTGGTCGATGTGCCGCAGGCCTTGGTCGTTGATGTATTTCACCGCGCATGGCCGGGCCCTCCCCTGCTGCATCGCGCCCTTCTCGATGCATGGGTATGACAGCTTCACCTTGGGCGATGCGACGAAACAGTCCCTGCCGGAGATCTGGAACGGCCCGGCCTATCGCGCGTTCCGAGAGAAGCTGCTGAGCGACAAGCCGCCTCGGGCTTGCGCCAATTGCGGCCTGCGCTGGAGCTTGTGACTCGACCGTGAGCGAGCCCGTGAACAGTGGCGCGCCTCACCTCTCCCCTTGCGGGAGAGGTCGGAGCCTGAGCGAAGCGAAGGCTCCGGGTGAGGAGTTCCTCCAGCCCGGTACCGACCCCTCACCCGCAAGGGGAGAGGTGAAGAGTCGCGTCGCGCTCGTCATCCCGACCTTGAACGAGGAGGAGGCGATCGGGCGGCTTCTGGCGCGCGTGCCGCAAGGCGTCGTCGACGAGATCATCGTGGCCGATGGCGGCAGCACGGACCGCACGGCCGAGCGGGCGCGCGCCATGGGTGCGACCGTGATCGATGCCGGGCGCGGCTATGGGCGCGCCTGCTGGCAAGGGGTGCTCGCCGCCGGCGAGCAGTGCGACATCGTCGTGTTCATGGACGGCGACGGGGCCGACAAGCCGGAGCTGATCGCCCGCCTCACCGCCCCGATCGCCGCTGGCGAGGCCGATTTCGTCATCGGCTCGCGCTTGCGCGGCGTGCGACAGAGCGGCAGCCTATCGTTCCACCAGATCGCCGCCGGCCTCGCGCTCGGCCACGCGATGCGCCTCGTCCACGGCGTGCGCTACACCGATATGTGCGCCTTCCGCGCCATACGCCGCGCGAGCCTGAAAGCGCTCGGCATGCGCGAGATGACCTATGGCTGGAACATCGAGATGCAGATGCGCGCCGCGGCGGCGGGCCTACGCGTCATCGAGCTGCCGGTGGATTACGGCTTGCGCGAGGGCGGGGCCTCGAAGGTCGCGGGCAGCCTGCGCGGCACGCTCAGGGCCGGCACGCGCATCATCGCGACCTTCGTCAGGGTGTGGCGGGAGACGCGACGCGCCTGATCCTCGCGCGCATCGTGCGCTACACCTGCCTCTCGACCATCATCTTCTTGATCTCGGCGATGGCCTTCGCCGGATTGAGGCCTTTGGGGCAGGTCTGGGCGCAGTTCATGATGGTATGGCAGCGATAGAGGCGGAACGGATCCTCGAGATAATCGAGCCGCTCGCCGGTCGCCTCGTCGCGCGAATCGATCAGCCAGCGATAGGCCTGGAGCAGCGCGGCGGGGCCGAGATAGCGTTCCCCGTTCCACCAATAGCTCGGGCAGGCCGTGGAGCAGCAGGCGCAGAGGATGCACTCGTAGAGGCCGTCAAGCTTGCCGCGGTCTTCTTCCGACTGGCGCCATTCCTTCTCGGGCTCGCGCGTTTCGGTATGCAGCCAGGGCTCGATCGAGGCGTGCTGCGCATAGAAGGTGGTGAGGTCCGGCACCAGATCCTTGACGACCGCCTGATGCGGCAGCGGATGGACCTTGATCGGATGGGCGACCTCGTCCATCCCCCTGGTGCAGGCGAGCGTGTTGCCGCCGTCGACATTCATGGCGCAGGAGCCGCAAACCCCTTCCCGGCAGGAGCGGCGAAAGGTCAGCGTCGGATCGATCTTGGATTTGATCCAGATGAGCCCGTCGAGGATCATCGGCCCGCAATCGTCGCGGTCGACGAAATAGGTGTCGAGGCGCGGATTGGCGTCGCTATCGGGATCATAGCGGTAGACGCGGAACTCGGTCACGTTCTTGGCGCCCTCAAGGCGCGGCCAGGTCTTGCCTTGCGTGACCTTGGAGTTCTTGGGCAGCGTGAATTGGGCCATGGTTCCGTCCGGCTACGAGCGCGGTGCGAGGGGGAGTATGCGCAGGCGGGAGCGCATCGAATCGACGCTCACCAGAGCGCCGATTTCCAGCTCCGACCTAGCGGTATCGAGGGCGCTGAGAACAGCTCTGCCGATCTGCTCGGACCTCAAGATCTCGGAACGCAACTGAATGGCATCATGGCCCTCCGCGTTCAAATAGCCCCGCCAATTTGGAGAGAGGTTCATATCGATCACAAGATCATTTCGCCGCAGCCAGATCAATCTCCCGGCCTTGCGCCAACCAGGCCGCATAACGCATCGCCTCCAGGACATCCTCCCTATCGAGATAGGGATAGTCGCTCAGTAGCTGCTCGATGCTGAGGCCAGCGCCGATCTGCCCAACGATCATGCCAACGGTCACGCGCATACCGCGGATGCAAGGCTTGCCGCCCATGACGCCCGGATCGCGGGTGATGCGGCGAAGGTCGTTCATAAGACCGGCCTCTGAGCACGTGCGTCCGGATCATAGAGGTCGAGCCTGCGCTCAATCCGTTGTAGGCATTGGTCGAACTTGTCCATGCCATGCCTGAGCTCGACCAAATCGCTACGCATCCCGACCATCTGATCTTCGAGCGAACCCACGCGCGCAGTGAGATCGTGCACGCAGTCCAAGAGCGTGTCGACCTTGCCGTCGACTTGGTGCAACATGCCCAATGTCAGACTATCCGGCCCTTCGGCCATCGTTCGGTCCCGTGCAGCGCGTTCGCTCGCTCATACACCCGTCCAATACACCCTCGATCACTTCTTTTCGACGCCCCCGCGTCAATACACCCTGGCCTTCGGTTCGATATAGGCGATGTCGTTCGACATGGTGAAGCTGTGCACCGGGCGGTAGTCGATCCTCACCTCGCGCTTGTCGTTGTCGATCCAGGAGAGCGTGTGCTTCATCCAGTTCTTGTCGTCGCGATCCGGGAAATCCTCGCGCGCATGGGCGCCGCGGCTTTCGGTGCGGTTCAGCGCCGAATCCATGGTGACCACGGCTTGCGCCATCAGATTGTCGAGCTCGAGCGTCTCGACGAGGTCTGAGTTCCAGATCAGCGAGCGGTCGGCGACGGCGACATCGTCGATGCCCTTCCACGCATCGTGGATGAGCTTATGCCCCTCCCGCAGCACCTCGCCGGTCCGGAACACCACGCAGTTCGACTGCATGACGCGCTGCATCTTGACGCGCAGCTCCGCGGTCGGCGTGCCGCCTTTGGCGTGGCGGAACCGGTCGAGGCGCGAAAGCGCGAGCTCGCCGGCATTGGCCGGCAATTCGGGCTGGGATTCGCCGGCGTGGATCAGCTCGGCGCAGCGCAGTCCGGCGGCGCGGCCGAAGACCACGAGGTCGATGAGGGAGTTCGAGCCCAAGCGGTTGGCCCCATGCACCGAGACGCAAGCGGCCTCTCCGATCGCCATGAGGCCAGGCACCACGGCATCGCTGTCCTCGCCCTTCTTGGTGAGCACCTCGGCATGGTACGAGGTCGGGATGCCGCCCATGTTGTAGTGGGCGGTCGGCAGCACTGGGATCGGCTCCTTCCTGACATCGACGCCGGCGAAGATCTTGGAGCTCTCGGAAATCCCGGGCAGGCGTTCATGCAGGATCTTCGGGTCGAGATGGTCGAGATGCAGGTAGATATGGTCCTTCTTGGGGCCGACGCCGCGCCCCTCGCGGATCTCGATCGTCATCGAGCGCGAGACGACGTCGCGCGAGGCGAGGTCCTTGGCGGATGGCGCGTAGCGCTCCATGAAGCGCTCGCCCTCGGAATTCGTCAGGTAGCCGCCCTCGCCGCGCGCGCCCTCGGTGATCAGGCAGCCGGCGCCATAGATGCCGGTCGGGTGGAACTGCACGAACTCCATGTCCTGCAGCGGCACGCCGGCACGCAACGCCATCGCGCTGCCGTCGCCCGTCTGGGTATGGGCGCCGGTACAGCTGTAATAGATGCGGCCATAGCCGCCGGTCGCCAGGATCGTCATCTTGGCGCGGAATCGGTGCAAGGTGCCGTCATCGAGCTTCAGCGCCACGACGCCGCGGCAGCGCCCTTCCTGATCCATGATCAGGTCGATGGCGAAATACTCGATGAAGAATTGGCTGCGCTCCTTCACGGCCTTGCCGTACAGCGTGTGCAACATGGCATGGCCGGTGCGGTCCGCGGCGGCGCAAGTGCGCAGCGCCGGGCCGCCATGGCCGAAATCCTTGGTCATCCCGCCGAAGGGCCGCTGGAAGATCCTGCCGTCCTCGGTGCGCGAGAAGGGCACGCCCCAATGCTCGAGCTCGTAGACGGCGGCCGAGGCATTGCGCACCAGATATTCGATGGCGTCCTGGTCGCCGAGCCAATCCGACCCCTTGACGGTGTCGTACATGTGCCAACGCCAGTCATCCTCGTGCATATTGCCGAGCGCCGCGGAGATGCCGCCCTGCGCCGCGACCGTGTGCGAGCGCGTTGGAAACACCTTTGTCACGCAGGCGGCGCGAAGACCCGCCTTGGCGCAGCCGACCGCCGCGCGCAGGCCCGACCCGCCGGCGCCCACCACCACCACGTCGAAGCTGTGATCCACGATCTCATAGGCCCGGCCATTGAC
>JBIOEJ010000155.1:0-12446 GCA_044445965.1 Hyphomicrobiales bacterium
ACCGGGAATAGGGCGGACGAGGCTCCCAAGGCTGCGGCGCGACCGCCGCGCAGGGCCGGCGCAGCGGCAAGGGGATAGGGAAAAAACCATCGCGGTCGTCCCGGACGCGATGCAGCACGCAGTGGTGCGGTGCAGACACGGGATGACCCCATGTGGATGTCGACAAGTCGCGGGCCCGCTCTCCGCCTTTTGCGCCTCGTTCAGAAATCAAGACCCTTGCAACGACGTATCCCGCTTACGGCAGATCGAAAACCGCGACGTCCTCGGCCAGCTCGGCAGCTCGGCTGACGACCATGCCGTCTGGGCGGACGATGACCGTGCAGCCGTAGCTGAACCAGCCGTCATCGCCTTGCCCTGCGACGTCGGCGGACACGACCCAGCACCCCGTCCGCCGGGCACAGGCCTGTAGGTTTTCCACGGAGCGCACACGCCATATCTCCGCCTTCCTGGGGCGAAGCACGTTGTTGTTCGGGGCGCATATCAGGTTAGCGCCCTGCCTCGTCAGCTGCTCGGCCGCTTGCGGGTAATTCATGTCATTGCAGATGTTGATTCCAAACCTCCATTTGCCGTTGTTCCAGACGGGATATTCGGTTCCGGGAGAACATCCATCCTCGATTGGAAAAGCTTTGGCATAAATGCCCGCCAGGCGACCGCTCTCGATCACCATGGCGCTGTTGAAGATCAGGTCCCCCCGGCGCTCGAACAGGCCGAGGATGGCAGTCGCCCTTATGCCGGAGAGACCCTCGAGCAACTCTCGGATGGCCGGGCTGTCGAGAGATGCGGCGCGCCGTTCGATCAGGGGCCGATTGTACGAATGCCCCTGAAGGTAGCTCTCCGGGAAGACGGCGAGATCAACACCTTGCAGGTCGGCCCAGGTGAGATCGTGCAGCAGGCTTTCGCCGACTCTTGCCGGATCGTCGAAGATCGGAAAGCGCTGAAAACCGGCGACTCGCATGAGCCGAGCTTGCGCGTCACGATGCGGAAATCAAGATTTCCGCGACGAATCGCCTTGCAGAATGGCCGCCATTCGGAACCGCTCCCAAGCCGTCGTTCGTTTCCTATGCAAGAGCCGCACGTGATCGCGGTATCGGTCCGGTTCTCGATCTGCGCCTGTGTCGCGATCCAGGAACAACGGATAGTCCTCCGGCGGCGGCTTGGCGTAATGAAGAGCCTGGGCATAGCTCCGCATGATGATGCGCTGCTCTCGATTGAGGGCAGCCAGCCAGGCCGGGTCCGAGGTGTTTCGGTCGGACGTTGGCAGCCATGAGGGGGAATAGCCCAGATAAAGATTCATGCGGGTCACCGCGCTGTCGTTCGGCACGGTCCGATGCCACAGCGCGGTATCCATCAAGGTCAGCGATCCGCGGCGAGCCAAGAGCTGTTCTTCGCCCGGGGCAGGCTCATCGGTATCGTAGGCGGGGAAATATTGCTGCCGATGGCTGCCCGGCACGAAAGCCAGATTGCCCATGTTCGGACGGAGCACGTCCGTCAGCCAGATTCCGACCTTCACCTGCATTGGTGCCCCTGGCGCGAAAACGGTGCAGGGCAGCGCGCGTGGACCATCGATGTGCCAACGCTCGGGACGGGCGCCGCCGCCGGGGGACCGCACGAAGAGCTCGCTGAGTTGCAGCTTCAGCATCTCGCCATAGAGGTCGTAGACCAGCCCGACATGGGCGGCATGGTCGATCAGATTCGCGAAGGCCTCGTCCGCCTCCACGAAATTGCGTAGCGTGAAGAAGCCGTCCGCACGCATTTCGCGGGAGCTTTGCAGGCGCGAGACCGCCTCGCGCCAAGCCTCCAGCTCGTCGTCGCCGTAAGCATCCTCGATGACGAGGAGCCCCCGCTCCTGGAACTCCATCCATTGGCTTTGGGTGAAACCGGGAGGTGAGCGCCTGAAAGGCGCTGCCGTGGCGTCCATCGATACCCCGCCGATAGCGAATCGATACGTAGGTCATGATAGAGTGGGCGGTGGAAATTCTTCAACGGATCGCGCCGAATGATCGGGCCGGATCGCGGTCGGACCGCATCGGTGAATAGCCCGTGAGTTTCGTTCCCCGCGAGACCGGGGCGAGACCGGGCGAGACCGGTGGTTCCCCTTGTGTTCTCAGACCCCAAGCGCTATTGTTGAGGTGGAATGCTGCGCAACTCTGGTTGCCGTTGTTTGAAAGCTGAATATCGGATCGCTCGCGGATCGGCATGTGGCCGCCGCGCGGGCGCGGCTGTCTATCTCCCCACCACGCCAGTTTATGTTGCATCGCAACATAGAACGCGGTGCCCAGCCCCCGAGAATGCCCGCTCGAACTGTATTTCATCTGTTATTAACAGTAGGTGCGCTGCAACATTGACCTGGCAGGTCAGCGGCTGGTGAACCCAGATCGCCGGCCCTATGCGTCGAGCATTGGAAACCGCGTTCTTGCTGTATTCCGGCTGTATTTACAGCGGGCACACCAGGACACCCGCCGCGGTCGGCGTTCGCCGCGTGCCGAGCGCCGCCATTGGATCACATGGCCGTGTTCGTCATAATGGGACGGCTCGAGGAGAACGATTCCGAACGTCGGCTTGCCCATGGTCCCCCTCATGCGACGCGCTAGAGCCCCTCGCTGCGATACCGCGCCCGTGGTCGCCTGGCTCGTCGATGGCGCGCGGTCGGCGCCGCTCTCCGAAGAGGTCATGACGGAGCTCTGCGAGCGCCTGGTCGCTTGCGGGATGCCGTTGGCGCGGGCCGCCGTGTTCGTGCGCACCCTGCATCCCCAGGTCATGGCGCGGCGCTTCCTCTGGCGGCCGGGCGAGAAGACGGATGTCGCCGAGGCGCCCTATGAACGTGCCGAGACGCAGGAGTTCCGGCAAAGCCCGCTGGTTCGCCTCTACGCGACCGGAAAGGCGATCCGCCGCCGTCTCGCGGACCCCGACTGCCCCATCGACTTCGCGGTCCTCGAGGAGTTCCGCGCCGAGGGCGTCACGGATTATTACGCGACGCCGCTCGTTTCCACCGACGGCCAGATCCATGCGGCGACCTGGACGACGCGTCAGGCGGGCGGCTTCACCGATGCTCAGATCGCCGGGCTCGACGCCGTCCTCGCGCCGCTGGCGCGGGTCGCCGAGATCAGGGCCTTGCGCCGCACCGCCGTCAACCTGCTCGATGCCTATGTCGGCCATGAGGCCGGCGAGCGCATTCTCGCGGGCAGAATCAGGCGCGGCGACACCGAGGTCATCCATGCGGCGATCTGGCTCTCGGACATGCGCGGCTTCACCGCGCTCGCCGACAGCATGGCGCCGCAAGCCCTGATCGCGCTCCTCAACCGCTTCTTCGATTGCCAGGTGCCGGCCATCGAGGCGCATGGCGGGGAGGTCCTGAAATTCATGGGCGATGGCCTGCTGGCGATCTTCCGCATCGGCAGCGAGGCGCAGGCTGGCGAAGTCTGTGGGCGGGCCTTGGCGGCGGCGAGGGAGGCGCAGGCGAAAATCCTCGCCATGCGCGAAACCGGCGCGGATGTTTCCGAGGAACCGGTCCGCTTCGGCCTCGCCCTGCATGTGGGCGAGGCGCTCTATGGCAATATCGGTGGGGGAGGGCGGCTGGATTTCACCTGCATCGGCCCTGCCGTCAACATGGCGGCCCGCCTGGAGAAGGTCGCCAGCCAGCTTGGCCGCGTGATCGTCGGCTCCAACGCCTTCGCACGGTATTTGCCGGGCGACTTCATGCCCTTGGGAGAGTTCGCGCTGCAAGGCTTCCGGGCTGCCGAGACGGTATTCGGGCTTAGAGCGTGATGACTTCAAACGGGGTCGCTATGGTAGCCTGACTGTTTGTTTGAGCATGATCTCTTCGGAAAACCGGTTCCCACCCCCGCCTTCGCGAGGGCAAGCTTTTCCGGATCATGCTAGGCCTGCGATATCTCCGGGCTCGGCCCGGGCCATTTGCCGCGAGGGAGGAAGCGAGTGCCACTCAAGATTTGGGGCCGGCTCAATTCGATCAATGTGCAAAAGGCGATGTTCTGCGTCGAGGAATTGGGTCTTCCTCACGAGCGGATCGATGCAGGCCTCGCCTTCGGCATCGTCGATACGCCGGAATATAGGGCCAAGAACCCGAACGGCCTCGTTCCGGTCATCGAGGATGACGGCTTCGTCCTCTGGGAATCCAACGCCATCGTGCGCTATCTCGCGGCGAAGCATTCGGCCGGCGCGCTATGGCCGACGGACCTGCACCGACGCGCCGACGCGGATCGCTGGATGGATTGGCAGGCGACCATGCTGCAATTTGCGATCGGGCCGGCCTTCGTGCATCTCGTGCGCTTTCCGCCCGAGCAACGCGACGCAAGCGCGGTCGAACCATCCCGGCAGAAGACCGAAGAGTGCGTGGCGATCATGGACGCCCGCCTTGCCGATCGCCGCTTCATCGCCGGCGACCAGCTGACGATCGGCGACATCGCGCTCGGCCCCGCCATCCATCGTTGGTTCAATCTGCCGCTGGAGCGCATCGCCCGCCCGTATGTCGAGCGTTGGTATCAGGAGATCATGCGCCGTCCTTCGGCACGCCGAGTCCTGAAAACGCCGATAAGCTGAGGCCGATCGCGATGGGCTTCTCCATCTTGGAGGCCGGCATCTGAAGCCTGGCGGGCTTGCGCCTGCGGTTGATCCAGAGCACGCCGAGCGCGAGCCCGACCGGTATGAGGGCCAGCAGGCTGCCGATCAGCGCCAGCGCGCAACCGACCGCGAAGAAGAGCGAGATCAGATGCTCCATGAGGCCGATGAACCGCGATTGCTGATGCCGGCGCATCATGTCGCCGCGTCGGCCGGGAGCCGGGTGCCACAGATTGAGGCAAGCGGTGGCGACGGCCGCGCCGGCCGCGAACGCCAAGGCAAAGGCCGCCGCGCTGGGGGCCAGCACCGCGAGCCAGATCAGCGGCAGCGCGACGATCATGGCCACGGGAAACGCGACGGCTTCGATCTTGCCGCGTTCGATCCTGGCGCGCGTCAAAGGGGCCGAGGTCAACAGGTCGGGCGCGTCCTCGCCCGAGATCGCGAGCCAGGCGAAGGCGCCGGATAATTGCGACGCGATCACCACGATGGACGGCCCCGCGGCGAGCGTCACGGAGCCCGCCGTGCTCTCGCCATGCAGGAGGATGACGGCGATCGGCAACACATAGACGATCTGCAGGAAGATCTGCGAGATGAGCCAGGGGTCGCGCGCGATCAGCAGCAGCTCCTTGCGCCGCAGCGCCCGGCCGGCTCCGCCGTGAAACGGTCGGAGCGCCCGATGGCGTTTGACGAGCGGGCCGGCCGCCATGCCGGCCGATGCGATGGCGATCTTGGCGAAGCGGTCTCCAAGGGCGCTGGTGACGAGCCCGAAGACGCATATCGAGAGCGCGCCCCAGACGAGGAGGGAAGGCGCATCGCCCGCAGCGGCGCGCACCGGCAACCACAGAGACGAACCATGCTCGAAGGCGTCGCCCCAGCTATCGGAGCCGAGCGCCGCGAGAATCTCGTCGCGCCAGGATTGCGGCAGCAGGTTCGCGACTTGGACGGCAAGCACGAAACCGCCGCCGATCAAGGCGGCCGCGACCTGCGAGACGAGCCGCGCCCGACGCGGCCCCATGACGGCGAACAGGCCGACGGCGACGCTGAGCCCGATGGCCGTGCCGAGAAGGCCGGCCCCGACCAGCACCGGATAGGCCGCGAGCCAATGGGAACGACCGGCGATGACGTTCATGTCGATGACGGGCGCCACCAGGATCGCGACCGAGGTTATCGCCTCGGCTGCGATCGACAGGGCGCGCGCCATGACCACATTGCGAGCCGCCACCGGCGAAGCGAGCACGATATCGAGCTCGCCGCGCGCATGCAGGGCCCGCGTCGAGCCGGTCAGCGCTTGCGCCGTCACCCAGGACAGCACCAGCAGAACGCCGGCCGCGAGGGCAGCGTGATAGTCGGTCTGATCGGCGTCGGCCTCCAGCCTGCCGAACCAAGCGGCTGCCGGCATGGCGATGAGGTGGAAGACGAGCTGCGCGGTCAAGATGAGGCCGAGCGTCGCGGTCAGGTTGAGCTTGCGGAACATCCCGCGAAAGCGCCGCCAACTCAGTCTCAGATCATGCGCGACGAGCCAGGCCAGCGATCCGGGTGGGAAGCTCATGCGGCTTGCTCGACCGGCCGGGTCAGCTCGAGGAACACATCCTCGAGCGTCGAACGCGCGTCCCCGGCGCGCCGGCGCAGCTCGCTCAGCGTGCCTTCGGCGATCAGCTTGCCTTGATGGATGATGCCGATGCGGTCGGCCAGCCGCTCGGCGACTTCCAGGATGTGCGTCGTGAGGACGATCGCCGCCCCGGCCCGCACGCGTTCGGCGAGCAGATCCTTGACTTGCCGTGCGACGGCCGCGTCGAGGCCCGTGAGGGGCTCGTCGAGCATGAGCAGCTTCGGCGAGTGGATGAGCGCCCCCGCAAGGGCGAGCTTTTGCTTCATGCCGCGCGAGAAACTCTCGCAACGCTCGTGGCGATGCGGCCAAAGATCGAGCAGCTCGAGGAGACCCCGAGCCCCGCGCTCCGCCTCCGCTGCCGGCATCGCCCATAGGCCCGCGACGAATTCGAGATATTCGAGCGGATCGAGCTTGTCATAGAGCATCGGCTCGTCGGGGAGCCAGGCGGTGACGCGTTTGGCTTCGACCGGCCGTGTCGCGACATCGATGCCGAAGATTTCGATCGAGCCGGCATCCGCGGGAAGCAGGCCCGCGACCATGCGCAGCGTGGTGGTCTTGCCCGCGCCGTTCGGGCCGAGCAGGGCGTAGAGCTCGCCTGCATCTATGCTCAGATCGAGCCCATCGACGGCGGCGCGGCCGAAGGATTTGCGCAAGCCTCTGATTCGCAACGCCGACTCGTTCATGCGCGGCGTGCCTCCATCCGACGGCTGGACCTTGGCCATCGCAACGCCTTGGTTTATCGATCCCCATGTCAGGGTTACCGCCTCGGCCGCCCGCGGGATCGCCGCGAGATTAGGCGTCGCAAGCTTGCCTGCCGGTTAACGCGAAGCTTGGCCAAGTGGCGCCGAACTTAGCTCTTCGTTGAGCATGCACGCCAGATGAACGCTGTACATCTGCGCCGTTAATCCGTGGGCAAGCTTGTGGGGATTATCCTTCATTCGACGGCGGAGGATGAACCGATCCGAGCTCCGCAGCGACCAAGGAATGACGAGCATGCGGCTCGCCCGATTCCTCTGGAGCAAGGCCATGGATACGAAGATGACGCGCTCGGAGAAAATCGTGGCCGGCCTTGCCGTCGCTGTTCTCGTCGCCGGCTTCGCGACCGGCGTGTTCGCCAAGACGATCAATGCCGGCCCGCACCGATCCGCGCTCGCCGCCCATGCGGTGGTCGCTCAGGCTCAACAGAAAGACTGATCCGTCTCGCGGCTTGCCGCGCCTGGAGCGGCAACGCCTCGCGATTGAATCGCTCGAAGCTCGAATCACCATATTCCCCTCACGACCGGCACGGCCCATCCGCATCGCTCCGGTTCCCGGGGGATGCGTCGGAGGCGGCCCTGGTGTAAACGCCGGGCGGAACGAAACCGCTCCGGAGGCCCGTATGGCGCGCCAGACCCTCTTTGCGATCGCCGCCCTCGTCGCGCTGACCGCTATCCCCATGCGGCAGGGAACGGCGCAGGCGCAGCAGCGCGCCGTGCCGCCCTCGCGGGCGGCAGTGCAATGGTCCTACGCGCCGATCGTGCAGAAGGTCGCCCCGGCAGTCGTCAATGTCTACGCTACCCGCACCGAGAAGCTCGTCCGCAATCCGTTGTTCGACGATCCGTTCTTCCAACAGTTCTTCGGCCGCGATCTCGGCGGGCAGGGCCGGGAACGGGTGCAGAAATCGCTGGGCTCCGGCGTGATCGTCGATGCTTCCGGCCTCGTGGTCACCAACCATCATGTCATCGAGGGCATGACGGAGGTGAAGGTCGCGCTCGCCGACAAACGCGAATTCGGAGCCGAAATCCTGTTGCGCGACCCGCGTTCCGATCTTGCGGTGTTGCGCATCAAGGGCGCGTCCGAGCGCTTTCCGGTGCTCGAGTTCGGCGATGCCGACAATCTGCAAGTCGGCGATCTGGTGTTGGCGCTCGGCAATCCGTTTGGGGTCGGCCAGACCGTGACCCAGGGCATCGTCTCGGCGCTGGCCCGCACCCAGATCGACGCCTCCGACTATCAGTTCTTCATCCAGACCGATGCCTCGATCAATCCCGGCAACTCAGGAGGTGCGCTCGTTGATCTCGACGGCCGCCTCGAAGGCATCAACACCGCGATCTACTCGCGATCCGGCGGCTCGGTCGGCATCGGCTTCGCCATACCGGTCAATATGGTGCGGATCGTGGTCGACAGCGCCAAAGCTGGCGCCAAGGCGGTGCGGCGACCCTGGCTCGGCGCGAAGCTGCAGGTGGTCACGACCGACATCGCGGAGGGTCTCGGTCTTCAGCGCCCGACCGGAGCCCTGGTCGTCAGCCTCGTCGATGGCGGTCCTGCCGCCGAAGCCGGAATCAAGCGCGGCGACGTGATCTTGTCGGTCGACGCCCAGGCGATCGAGGATCCCGATGCCTTCGGCTTCCGCTTCGCGACGCGCGGTCTCGGCGCGACCACGACCCTTGCGGTTCGACGCGGCTCGGCCAACCTCACTTTCCCGATCAAGTTGCGTGCGGCGCCCGAGACACCGCCGCGGGAGCTTGCGAAAATCGACGGCGCGAACCCGCTCGCCGGAGCAACGATCGAAAATATTTCCCCTGCGGTCGCCGAGGAATTGTCGCTCGACGCACCGACGACCGGAGTCGTCATTGCCGAGGTCGACGCGAATTCGAATGCCGGCCAGGCCGGGTTCCAAAAAGGCGACCTCATCGTCGAGGTGAACGGGGTCAAGATCGGGACTTCACGCGATGCGCAGCGCGCGCTCGCCGACAAGGCGAGGCTGTGGAGGATCACCATCAACCGCGGCGGGCAGCTCGTGGCCGCCGTGTTTGAGGGTTAGCCGCGATGTGGGCGCGGAATGGCCCGGCTCAAGCCCCCGAGATCGTCATCTCGACGGACGTGTCGCGCTTCGACCTCGATCGCGTCCATGCCTGGCTGTCCCGGGAGGCCTATTGGTGCAAGGGCCTGCCGCGATCGGTCTTCGATCGCTCGGTCAGGCATTCCTTGTGCTTCGGTGCCTTCACGCCTGCGGGCGAGCAGACGGGGTTTGCCCGGATCGTCAGCGACCAGGCGACCTTCGCCTATCTCTGCGACGTCTTCGTCTTTCCGGCCTTTCGCGGGCGCGGGATCTCGAAGGCGATGATGGAGGCGATTGTCGCCCATCCCGGCCTGCAGGGGCTCAGGCGCTTCATGCTCGCCACATCCGACGCAGGGGCGCTCTATGCGCGTTACGGCTTTCGCCCGCTCGCCAAGCCGGAGCGCCTCATGGAGATCGGCAATCCCGACATCTACCAGCGCCAGGGGTCCCTCATCGCGTGACCGATCTGTTCGCCGCAGCCGGGCTCGACAAGAGCGGCACGCGTCCGCTCGCGGACCGCTTGCGGCCCATCTCGCTCGCCGAGATCGCCGGTCAGGAGCATCTCACCGGCAAGGATGGCGTCCTCACCCGCCTGATCGCGGCCGGATCGCTCGGTTCGCTGATCTTCTGGGGGCCACCCGGCACCGGAAAAACGACCGTCGCGCGGCTGCTCGCGGGCGAGACGAAGCTCGAATTCCAGCAGCTCTCCGCCATCTTCTCCGGCGTCGCCGATTTGAAGAAAGCCTTCGACGCCGCAAGGGCGAGGGTGATGCAGGGAAAAGGCACGCTGCTGTTCGTCGACGAGATCCACCGCTTCAACCGCGCCCAGCAAGATTCCTTCTTGCCGGTGATGGAGGACGGCACCATCACGCTCGTCGGCGCGACCACCGAGAACCCGTCCTTCGCCCTCAATGCCGCGCTGCTGTCGCGCGCCCGGGTGCTCGTCTTCAAGCCCCTCGACGGCGATGCGATCGAGAAGCTGCTCGAACGCGCCGAGGCGCATGAGGGGAGGGCGCTGCCGCTCGACGAAGCCGCCCGCGCTTCCCTCGTTCGCATGGCCGACGGCGATGGGCGCGCCGCCTTGACCTTGGCCGAGGAGGCCTGGCGCGCCGCCAAGCCCGGCGAGAGTTTCGATGCCGACACGCTGCAGGACATTCTGCAGCGCCGGGCGCCCGTCTACGACAAGGACCGCGACGGCCATTACAATCTGATCAGCGCCTTGCACAAATCGGTGCGCGGCTCGGATCCCGATGCCGCGCTCTACTGGTTCTGCCGCATGCTCGACGGGGGCGAGGATCCGCGCTATCTGGCGCGCCGCATCGTGCGCATGGCGGTCGAGGATATCGGGCTTGCGGACCCGCACGCCCTGGTGCATGCGCGGGCGGCGACCGAAGCCTATGAGCAGCAGGGGTCGCCGGAAGGCGAGCTGGCGCTCGCCAACGCGGTCATCTACCTCGCCTGCGCGCCCAAATCGAACGCAGCCTATATCGCCTACGCTTCCGCGATGCGAGCCGCCAAGGCCAACGGCTCGGCGCCTCCGCCCAAGCATATCCTCAACGCACCGACCAAGCTGATGAAGCAGGAGGGCTATGGCGAGGGCTATGCCTATGACCATGACGCGCCCGACGCCTTCTCCGGCCAGAACTACTTCCCCGACACGATGGAGCGCCAGAGCTTCTACCGGCCGACGGATCGGGGCCTCGAGGCCGGCATCAAGGCAAGGCTCGAGGAATGGGAGAAGCTGAGACGGCAGCGCGGGGAATGACGTCAATGCAATCGAGATCGATCTGTCGGCACAACTGCAACGAGTTGTTGCCCTATCGACGCGCAGCCTTTAACGAGATGCGCCGATAGGCGTCGGACGGCCTCGTGGCGGAGTGGCTACGCAGAGGACTGCAAATCCTTGTACGGGGGTTCGATTCCCTCCGAGGCCTCCAATAAATCAATGACTTAGCTAGTATTGGTGACGAACCTAAAATTCTCGTCAGCGTCTCGTCAGGAAAGAGGGCCGCCCCGACACTTCGCGCGGTTTGAGGCGAACAGCGACGGATTGTCGCGCGGGCCGTGCCGCACCGATCGCGGGTGCGTCGAGAGCCCCGAATCGTCGTGCTATGAGGGGGCGTCAAAGGGAGGCGGGAATGGACCCTGCGATCGCGCTCACAAAGAGGCTTGCCGCAAACCTTAGGAAGTTGTTCCCTTCGGTCCGGTGGCGCGCCCGAACGCCTCGAACAGCTTCCGGGCGCCTCGGACCTCGGCCGAATCGGGGTGCGCTTCCAGGCCCTGCAAAATCTGGTCGACCAGATCGTTAGCCTCGGCTGCGGATAATATCCGCTTCCCTCGCAGGACCATGAAAAGGGCGAAGGCGAGCGACCAGCCTGCCATCCCGAGCCCGACCGCAGCGCTCTCCTCCTCGCTCATGCTACTTGCCGGCGGCGCGGGCGTTACGAGAACACATCGGCGCAACGCGAGAGGGAGAAGGGGCCGCCGGTGTCGCGCGATGGCGAAATGGACTTGATGGTCCGCTCCGGCCCCGATGTGGTTATCTGTAGCGTGCAGGATATGTGAACATCACCGCCCCCGGAAATTGTTGTCGTCGCGGTGCCGCCCGGCCCGAAGGTCGTGTCGGCGACCGCGGGCAGGGTATAGGTCGCTTGGCCGCCCGTCCAAGTATAGATCGTGTCGCCATTGGCGAGCTTGAAATCGCCGGCCGGCGCCCCGTATCGCAGGAAGAATGCATCGGCGGATTGCCCGACCCACTTTGATCGAAGGGCGGTAGCCGCCTGCTCAGTGGTTACGCAGGCGCTCACAACAGCCGCGAGGGCCAGCATCGTCCACCGCGCGCGACCCTTTCCCATTCCGCTCCCCTGTGCGTTCGGGTCAGCGTCCCGCAACCCTGGCGCGCCGTCAAGCGCTCGGATTCACTTCCGCAGCTTCACGCCCGGTTCCCCGCCGTTCGTGAACTCGACGCCGGCGGCCTCGAGGGCGGCGCGTAGCGTTTCCAGAGTGCGCGCATATGGGGTGCGCTTTCCCGCCTCGAAATCGGCGATCGTTGCTCTGCCGACCTTAGCGGCTTCGGCCAGCTCCTCTTGCGACCATCCTATGAGGCCGCGGGCGGCGCGGAGTTGCCCGACCGTCATGATGCTCATGCGTAGGTCATCCAAATTGTATTGACTTGCGGGGTCGGATCATGCAATCTGCATGACACTAACACCAGCCTCTCATAGGAGCAACCCATGCCAAAACACACCGTTCCGGCGGCCGGCGGAGCCATGCCCGACGACCTCGCGTCCGACCTCCTCGACATCATGGACGAGCTCGCCCGAGCCAGAGATGGCGTCCAAGCTGCCATCATGGCGTCACGGGCGCTCACCAAGGAGGACTGCAACCCGCTCGCAACAATTCTCGATGACGCCCGCGATCGGCTTGCAACGGCCATAGCGTCGC
>JBIOEJ010000156.1:0-12408 GCA_044445965.1 Hyphomicrobiales bacterium
GCCCGCCATGCCCCGACGGCGGATCGAGCATCACCCCCTCGAGCCCGTAGCGGTCGAGATACAGGGCCTGCAACTCGCGCCAACGATCCATCGAGAAAGGTTGGGCCTTGCTGGTGTCGAGCGCTTTCGCCAGCCGCTCGAAGTGGGTGTGCCAGCCCGGCAGCACCAGCCCGACCCACGGGAAGGCCATTCCGCTGTGGATGAAGACCAACCGCGTCGCGTTCGGGCCGTCCGGTTCCAGTTCGCAGCGGACCGTGGTCTCCCGCTCGCCGCCGACTTTCCAGGTGTATTCGAGCAGGCGCGGCGGCTCCCATTTCAGCACCCGCCCGAACATTCGCGCGTCATCGGCCCGGTCGATGAACAACTGGAAGCGGCCACCGACGAAGGGCTCGACCAACGCCGGGCCCAGCCAGTCGGCCAGACGCTCGGGCGTGGTCAGCGCCGCCCACACCGTCTCGATCGGGCGCGCATATCGCCGTTCGTAACGAAGCGTCGTCTGGTCGCCGCTTCGCCCGAAGGTTCCGAGTTCGTCCATGTCAATCGCTCCGGTTCAGATGGTCGCCGAGCGCGTCGAGCTTGTCAGCCCAGAAGGCGCGATAAGGAGACAGCCAAGCGTCCAACTCGGCGAGCGGCGCCGGGTCGAGACTGTAGAGGCGGCGCGGGCCGTCGATGCGCGCCCGCACCAGCCCGGCTTCGCGCAGTACTTTCAGATGCTTCGAGACGCTGGGCTGTGGCAGCGCCAGCGCCTCCACCATCGCCCCCGCCGGCTGCTCCCCGAGTCGGAGTATCGCCAGAATGTTGCGGCGGGTAGGATCGGCTAGCGCCTCGAAAATGGACATAAGGCATATTCCATAATAGGAATATGCCTGTCAAGGAATATATCGATCGCGGAGCGTGGATGCATGTCCGCAATCCGCCCGCTGTGGCGGATCTGACTGCTTTTTCACCCCAACGGCCGCCGCGCCCACTCACCCAAACGACGCGATGTAGTCCTGGATCTTGACTGGGTTGCCGGTCCGCGCGCTTTCGATGGCGCCGAAGACCAGCGCGCTCGCCTGCAGGTTCGCGGCGATATGGGTTTCCATTTCGGGCCCGCCTTCGCGCCAGCGCGCGAATTGCTCGACGAGCCAGGTGTTGATCCATTTGGGCTGAGCGGCGAGCGGGATTTTCTGCCCGAAGCCCTCGCGGTGCTCCTGCTTCAACGCATCGAGCCGCGTGAAGATCTCGATCTCGCGATGATTGAGGATGGCGGTGCCGCGCTCGCCATCGACCCGCAGATATTCCTTGTAGAAATCGTTGAGCCCGACCGCGGTCGAAGCCGAACCCTCATAGACGCCGCGCACGCCGTTTTCAAACGCCATGGTCACGATCCCGTCCGTATCGCCGAGATATTCGGCCCAGTCCGGTTTCCAGCTGTCCGCGAACAGTGTCCGGCAAGGCGCGCCGGCGAGATCCGCGATGATATCGAGGTGATGGATTGCGCCCTCGATCAGCAGCGGATGGGGCATCTCGTGGCGAAACAGCGAGCTCCATGCCATGTGGCGGCGTCGATCGGCCTGGAAGCGGCAGCTTACCGTGCCGACCTTGCCGAGCACGCCGGAGCGCACGATGCGGCGCAGCGTCGTCTTGTCCTGGTCGAAGCGGTGGCTCATGGTGACCGCCATCTTGCGTCCGGCCGCCCGCACCTTGCGGGCGATGCGCACCGAGGCCTCCATCGTTTCCGCGATGGGCTTCTCGCAAAGGATATCGAGCTCGTGCGCGATGGCGAGGTCGATGACCGCCTCGTGATGCCGGGGCGGCACCGCGATGGTGCAGAAATCCGACCGTATTTCCGCAAAGGCCCGGCGCGCATCGGTGAAGCATTGCGAGGAAGCAAGCCCCAGCGCCTCGCGCCCATGGGCGAGGCCTTGCGGATCGACATCGACCAGCGCCACGACCTCGATCGTGCCGTCCTCGACATTGCGCTTCAGGAACTCGCCGCACCAGCGCTTGCCGAACGCCCCGATGCCGACATGAATGACTCTCTGGCTCACATTACCCTCTCGCCGCGTCAAAGGCGGATCGTGTTCAATAGGTCGCCCGCCCGCCCGAGAGGTCGAACGCCGCCCCGGTGGTGAACGAGCACTCGTCGGAGGCCAGCCAGGCGATCATGGCGGCGACCTCTTCGGGCCGGCCCGGACGCCCCAAGGGCACGCGCGACACCCAGGTGCGCTGCCGCTCCTCCGGCATGTCGTAGTAGAGGTTCTTCGTCGCGATGATGGCGGGTGCGACGCAATTGACGCGGATCTCGGTGCCGGCGAGCTCCTTGGCGAGCGATTTCGTGAAGGCGATCACGCCGGCTTTGGCCGCCGAATAGCCCGAGCTGAACGGGTTGCCCTCCTTGCCGGCGACCGAGGCGAGATTGACGATCCGGCCACTATTCGCTTTTTGCATCTCCTTCACGACGCCGCGGCAGACCAGAAACGTCCCGGTGAGGTTGACCTCGATGAGCTTGCGCCAGAGGTCGAGCGGAAATTCGGTGACCGCGAGCCGCGTGCTGGTCACGCCCGCGGCATTGACGAGGATATCGATGCGGCCGAAGCGGGAAACCACCCCTTCGGTCGCTCGCTCGACTTCCGCCTCGTCCGTCACGTCGACGGCGACGCAAACGGCGTCGGGCAGCGCCCGCAAGGCTTCGGCGAGCGAAGCCTGGTCGCGATCCCAGAGCACGATGCGGGCGCCGGACTGCGCCATCCTTTGGGCAGTCGCTAGCCCGATGCCGCCCGAACCTCCCGTGATCACGGCGATGCGCTGGGCAAGGTCGATCTGGTTCATCCCGGTCCTCTCCGTTGGACTTGCGAAACATGTGTGAAATGGCAGCGCCGGCCGGTCAGGCGGCCCGCCGGCTGACGCGTGTCTTCGCTGCCGAGCTCTCCGCCGAACATCTTCTGGACTCCGAACCAGCGCTCGATCACGAGGACGCTCAGAGCCGAGAACAAGATCATGGCGACCGATATCGCGGCGACCGTCGGCGTGAGCTCGTAGGACGCCGCCGCGAACAGCTCGATCGGCAAGGTGGTGTAGTCGGCGCCCGTCAGGAAGATGGACATGCCGACATCGTCGAAGGACACGATCAGCGCGAAGATGCCGCCGGCGATCACACCCTGCGCGATTTGAGGCAGTGTGATCTCCGCGAAGGCGCGCGCCGGCGAGGCGCCGAGATTGCGTGCGGCGGCCTCCTGGTTCCAGTCGAAGCCCGCGAGCGAAGCCGAGACCAGGCGCACGACGAAGGGCACCGTCAACGCCACATGGGCGGCATAGAGGCGCAAGGCCGGGGTGTCGAAGGCGAAGGTCGAGAAGAAGATGCGGATGGCGAGCCCGCTCATGACCAGCGGGATGAACAGCGGCGCGCTGGCGATTAGGGTGACGAGCCCCCGCCCCGGAAAGCGAAAGCGCGTGACCGCGATCGCCAGCAGCGTTCCCGCGGCGAGCGCGGTCGCCGCCGCCTCGACGGCGAGGAGGAGGCTGTTGCGGGCGGCGTCCAGGAAGTTGGGATGCCGCAGCATGTCCGCGTACCAGCGCAAGCTCACGCCCCGTATCGGCAGGCTGATATAGTCTTCCGGCGTGACCGAGATGGCGGCGAGCACGATCAGCGGCGTCAGGATGAAGATCGCGACCAGGAGGGTCCAGACCCAAAGGACGACGCGTCCCATTCCTTCCGGCGTCATTGGAAGATCACCTTGCGCCTGCCTCCTTCCGTCACCCATGTGGTCAGGACGACGACCGCGACGATGAGCGCGAACAGGACGGTCGCGACCGCGGCGGCGTCGCCCCAGGCAAGTTGCAGGATGGCGAGATTGTAGACCTCGACGGCCAGCATCGCGTTGCGCGATCCGCCGACCAGAGCCGGCGTCGCATAAGCGCTTGCGCTCAACGTGAAGACCAGGACGCAGCCCGTCAGCACGCCCGGAAGGCTCAACGGCAATGTGATCGCCAGGAAGGCGCGCAGCCGGCTGGCGCCGAGGTTGAAGGCGGCCGAATAGAGGTTGTCGTCGATCCTGCGCAGCACCGTGAGGAGCGACACCACCATATATCCGAAGAACACATGAGTGAGCGCGATCACGACGCCGGCTTCGCTATACATCAGGAGGAGGTCCGGCAGCCCGAGCGCGCGCAAGCCCTGGTTCAGCACGCCTTGGCGCGACAGCAGCACCACCCAGGCAAGGCTGCGCACCACCACGCTGGTGAGCAAGGGCGACACCATGATCAGCACCAGGACCGACTGCCAGCGCGAGGCGAGATCGCGCATGAAGAGCGCGACCGGATAGGCCATGACCAGGCTCAGCGCCGTCACCGCGACTCCGATCCGCAAGGTGCGCAGCACCAGGGCCCGGTCATAGGGATCGCCCAGTATGGCCGTGAAGCGGTCGAGCGTGATGAAGCGGCCGACCGTATCGGGAACGACGGCAAGCAGCATCATATGCGCGACAGGCAGCACGAAGGCGACGGTCAGGAACGCCATGAGCGGCAGCGCCAGAAGGTAGGGCGCGCCGCCGCGCCAAGAGAATGCTCTACTGAATATGGTGCTGAGTATCGTGCTGAATATCGTTGTCCGGCTTCGCATCATGCGGGTCTTCCCGCTGCTGGGATCAAGATCACGTCGCTGGGGTCCCAAGCGACATGGATCTGATCGCCCGCGCGCAGCGCCTCGATGTCGGCCGTCGAAGGCAGATGGCTTTCGAGCAGGAGACCCTCGAGGTCGACGCTGATCTGCACGAACGGCCCGAGATAGCTGACGCTCGCGACCCGCGCGGGAAAGCAATTGGCGCCGGCCGCCGCTTTGCGAAGGATCTGCAACCGGTGCACCGGGATCGTCGCCATCGCGGGGCCGGGAGGCGCTGGAGGCACGCGCATGGTCAGCGTGCCGGCGCGCAGGCGCGTCCCCTCGCCACCATTGGCGAGCACCTCGCCTTCGAGGATATTCTTGTGACCCACGAAATCCGCGACGAAGCGCGAGCGCGGTCTCGAAAAGATCTGTGAGGGCGCCCCGAACTGCTCGATCACGCCGGCGTTCATGACGGCGACCTTGTCGGAGAGCGCGAATGCCTCCTCGAGATCATGGGTGACGAACACGGTCGTGATTCCGAAATTGCGGTGGATCTCCAGGAATTCGCTACGCAGCTGCTTGCGCAACTTGGCGTCGAGGCTGCTGAACGGTTCATCGAGCAGCAGCACCTTGGGCTTGATGATCAGCGCGCGGGCAAGCGCTACTCGCTGCTGCTGGCCGCCGGAGAGTTCCTTCGGATAACGGGTCTTGAAGGCCGAGAGCCGCACCCGTTCGAGGATATCCTCCACCTCGTGCCGGATCTGCGCCTTGGGCAGTTTCCGCATCCTGAGCCCGAAGCCGACATTCTGACTGACGGTGAGATGGGGAAACAACGCGTAGTTCTGGAACACCATCGCGGCGCCTCGCGCATGACTCGACAGATGATCGACCGGGCGGTCCTCCACCGCCACCGAGCCTGCATCCGGCCTGATGAATCCCGCAATGATCTTCAGCGTCGTCGTCTTACCGCATCCCGACGGGCCGAGGATGGTCAGCACCTCGCCTTTGCCGACCGCGAGCGAGACATTCTGGACGACCGGCAGCCTCCCATAGGCCTTCGTGACGCCTGAAAGGCGTAGATAAGCTGCCTCGCCGTTGCTCGGCGCCTGGCCGGGGATCCCCATGAGCCGATCTAGAGCATGATCCGGAAAAGTGGAACCCGGTTTTCCGAAAAGATCATGCTCGACCAATAAGATAGAACTCTGTTGCGATTCGATCTGAGGCGACGCTGCATTAGGCGGCCAGATAGCCGCCGTCGACATGCAATTCGGCCCCGGTGATGTAGGACGCCTCGTCGGAGGCGAGGAAGAGGATGGCATTCGCCACCTCGTCGACCTCGCCGGAGCGGCCGAGCGGCACATGCTTGCGCCGCGCCAGCGCCGCCTCGTCGGGCGTGCCGGTCGAGCTGCGCATGCGCGGCATGGTGCCCGGATGCACCGTGTTGACGCGGATGCCGTCACGCCCGAGCTGCACGGCCGCCGATTTGGACATGATGCGCACCGCGCCTTTCGAAGCGTTATAGCCGAGATGCAGCCGGGTCTGGCCGATATTGCCCGAGATCGAGGAGATGTTCACGATCGACCCGCCGCCATTGTGCTTCATGACGGGCACGGCGAACTTCATCCCGAGGAACACCCCGGTCGCGTTCACGGCCATCAGCTGGTCCCAGGCCGCCATGTCGAAGCTGTCGGCGACGCCGCTGCCGCTGATGCCGGCATTGTTCACCTCGATGTCGAGCTTGCCGAAGCGCCGTCTTGTTTCCGCGATCGCGCTCTCCCAATCGGCAGCGCTCGTCACATCGAGCCGTATGAAGACCGCGTTGCCTTTGGCCGCCACGATGCTTGCGGCAACCGCCCGCCCTTCCTCCTCGAGCGTGTCGGCGACGATGACGGCCGCGCCCTCACGGCCGAAACGCCGCGCTGTCGCCGCGCCCATGCCGGAGGCCGCGCCGGTGACCAGCGCCACCTTGCCGGGAAGCCTCATCGGCTGCCGCCCGCGCACTGCGGCGTCACCGGAAGGTTCACTGCGACAAGGCGCGAATCGCGTCCTGGATGTACTGGCGCCGGTGGGGCAGGATGGCCTGCGCATCGACGCCGATATAGCCGTTCAGGTTCTTCGGGTCGGGCACGCCGGTGACGATCCGCTCGGCGGAGACGGTGACGGTCGGGTTGACCGGCCCGACATCGAATTGCTCGGAGAGTTGACGCTGGACCCGCGGCGACAAGAGCTCGTTCACCAGAGCCTGCGCGAGCTCGGGATGGGGCGCGTTCTTGGGGACGGCGGCCGTGGTGAATTGCAGGATCGCTCCCTCCCTGGGTGCGGTGAATTTCAGCGGCACGCCCTTCTTGGCGAGGTTGGTGACAAGGTAATGAGCGAGCACGCCGATATCGTATTCGCCGAGCTGCGCCTTCTCGACCAATTTGGCCCCGGATGGATCGAGCGTATCGATGCAATCCTTGCCGGCGACCGCCCGCTTGATGCCGTTCGGCACGTCGTCGGGCTTGCCGCCGCCGAGCATCATGAAGGCGTAGTAGCCGAACGAGACATTCGGGTCGTTGAATCCGGCCCGGTGGCAGAACCGCTTATCCAGCAGATCCGACCATGAGGTCGGCGCTGCCCAGCCGTTCTTTTGAAAGGTATCGGTGCGGTAGAACAGTCCGATGCTCTGCGAAATGATGCCGACCCCTTCGCCCCCGAACACCTTGGCCTGTGGCACCACCGAGGCCAGATTGGTCACGATCGAAGGATCGAGCTTCTCCCAGATCGTCTCCTGACGGCCCTGGCCGTGGGTCATCTCCTCGCCCATCACGACATCGACATCGGGATGATTGCGGGCCGCGATCGCGCGGACCACATTATCGGAGGAGCTTCCCGCCGTGTAGCGGATCTTGACGTTGTGCTCGGCTTCGAACGGGGCGAGCGCCTGCTGTAGGGCTTCCGTCCAAGGGCTGCCGAAGGAGGCAACGACGAGGGTCTCGGGGTCGGCGGCGCCAACGCTCGACCAGCCGAGCAGCGTGGCTGCCAAGCCGATGGCGAGGCTGGGCGGGATTGCTCTTGCGGACATCGTTTCCTCCTGATTTCCCGGCGATTGGTTCCGCAAAGGCGATCGGGCCTGGCCAACGCCCCTCCTCGGCCAGATGAGGATGAGCCTGCCATGACCGTAATCCTGCGCCCCGCCATCGCTCGGTCGCGCTTGACGCGAATTTGCCTGTCCGGATTCTAGCTTTTCGGCCTCGACGAACCTTATCGGCCGCCCCGGCCCTTCGAAACGAGGGCGCATGCAAAGCATTTTTGCGCCAAGGGCAAAAGCGCCGAGCCTGCGCCATGCAAATACGCACTTGAAATCGGTTCGCACGTGTGCAAACTTGGATAATCTAGACTCAAAGCGTCAGAACTGATGTTCAGCGCATGATAACCGCTCTCCAAATGCGAGCTGCCCGGGCCTTGCTCGACATCGATCAGCGCACTCTCGCTGAGCTGGCCGGGCTTTCGCTCCCGACCATCCAACGCATGGAAGGCAGCAGGGATATGATCCGCGGCAACGTGGATTCGCTGATGAAGCTCGTCGCGGCGCTCGATGCGGCCGGCGTCGAGCTGATCGGGGAGGGGGGGACGAGCCGGGACGGGGGTCGCGGCGTCCGGTTGAAGGCGCGAAATACGGTGGCGCCGGGCCAAGGCGCCTCCGATGCTCGGCGCGAGCCGCCTACAGGGACGGGAAGCTAGGACGCGATGGAAGTCCTGATCGTCCTTGCCTGCGCGGCCGCGCTTCTCGCCATTGCCTGCCTCGGCGTCGTCGTAAGCCGCATGCGGCTTGGCAGCACCTTCGTCTATGGCGGCTGCCTCGGCGCTTCGTCGATCGCCTTCGCCACGGCGCTCGAGAAGCTCCTTGCCGACCCCGGCTCTTCGTCGATCGCCTCATTGCCGATCGGCCTTCCTTGGCTCGGCGCGCATTTCCGCATCGACGCGCTCGCGGCGTTCTTCCTCATCGTCATCGATCTTGGAGCTGCGGCCGCGAGCCTCTTCGCCCTCGGCTATGGAAGGCATGAGCACGCTCCGGCGAGGGTGCTGCCGTTTTATCCCGCCTTCCTTGCCGGCATGAACCTCGTCTTGATCGCCGACGATGCCTTGAGCTTCCTGATGTCTTGGGAGTTCATGTCGCTATCGTCCTGGGCGCTGGTCATGGCCCACCACCGGGTGCCCGGCAATATTCGAGCCGGCTATGTCTATCTGATCATGGCGAGCTTCGGCACGCTCTCACTGCTGCTCGCCTTCGGATTGCTCGCGGGCCCGGACGGTCTCTACGGCTTCGATTCGATCCGCGCGAGCCATCCCGCGGCCGCGGTCGCGACGCTCGTGCTCGTCTTCGCGCTCCTCGGCACCGGCTCCAAGGCGGGACTCGTTCCGCTGCATGTCTGGCTTCCGCTCGCCCATCCCGCCGCGCCGAGCCATGTCTCGGCGCTGATGAGCGGGGTGATGACCAAGGTCGCCGTCTACGGCTTCGTGCGCATCGTGTTCGACCTGCTCGGCCCACCTGCCTGGTGGTGGAGCATGGTGGTGCTGGCGCTCGCAGGCGTCACCGCCGTGATGGGCGTGCTCTACGCCTTGATGCAACATGACCTCAAGCGCCTGCTCGCCTACCACACGGTCGAGAACATCGGCATCATCTTCATCGGCCTTGGGCTCGCGCTCGCCTTCAAGGCCCATGGCATGGCATGGGCGGCCGCGCTCGCGCTGACCGCGGGGTTGTTCCACGTGCTCAACCATTCGCTGTTCAAGAGCCTCTTGTTCTTCGGCTCGGGGGCCGTGCTCACCGCGACCGGCGAGCGCGACATGGAGCATCTCGGCGGCCTCATCCATCGCATGCCGCAGACCGCGTTCGTGTTCCTGGTCGGCTGTGCCGCCATCTCGGCGCTGCCGCCGCTCAACGGTTTCGTCTCGGAATGGCTCACCTTCCAGGCCATCTTGCTGAGCCCGGAACTGCCCTCTTGGGGCCTGAAGCTGCTGGTGCCCACCGTCGGCGCCCTGCTCGCGCTCTCGGCGGCGTTGGCGGCTGCCTGCTTCGTCAAGGCGTTCGGCATCACCTTTCTCGGGCGTCCCCGCACGCCGGCCGCCGAGGGGGCGCTGGAGACCGATCGATGGTCGCTCTCCGCGATGTTCCTGTTCGCGGCCTTGTGCCTGGTCGCCGGGATCTTCCCGGGCCTCTTCATCGACGCGCTGGCGCCGGTCGTGCAAAGCCTGGTCGGCGACCGCATGCCGGTCCAGACCGGGCTCGAATGGCTTTCCATCGTGCCGATCGCGGAAAGCCGCAGCTCCTATAACGGGCTTTTGGTGTTCGTCTTCATGACGCTGTCGGCCTTCATCGCCGCATTCGCGATTCACCGTCTCGCCTCCGACAAGCTGCGCCGCGGCCCTGCCTGGGATTGCGGCTATCCCGGCGCGACACCGGCGACGCAATATACGGCCGATAGCTTCGCCCAGCCCATTCGCCGCGTCTTCGGCACGATCGTCTTTCGTGCCCGCGAGCACGCAGAGATGCCGCCCCCTGGAGATTTGCGCCCGGCGCGCCTCGAGGTCAGCGTGAGAGACCTCATCTGGGATGGGCTCTATGCGCCGGTCGCCAGCGGCGTCGCCAATGCCGCCGAGCGGCTCAACCGCCTGCAGTTCCTGACCATCCGCCAATATCTCAGCCTCGTCTTCGGCGCCCTTGTGACGCTTCTCCTGGTGCTTGCCATATGGCCGTGATCCTCGATCTCATGGTCCAGGGGGCGCAGATGCTGCTGGTGCTGCTCGTGGCGCCGTTGCTGACCGGTTGCGTGCGCAAGCTGAAGGCGCGGCTGCTGCGCCGCCAGGGCCCGCCGGTCATCCAGCCGTATCGCGATCTCGTCCGGCTCATGCGCAAGGAGGTGGTGCTCGCCGAGAGCGCCTCGTGGCTGTTTCGCATCATCCCCTATCTCGTCTTCGCCGCCACCTGGGTCGCGGCCGCCCTGGTCCCGACCTTCGCCACGGGGTTGATGTTCAGCTGGACCGCCGATCTCATCGTCATTATCGCGCTGCTCGGTACCGCGCGGTTCTTCCTGGCGCTGGCAGGTCTCGACGTCGGTACCAGTTTCGGCGGCATCGGCTCGAGCCGCGAGGTCATGATCGCTTCGCTCGCGGAACCTGCGATGATCATGGTCGTCTTCACGCTCGCCTTGATCGCGGGTTCGACGCAACTCTCCACGGTCGCTGCCTTCATGGTCTCGCCGGAGGTGGGCTTGCGGGTTTCGCTCGGGCTCGGCCTCATTGCGCTCATCATGGTGGCGATCGCGGAGAACGGCCGTATTCCGATCGACAACCCGGCGACCCATCTCGAGCTGACCATGGTGCATGAGGCGATGGTGCTCGAATATTCCGGGCGGCATCTGGCGGTGATCGAGCTCGCCGCTTCGCTGAAGCTCTTGCTCTACATCTCGCTCATCGCCTGCGTGTTCGCGCCCTGGGGACTGGCTCCCGCGGAGGCGTCCGCATCGGCCTACCTCACCGGTATCGCCGCCTATGGGGTCAAGCTTGCGGCCGGCGGCTTTCTCCTCGCCTTCTTCGAGACCAGCATCGCCAAGATGCGGGTATTCCGCGTTCCGGAATTCCTCGGGGCCGCGCTCATGCTGGGGTTGCTCGCCATGCTGCTCCGCTTCGTGTCCGGGAGCTTCTAGGAGATGGCGTCGGTCATGGAAGAGGACACCCCCTGATGCGCGGTCTCGTCTTCGACATCGCCCATCTGCTCGCAGGCAGCTTGGTGCTGGTGAGCTTCATGATGCTCTACCAGGACCGCCTCTACGCGCTCCTGAACATCTTTGCCCTGCACGCGCTGGTGCTGGCGCTCTCCGTCGGTTGGCAGGCCTATATCCAGGATGCGCCGCATCTCTACCTGACGGCCACGATCGCGCTCGTGTTCAAGGCGATCGTCATTCCGGTGACCTTGCACCGCATCATCAGGCAGCTCGGCATCCATCGCCAGATCGAGACCGTGGTCGGCGTCGGACCGACCATGCTCGCCGGCATCGGCCTCGTCGCCTTGTCGATGGTGGTCATGCTGCGCGTCACCGTCGAGGCCGACCCGCTGGCGCGCGAGGACCTCGCCTTCGCGCTCTCGGTCGTGCTGCTCGGCTTGCTGGTCATGGTGACGCGCCGCAACGCCGTGAGCCAGGTGGTCGGCTTCATGTCGCTCGAGAATGGCCTCGTGCTGGCCGCCACCGGCGCCAAGGGAATGCCGCTCGTGGTCGAGATCAGCGTCGCCTTCTCGATCCTCATCGCCTTCATCGTCATCGGCATCTTCCTGTTCCGCATCCGCGAGCGCTTCGACACCGTGGATGTGGGCGCGCTCGACCGCTTTCGCGGAGAGCGGCGATGACCTTCGACTCGCTGACGGCGATCCTGCTGATCCCGATCGCGGCCGCGGCGCTGCTCGCCGTCCTGCCGGGCTACAAGCTCACCTCGCGGCTCAATGTGGTCGCCGCCCTCATGACCTTTCTGGCGGCGCTGTCGCTGTTCTTCGGCCGGCCGCAACCCGGTCCCTATCTGCTCGTCGACGACCTCAACAACGTCTTCATCGTGCTGACGACCTTCGTGGGCTTCACCACCAGCGTCTTCAGCGCGAGCTATATCAGCCACGAGCTCGAGATCGGCCGGCTGACGCCGACCTATCTGCGCTTCTACCACGCCATGTATCAGGTGCTGATGTTCTCGATGAACCTGGCGCTCGTCGCCAATAATATCGGGGTCATGTGGGTCGCGATCGAATTCGCCACGCTCACCACCGTGCTGATGGTCGGCATCTATCGCACCCA
>JBIOEJ010000157.1:0-12320 GCA_044445965.1 Hyphomicrobiales bacterium
CGATCCCGCGCCTCGAGCGCCGAGCGGACATGGGCGAGCGTCCAGCGGCCGGCACCCGCCATCTCGATCGTGCCGACCATCGAGCGCACCTGGTGGTGCAGGAAGGAGCGCGCCGACGCATAGATCACGACCTCGTCGGACTGCCTGGCGACGTCCAGCCGGTCGAGCGTCTTCACCGGGCTCCTCGCCTGGCAATCGGCGGCGCGGAAAGTGGTGAAGTCATGACGGCCCACCAGGAGTTGGGCGGCCGCGTACATCCTGCCCGTGTCGAGCGGGCGCGGCACGTGCCAGACGCGCCCGGCCTCGAGGGCCGGCGGGGCGCGACGGTTGAGGATGCGGTAGCGGTAATGCCGCTTGACGGCGGAAAGCCGCGCATCGAACTCTTCGCCCGCAAGCTCGGCGGCGAGCACGCTGATCGGCTGCGGCCGCAAATGCGCGTTCAAGGCATCGCGCAGCGTATCCGTGCGCCAGTCCTTGGCGAGATCAACATGGATAACCTGATGCGAGGCGTGCACGCCGGCATCCGTCCGCCCGGCGGCGCGGACCCGCACCGTCTCTCCCGTCAAGCGGAAGAGGGCCTGCTCGACGCGGTCCTGCACCGAACGTCCGCTCGCCTGCGCCTGCCAGCCGTCGAAGGGCGTGCCGTCATATTCGAGGATGAGCTTGTAGCGGGGCACGGCCGAGGCTCTTAGCAGAGGACAGAGGACGGACAACAGAGGACAGAGGAACCAGCGGCAGAGCTGGTTCCTCTGTCTTCCGTCGTCTGTCCTGCGTCGTCTGTCCTCTGTCGTCCGTCATGCCAGCGCGATCGCCGACAAATGCCGCCCGTAATCGGGCTCGCGGCGATGCGTCATGCGCCGATAGCTGAAGAACCGGGCTTCGTCGCCATAGGTGCAGCAGCCAAGATCGTCGACCGCGCCGATACGAGCCGCAGCGAGGCGCACGCCGATATAGGCGGGCAGGTCGAACATGAAATGCCCCTGGCGCTCCGAAGGCTCGAAGAAGGCGGCGTTCCCAGGGTCGGCCTCGCGGAAGCGCGCCGCGAATTCCGGCCCGACCTCGTAGGCTGAGCGCGAGATCATCGGGCCGAGCGCCGCGCGGATCCGCTCACGGCTGGCGCCTTCGCCTTCCATGGCGGCGATCGTCGCCTCGATGACGCCCCCGAGCGCGCCCTTCCAGCCCGCATGCGCCGCCCCGACCACCCGCGCCTCGGCGTCGGCGAACAGGATCGGCCCGCAATCGGCGCTGGAAACCGCGATGGCGAGGAAGGGCATGCGCGTCACCAGCGCGTCGGCCTTCGGCCTCGCGGCCTCGTCCCAGGTCTTGTCGATGACGATCACATCGGGTGAATGCACCTGATAGACGGTCGCGAAACGCTCGGGCGCGACACCCAGCGAGGCCGCCATGCGGGCCCTGTTCTCGATGACCCGCGCCCGCTCGTCGCCCGAGCCGAGCCCGCCATTGAGCGAGGCGTAGACGCCGTCCGAGACGCCGCCCTCGCGCGTGAAGAAAGCGTGGGTGATCCCCGGAAGCCCGGAGAGACCGGAAGAGTTCAGCATCATCTGGAATTCGCCATCATCGCAGTCGCTGCGCTCCTCTTCGCCTCAGCCAGCGGTCTCGTTCATATGGGCGAACCAGGTGAGGAGGTAGGCGCCGGCCGAGGCGACCGTCAAGACGGCGATCAGCGCCATCATCCAGTCCCGCATCCCGTCGAGGTCGATGCTGAAGGCGTTCGCTCCCAGCACCAGGCCGGCAAAGCCGATCTGAGCCGCCGTGTTCACCTTGCTGACCAGCAAGGGCTTGATGGCGAGGGGGCGCTTGATCAGCCAGGCGACGATGACCCCGACCATGATCATCACGTCGCGTGAGACGACCGTCACCGCGAGCCATCCGGGCAGCGTGCCGACGACCGCGAGCGTGACATAGATGGACATCAACAGCGCCTTGTCGGCGAGCGGGTCGATATAGGCGCCGAGCTCGGTGCGCAGCGAGAAGCGCTTGGCGATGAAGCCATCGACCGCGTCCGAAACGCCCGCGACCACGAAGCAGACGGCAGCCGCGAGCCAACGCCCTTGCGTGATCATGACGATCAGGAACGGCACGAGCAGGAGGCGCCCGATGGTGATGAAGTTAGGCAGGTTGATCATGAGCAAAGCCGGGAACGGTGAAGTCGGACGCTACACAAAGTGATCGGGCTCCGAGGAGTCTGCGCTTGCTTTCGGACGATATCGGCGACATGTCCACAGTGTCGAATTCCAGCTCGAGCCATCGGAGGTCTCCATGTTCTCCTTTCGCAAGCGCGCGGCCATGCCGTCCCGGAGCGAGGCCCTGCCCGGGCGCGCCCAGCCGATCCCCACGGCGCAGACGCATTTCGTCAATGGACGCAAGCTCGCTCCGCCCTATCCGGCCGGATTCGAGCAGGCGATCTTCGGCATGGGCTGCTTCTGGGGCGCCGAGAAGGCGTTCTGGGACATTCCAGGCGTCTGGATCACGGCCGTCGGCTATGCGGGAGGCTCGACGCCCAACCCGACCTATGAGGAAGTTTGCTCGGGTCTCACCGGCCAGAACGAGGTCGTGCTCGTCGTCTACGATCCCGCGAAGCTCCCCTTCGAGAAGCTGCTGCAAACCTTCTGGGAAGGCCATGACCCGACCCAGGGCATGCGCCAGGGCAATGATGTCGGCACGCAATACCGCTCCTCGCTCTATTATACGACGCCGACTCAGCTTGCCGCCGCCGAGGCGTCACGTGACGCCTACGGCCGATCGCTGCGAAGCGCCGGCCACGCAGCCATCACGACCGAGATCGCGCCGGCCGGTCCCTTCTACTTCGCCGAGGATTACCACCAGCAATATCTCGCCAAGAACCCGCATGGCTATTGCGGCCATGGCGGCACGGGCGTGTCCTGCCCGATCGGGACGGGGGTGACGGCATAAGGCGCCATGGAGGGTGCGCGTCCCGCGCACCATTGCGCTGCATGGGCCGCGAGACGCCGCCCTTCCGCCGGGCCACGCATGCGGCTCGTGACTTGGAACTGCAATATGGCGCTGCATCGCAAGTTCGATGCGCTGCGCCGTCTCGAGCCGGACATCGCCGTTATCTGCGAATGCGCCGAACCTGGGCGGCTTCTGGCGCGGGGCGAATGCAAGGGGATCAATGGCGATCCGGTCTGGATCGGCCGAAACCCCCATAAGGGATTGGCGATATTCGCCTTCAACGACTATGCGGTGCGCCTTGTCGAGGGCTTCCATCCGGCGCTCCGCTATATCGCTCCCGTCGAGGTGACCGGGCCGACCGCGTGCAACCTGCTGGCAGCCTGGGCACAGAATGCCAGCGCCGGGATGACCCGCAAGTTCCAGCTGGGTCCGTTGCGGCGCGCGCTCACGCGATACAAGAGCTTCCTCCACGGCCAGCCTGCGATCGTCGCCGGCGATCTCAACAACAACGTCATCTGGCATCGTCCGGGTTGGCGCGTGAACCACGGGACCGCCGTCACGATCCTGGAGAGTTATGGCCTGGTCAGCGCCTACCATGCGCTCAGAGGCGAGGCGCAGGGGCGCGAATCCGAGCCGACGCTCTATTGGAGAGACCGCCGGAAGGACGGGCCCACCTATCATATCGACTACGTCTTTCTCCCGAGGCACTGGCTCCGGCACATCCGCGAATTGACGATCGGCACCTATGAGGACTGGTGCGGCTCGGGCTTGAGGACCATGTGCCGGTGGTTGTGGACATCGATATGCGCGGGTGAGGCGCGAACTCACCGAGTCACGAAATCGACGTCGAGATGCCCTTTGAAGGCGCTGTCGGTGGCCCGCTTGCCGTATTGGCCCGAATAGGAAACGCCAGCGGTCACCATGGAGGAGACCGCATAGTCGAGCCCTGCCTCCACCACGAAGGCGTCGCGGTCGATCGGCACGCCGGCGATGCCGAAGGCCTGCGCCCCGCCCTTGAAGGCCATTAGCGCCGTGGGCACCACATCGCCGAAGCCATGCCGCCAGCCCACGAGCGCGCGCGCGGTGATCGGCAAGGGACCCGCGAGCGTGGTCTCGGCGCGAACGCCGAGCGTCGTGGTGGCGAGGTCGTAGCTGCGTCCGAAGCCGATGAGCGCCGCCATCCCGCCGCCCTCGACGAAGCCGTTCTGGTGGATATGGATGGCGGCTGCCCCGACGAAGGGCTCGAGGCTGGCGCGCGAGAAGCCCATTCCCATCACGTTGAAGCCTGAGAAGCCGATGCGGTAGCCGGCTTCGGCGAAAGCCTGCGCCGTCGAGCCGCCATAGCTCGAGCCCGCCGCGTCGGCGAAGTTCGGGAAGACGATGTTGCGCGTGGTCGAGCTCGAGTTCGTGCCGTAGAGGGCGCCGGCGCGCAACTCGATCGTGCCGAAGCTCGCCCCGCCATAGAGGCCGCCGAACACGCTCTCGAAGGTGCCGGAGGAGAGACGCGCCCGTACGTTCAAGCTGTCGGTCGTGTAGCCGCCCGCGAGGCCGAGCCGGAAGATGCCGTTCCACATCGTCTGCGCCGCGTCGGCGCCGAGCACGAAGCCGCCCGTCGAGCGCGACAGCGAAGCGGCGTTGCCGTCGCTCGCCGTGTGCCCCCAATTGCCGAAGCCCTGGCCCCAGGCGCCGAACATGCGCGGCTGATACATGCGCACCTCGACGGGGGCGAGGGCCGGCCCCTTGCCGGAAGGCAGATCGGCCGCATAGGCGCCGGTCATGGTCGTCGCGGCGCCGAGCTGCGGGACATCCGCGGGCTGGTTCAAGCGGTCGAGGATCGCCTCGCGCGGCAGGCGCGAATCCTCCATGGCCGCCGTCACGGCGCTCGCATGGATTTCGCCCGAGAGCGCGTCGAAAGCCTGGAGCGCCCCGGCTACGGTCTGGCCGAGGACCGCATTGTAGAGCGGGTTGCCGAACCCCAGTGCCTGAACGGCGGCGGCGGTCGCCGCCTGGTTGCGGGTGACGGCGACCGAGGGGAAGGCCGCCGTCTGCGCAAAGCCGAGAAAGACGTCGTTGGCATCATAGCTCAACATCGGCGACAGGAAGGCGAGGTTCTGATTGATCGTCGCTTGCGCGAAGGTGCCTGTCACGCCGCCATTGGCCGTGAGGATGGTGTAGCGCAAGGCCGGGGTATAGACGCCGTTCGCCGCGATGACCTGCACGGTGCCGCCGGAAAGCGTCGCCTTGCCGGTGGCGATGATCTTGTCGCCCTGGCCGGCGGGGTTGATCTCGATCTGGAAGGTCGATCCGGCCGCGAAGGCGACATTGCCGGCAACGCTCAAGGTGCCGATCGAATTGCCGGGCGCCACGGTGCCGCCATTGCCGACATTCAGCCCGCCGATCGTGCCGTTGCCCATCAAGGTGCCGCCATTGTTGACGGTGACCGTCGAGGCGAGCGACCCGTTCACGTCGAGGACGCCGGCATTGACGTTGGTCGGGCCCGTATAGGTGCTGGCGGCGGTGAGAACGGTCGTCCCCGTGCCGATCTGCGAGAATGAGCCGGTGCCGGAGATCACGCCGTTGAAAGTGTAAGCATCGGAACGGTCGATGACGAAGGCGCCATTATCGACCACGTCGCCGAGGATCGAGCCCGCCATCCCGCCGGTGCCGAGCTGCAGGGTGCCGGCATTGATGGTCGTCCCGCCCGTATAGCTGGCATTGCCGGCGATGGTGAGCGTGCCGGTGCCGTATTTGATCAAAGGCCGCTGGCCGACAGTGCCGTCGGTGAGAACGGAAGTGTCGGGCATGGAATCATTGTCGGCCAAGCCGAATTGCAGCACCGTCGCCTGCGGAAAGTTGCTCGTCACGTCAAAGAGGAGCCAAGCGCCGCGCCCCACCGTGGCGATGGTGAGCGTATCGGATAGCGCGTTGTAGGAGAGGCCGTCGATAGTGGTGTTCGGGAGGCCCGAGCCGAAGCGCCGCCAGCCCGAGAGGTTGCCGGTGGCGTCGCTGTCGGCGACCACGAGTGGATTGCCGGCATTGTCGACGTTGTTGAGGCCGCCGACCAGAAGAGCGTCGACGCCGTTGCTGTCCACGAAGCCGAGCGCCGTCGGGCGGATGAAATTCGCCGGCAGTTTGGCGGTGAGCGTCTGGAACGAGCCGCCCTGATTGACGGTCCCGTAGAGGTCTTGGCTGTCTGCGACGAAGAAGCGCTGATCGGAGCGCCGATCGAATTTGACCGAGGTCGGCGCGAGGCCGGTATAGGCCGGAAGCGGGTTCAGCGAGCCCGCCGTCGCCGTCTTGCTCAGGAACACCGATCCCAAAGCGACATCGAAGTTTCCGCCGCCGGCGATGAGCGCATCGGGATTGTTACGCGTGCCGTAGTCGAGGTTATTGATGGTTTTTCCCGCGGCGCCCAGATTGGTAAGCGTCAGGGTCACAGCCGTCGCCCCGGGCTCATCGGCGCCGGACAGCGTATCCTGCGTCACGTAGACGGAGGAGCCGGCAAGCGCGATCCGCGTCGGGTCGATATTGTTGAGGATGAAGGGGCTCGAGAAATGAGCCCCGGCGACCGCGATATTGAAACTCACCGGAACGCCGGTCGCGAAGAAGGGGCCGCTTTCGGGGCTGACGATCTTCCCGGTCTGGTCGACGATGAAGCGCTGCAGCCCGCCCAGAGACTGAAAGGACGTATAGATCGCGCTCTCATTGCCGAGCGTCTTGTCATTGATCGCGACGTTGACGCCGTCGCCGCCCCCGCGCTGATTATAGGTCTGGTTGCCCGCCGCCGACTGATAGGCAGAGCCGTTGTCCTGCGCCGAGACGACCAGCCGCTTGCTGTTCGAATCGAAGCCGGCGGAATAGACTTCGATGGTGACCATATTGCCGTTCAGGCCCTGCCACCCGCCTGTCGCGTTTTGCGGGTTCGTCCTTGCATAGATGCCCCCGTCCGTGCCCGTCAGCAGGCGTCCGTTGGAATCGATGGTGAGGACGCGCCCGTCGGGATGGACCGTCGAGCCGTTGTTCGTGTTGACCGCGGCGCCATTGTCGTCGCTGATCGGCGTCGAGGTATTGAATGTCGCGTCGACCCTGGTGATCGCCAGCGCGTTGATGCCGCCATTATTGTCGAAATTATTGTCGCCCTCCACATAGATGAGATTGGGACGGTTCGGATC
Organism: Hyphomicrobiales bacterium; assembly: GCA_044445965.1. Classification (GTDB taxonomy): domain Bacteria; phylum Pseudomonadota; class Alphaproteobacteria; order Rhizobiales; family Beijerinckiaceae; genus GAS188. Next base: position 7,107 of record JBIOEJ010000157.1, read on the forward strand.
GATGGCGAGCGCGATGTCCACCGGCGCCTGCGCCCCAGGAGTCACGTCGGGCGCGGTCAACGGCTTCCAAGTGGTGCCGGCATCGTTGGAGTAGAACAGACCGGTGAGCTTTTTCGTAGGGATGTCGACCAAGCCGACCGCCAGCGTTCCGCCCGGCCCCGACGCGAGCTTGATGGAGGTCTGGGTGCCTGCGTTGATCAGTCCACCGCTATCGGCGGCGGTGAACACCGAGGCCCAGGTGGCTCCTGCGTCGAGGCTTGCATAAACGGCGGTCTGCGCCTTGGTGCCGGCATTGCTTGCCGTGACCGCGGCGTAGAACTTGTTGGCGTTGGCAGGGTCGCCGACGAGCGAAGTCACCGGGCCGGCCGGAAGCCCGGATCCGCCAGCGCCGGAGATTGCCGTAAATGTCCCGCCTGAATTGGTGCTTCGATACAGCGCGCCGCTGAATAAGCTCGCCCCCGCCTCCACGGTGCGAGGTTCGAAGGTCGCCGCGAGGATCGTCGCGCCACGCGCCGCGACGTCGACTACGCTCTGCCCACTGAGAGTGGCGGCGCCGAGCCGCGACCAGGTCGCGCCCCCGTCCGTGCTGTAGAGAAGACCGTTCTGCAGCCCCCCGAAATTGGCGGGCGTGCTGAATCTGGAGATCGAGACGAAGCCGCCGTTCGACACGTCTCCGGTGCCGGCGACCAATGTCTTGTGGCTCGCATCCGTCGGATCGAAAGCGAGGCTCGAGATCGAGATCGACGCCATCTGGTCGATCAAGGGCGTCCAGGTCGTCCCACCATTGGTCGTCTTCCAGATGCCGCCATCGACCGCCCCGACAAGGATGTCATTTGGGTTCGATGGGTCGACCGCGATCGCCTCGATGGCTCCGGTGGCGGTTCCGTTCGGGGGATTATCGGCGCTGCCGACGAGCCTGCGCTCGCCGATCGCGGGCCCCGGCCCTTCGGAATTGAAGACCGAGCCGACCTGAACCTGCGCGAATGCAGCAGGCGCGCCCGCGAGGACGATGGCGAGCCCGATGGAGGAGAATAGAGCGTATCGAGCACGGGTCACCACGCTTCCCCCTAGATTTTTCGTGATGTGGATTGAACCCTCCACATATCGGCTTTCCCGTCGAGGTCTCCGGCGGGGCTGCGCACAATTCTTTTGGAGTGTTGCCTTGCAACGACAGATTTCAGCCTTTCGGCCGACCCGAAACGTCGACGGCGCTCGAAAATGCGGCCAACTCGATGTCGCGGCCGACGGGCGCGGGACGCGCCGCGGCGATTTTCAGCGAGCTTGAGGCGATTCGGAAAGCATCGTGAAAGCGCCGCTCATGGCGCGCGCCAGGAACGTCGTTCCGCCCGGCGCCGGCGCGGCGGCGAGCGTGGCCACGATCCTGTAGCTCGTGTTCGGGTTGATATCGTTCACGCAAGCCCCGGTTGCATCAACCGCGCACATGACCGGCCGGGTCACGAAGACCGGCACCCTATAGGACATGGTGCCGGCGCCAGGCAGACCGGTCGCGATCGGCGAGAACACGTGCCCCGTGACCGTTTTCTGCAATTGCAACGTCACGGTCGATCCCTCCGGGGCGCCGGTGGCGCCCCAGCGGATCTTCAGAACCTCGCCTTGGCGGATGCTTGCTCCGTCCACCGAGGTGGCGACTTCGAGAGACATGTTTGCCGACGCCGCGATTGCGCAAAAGAGGCCTAGCGCCGCAGCGCCGGAAAGAGCCGAGTTTCTGACATGGGAGACCATCCCGTCAAAACCTATCACATCGTGCCCGCGTCCGGGACCTGCGGCGCGCCAAGTCGGCAAGCACGGCTATTTGAATTTCGCCCGCGAGCGGTCATGATGGCTAAATGATGCTACGCACCTTCGAACGAGCCCTCTTCGCCAGCCGCTGGCTGCTCGCGCCCTTCCTGGTCGGGCTGGTCGTCAGCCTCGCCGTCCTTCTCCTGCGCTTCGCCAGGGAGGTCTGGGATTTGGCGCAAATCGTTTGGACCGGCAGCGAGAAACAGATCCTGACCGGCGTCTTGTCATTGATCGAGCTTGCCCTGATCGGCGCGCTGATCACCATCGTCATCTTGTCGAGCTACGCGAATTTCGTCTCGCGCGTGTCTCCGCAGGACCATCCAGACTGGCCCAAATGGATGGGCCATGTCGACTTCTCGCAATTGAAGCGCAGGCTGATCGCCACAATCGCGACCATCGCCTCGGTGCAGCTTCTCAAGGAGATGGAATCGATCGACGATCTCTCCGACCGCTATCTCGGCTGGCTGATCGGCATGCTGCTCGCCTTCGTCGTCACGGCGCTGCTGTTGACGCTCTCCGATCGCGTCGCTTCCGGCATCAAGGAGCATGATCACGATGAGCCCGCGGCCGGCATGACCGGCCCGGTTATGCCCTCGAATGCGCCGGGCGCGAGCGCCAGCCATAACAGCCTCTCCGGATCGACGGGGCCGGGCAGCGTCAACCGCCCCGGCGGCACCTTGGAGAAGCCCGAGCGCGCATAATAGGGTTCGTCGCCGACGAGGATCACGCGGCAGTCGCCCTTCTGGCGCGCCGCCTCGAGGGAAGCGGCGATCAACGCGTGACCGATGCCGCGGCTCTTGAAGGCTGGTTCGACCGCGACTGGGCCGAGCATGAGGCCAGGCACGCCGCCCATGGTGACCGGCGAGAGGCGGACCGAGCCTACGAGATAAGTGCCGACATGAGCGGTGAAGCACAGGTCCGGACGCGAGCCCGCGCCTTCGCGCAGCCGGAAGGCGGTGCGCGCGAAGCGCCCGGGCCCGAAGGCGCGCTCATGCAGACGCTCGATCGCTTCGGCGTCCGGCGGCTCTTCGCGGCGAATGAGCAAGGGCAGAGAGGTCATGGGCCGAAAATGGTACATAGGTCGAGAACCGCCTTTCCTGGTCCCCTGTAGTCGGACCGGGAGGAGCTCTGGTTCTGTGTTGGTTGCAGCTAGGCAGTGAAACGCCGCCTGTCCCCGCTCGCGTGGGAACAAGCTTGCGCGCGGCCGAGGCCTTAGCACGAGCAGGCCACGGCTCCAACGCCGGCGCGGCCCCGGCCAAGAGGCGCTGCGTCAATCTCGCGATTCGAAAAGCGGATTTGCCATCCGGCAAGGAGGAAGAGCGTAGCCAGCCATGCGATTTGGCCTGGGCTCGGCGGTAATTCGCCCATAATTCATGCCTATTTGTATTAGCTGCGGAAAGCGCTCCCTCGAAGGTTTCCACCGCTACGGCGACGAGTTCGCGCAATTTCAGAAGGTGATTTTCATGCTTGCCTTTATCATGAGCCTCATCACGGGCGGCGCCTATCGGTGGCAGCCAGACCTCGATATCAGCGACCCCTTCGTGCTCTCCACCCTGTTCGCGGATGGCGGCCACTGAGGCGCAGGCCGACGCTGTTCCGGCACGGATGTTCCGTAGGCGGTCAGGCAGCCAAAGCGAGTTTCGCAAAGGCCCGCCGCCATCTTGCAAGGTCTCGTTTTTTAGATATGTTCTAAATCTCGAGGCGTGCCATGAAATCTCTCGCCGAACTGACCGAATCCGAGGTCCTCGCCTTGGCGATCGCCAACGAGGAAGAGGATTCGCGCATTTATCAGACATTCGCCGAAAAGCTCCGCAAGGAGTTCCCGGCCTCTGCGCGCATCTTCGACGAGATGGCGGAGGAAGAGCGTTCGCATCGCTCGACCTTGTACGACGCCTATCGCGAGCGCTTCGGCGAGCATCTGCCGCCGATCCGGCGCGAGGATGTGCGCGGCTTCCTGAAGCGCCGCAGCGTTTGGATGCTGGACAATCTCGGCCGTGAACGCATGGTCAGGGAGGCGGAGGTCATGGAGCTGCAAGCCGCCAATTTCTACGACAAGGCGGCGGAGCAGACGCAGGACGTGGCGGTTCGACGGCTCTTCGTGCACCTCGCCGAGGTCGAGCGCGGGCATGAGAACCGCGCGCTCGAAGCCGAGAACCGGAACCTGACGGGCGATGCGCGCGCGGCCGAGAAGGAAGCCGACCAGCGCATCTTCCTTTTGCAATATGTCCAGCCGGGGCTCGTCGGCCTCATGGACGGTTCGGTCTCGACGCTCGCCCCGCTATTCGCGGCGGCCTTCGCGACACGTGAGAACTGGCCGACCTTCCTGGTCGGGCTCGCGGCCGCGATCGGTGCCGGGATCAGCATGGGTTTCGCCGAAGCCCTGTCCGATGACGGCCGGCTCACCGGGCGCGGTTCGCCGCTGACCCGCGGCATCGTCTGCGGCTTGATGACCACCTTCGGGGGCGTCTTTCACAGCCTGCCCTATCTCGTGCCGCAGACGGTAGCCAACGCCTTTCTCATCGCCACCAGCATCGCGGCCGTGATCGTGGTCATCGAGCTCTGCGCGATCTCCTGGATCAGGGCGCGCTACATGGATACGCCCTTGCTGAAGGCCGCTTTCCAGGTTGTGGTCGGCGGCTTCCTGGTGTTCCTTGCCGGCATCCTCATCGGGAGCGCATGAGGCCTGGAAGGAGTAGAGCATGGCCTATTGGCTGGTGAAGACCGAACCGAATTCCTGGTCCTGGGAGCAGCAGGTCGAGAAGGGCGCGAAGGGTGAGCCCTGGACCGGCGTCCGCAACTACACCGCACAGCAGAACCTGGTGCGCATGAAGAAGGGCGAGCGCGTCTTCTTCTATCATTCGAATGTCGGCAAGGAGATCGTCGGCATCGCGGAGGTCAGTCGCGAAGCCTATCCCGACCCCACCGACGCGACCGGCACCTTCGTCGTGGTGGATCTGCGGGCGGTCGAGCCGGTGCCGAAGCCCGTGACGCTCGCCGCCGTCAAGGCGGAGCCGCGCTTGTCCGGCATGGCGCTGGTCAAGTTCTCGCGCCTCTCGGTCCAGCCAGTGACCGAGAAGGAGTGGGCAATCGTGTGCGAGATGGGCGGGCTGGCTTAGCGGGCCAGAGCATTTCCCGGTCCGATACGATCCGGCTATGCACCCTCCGGACGCCAACGCAGGCGCGCTCACCTCTCCCCTTGCGGGAGAGGTCGATCCTGAGGCGAAGCCGAAGGATCGGGTGAGGGGTCCCTCAAGCTTGGCGCCGACTCCTCACCCGCAAGGAGAGAGGTGGCCGCGCCCGGTGTTCGATCCCAAACAGCTGCAAGCATTGGTGTCGCAATTCTCAGGTAGCAATCAAGTCGCAATGGCCGCGCCCCGATACATCTCGGGCGGGGAATGCTCTGGGCCTCACATC
>JBIOEJ010000158.1:0-12123 GCA_044445965.1 Hyphomicrobiales bacterium
GATCTCGCCAATATCGACATATTGGCTCAGATCGCCTCCTGCTTGCCGGACCAAAACGACAGGCGTCCCGGCCACGGGCTGTATGTCAACACGCCCTGAGAGCAGCAAATCCGAAATTCGCATCACATTGGAGCAACGCGCGCGGCGAATTTCGGATTCAAAAGCTGGCTCGTCGTCCTTCGCCGAGGCTCGAACGTTTTTGCCGCTCGGCGCAGGATTGACGCTTGGGCTCGCGGCCGCCTCTACGGCCGGCGAAGCCTCGCCGGCCTCGGCGCCGATCCAGACGAGCACCTTCCCGTCTTCATCGACACCGAGCTTCAGGACCTCGATGATCTCCGATTTGAGGTCTTCGACATAGGCGTCGCCGATGCTGAATTGCCGGCGCAGGGCCCGATATGACACGCGCTTGTGGCGACGCAGCATGTCGATGGCTTGACCCAAGGTATCGTCGAACGACATCAAGGCTGCAAGACCCGTTGTGTACACACGGCGTTGCCTTTGCGAAGGGCAAACCGGCTGGCAAGGACTGCGCCATGGTTGGCCCGGCACCGCCGAGAAGCGCCACTATCGACGACCATCCGGCGGCAGGCAATATCGAGGATGCCGACATATCGACGATGCCGCGCCTCCTGCGCGGCGGAATGGCAAGCGGTTTCGCTGCATGCGCCTGAGGCTTGTCGCGAAGCTGCCGCCGATTCCGGTGAACATTATTGACTATGGGCCTCGATAACCTGGCGGCAAGCCGCTTCGAGCTTGTCCTTTTGCTTGGCGAGACAAGCCAGGCCACGACCGCCCCCAGGCTTGGTTCCGGCGCAAAACTTCAGGAAATCGCTCCGGCAGGCCGCCTGCTCGGCGGCGGTTTGAGCCATGGCGCCGGTCGAGAGCAGGCTGACGGCGGCGACGGCAAGACTGACGGCCAGGCGCATGTCGCACTCCATCGGTCGGGGCAGTGCGCCACGAATCCGCCGGCGGCCTGCCGGATGTCAAGCCGGGATCGGATCGGGCATCGACCGACGGGTCCCACCTCTTACAGAGGACGGACTACTCGATGGCCCGCTGCGCGCCGACGAGACTTTCGAGGTCGCAGCCAAACGAAACGATGTGGCTGGCGCTCGCCAGGGCCGGCGCGCTGAGGCGCTGCGGAATGCGGTGCCGAGCATCGATCCCGCGGCCGAGCAGACCTTCGATGACGTTGGATGGACCTCGGCATCCGGTTCCGGGCCCGAGGTCGTTGCCGACAACTCGACGCCGCGCGCCTTCGCCAAGCGACCGAGATACTCGGCGGCGATCAGGCTTTTCGCCGATCCGTGCAAACAGACGAATGCGACTATCTTGCGCTCAGTCATGATGCCTCCAGTCTGGGGAACGCGGCACGCCGCCCCTCCACGGCCGCGCGCCGAGCCGGCAGGGCATCCCGATACCCTCGGCGCTGGCCCGCTCGTAGACGCGCGCGGCCGACGCGACGTCCTCGATCGCGGTGCCCGTGGAATCGAAAATCGTGATCTCGCCGTCCCCGCTGCGTCCGCGCTTTGCCCCGACGACCAGCTCGCCGAGCTCGCCATGGACATCCTCGGCGTGCATGGCGCCGGCGCGGATCGCGTGATGCAGGTCGCCCATGACGACGCATTGCGCGAGCACGTCGGCGACCACGGTCGCGGCGCCCATGAGGTCCGGCTCCAGCTCGCTCTTGTCGTGGCTGTCGGCGCCGACCGCGGCGATGAAGGTGCCGGGAGCAACGTCCGCCCGGCCGAGAAAGGGCTGGTGCGCGGTCGTGCAGGTGACGATGGCGTCGCTTGCCGTCGCCGCCGCGCGCAAGCTCGCGGCGGGCCGTATGTCGAGGTTCCACCGCGACCCCATCTCGTCGGCGAAATCCTTCGCCTTCGCCGCGTCGATGTCCCAGGCGTGAACATGGCGCAGCGGCAAGGCGTGCCGCAACGCCGCGAGCTGCACGCGCCCCTGGTCGCCGCAGCCGCATATGGTAGCCGTCGCCGAAGCAGGACGCGCGAGATAGCGTGCGGCAAGCGCGGTCGCCGCGGCCGCGCGATGCAGCGTGATCTCGATCGAGTCCATCACGGCGAGCACGCATCCGTTATCGGCATCGAAGAGGACGATCACACCCTGAATCGTCGGCAGGCCGTTGCGCTCCGGATTCCCCGGAAAGTTCCCGTTGATCTTCACCGCCGTATAGGGCTTCGCGGCCCGAATCAGGGCGGCCTTGGCATGAAAGCCGCCGCCTTGCGCCGCTATGTGCAACGGTACCGACGAGACGGTGCCGCCGGTGGCGCTCGCCCGGAACCCCTGCTCGACGGCCGCGACATAATCCGAAAAATCCATCAGACGGGCGACTTCCGTCCGCGTCAGAATGAGGGGAGGGTCCATCGGCTCGGGCGCGATCGGCCGTTTCAAGGCAGGCACTCCCCTATTTCACCATCACCCAGCTCGGCTGGAAGAGCGGGAAGGCGATCAGCCCCACCACCGCGGTTGCGGCAATGAGCAGAGGATTGCTGACCTTCCACCGGAACAGGACGCCGAGGGATGCGAGACCGATCAGGGCCGTGAGCCAATCACCGATCGCGATGCGGCCGAGCAGGACGCAAGCCCCGAGAATGGTGCCGATTGCCGCGGCATAAGCGCCCTTCACGAAGCCTTGGACATTCGGATTGCGGCGATGCCGTGCCAGGATCGGTGCGGCGACCAGCACCAGGATGAACGATGGCAGGAAGATGCCGATAGTCGCGACCAGCGAGCCCCAGAAGCCGGCGACCAGGTAACCGACGAAGGTCGCCGTGATGACGACCGGGCCCGGGCTGATCATGCCGATGGCGACGGCGATCAGGAACTGACGCTGATCGAGCCAGCCATATTGCTGCACCAGACCCTGCTCGAGGAACGGCACGATCACGAGGCCGCTGCCGAAGGTGAGAGACCCCGCCTTGAGGAAGAACAGCAACAGCTTGCCGAGGATCGAGGTACCGGCGACTGGCGCGAGCGAGACGACGGCAGCTGCCGCGGCCGGCGCGGCGGTCATAAGCGTGGCGGCCGGTGGCGGGCGGCGGAAGATGCTGCCGTAGTACAGGATCCCGACTGCGCCCGCGCCGATGAAGAGCAGTGCCACTTCGGCCTGCAGGATCAGGGTGACGACCAGGCAGGCGGCCGCGATCACCCCTTGCAGACAATCCTCCATGCCCAGCTTCGCCAGCCGGTAGCAGGAGTGCAGGATCAAGGCGATGACGGCCGGACTGACGCCATAGAATATCGCGGTCACCGGCCGCAGGTCACCGAGATAGACGTAAAGCGCGCCGAGCGCAGCGACGATCGCGAAGTTCGGCAGGATGAAGGCCCAGCCGCCCGCCCAGGCTCCCCAGAATCGACCGCGCAGATAGGAAATGTAGATACCGACCTGGATGGCGAGCGGCCCTGGCAGCGACTGGCAAATGGCGATCGCCTCGCGCATCTCGTCCTTGGTGAGCCAGCCGCGCTCGTCCACCAATTCGCGTTGCATCTGACCGACCAGGGCGACGGGGCCGCCGAAGCCGAGCAGACCGAGACGCAGGAAGTAAGGGACGACTTCGCCGATCCAACCGCGCGGCGCCTCCACAGCTCCGGTCATCTCAGGCGGCCGTCTTCTTGGGCGGCCAGCTATGTGCCTCCCCTTTGCGTCGCGAGGCCCAGGCGTAGAGCGCATCGTAAATGACGAAGCCGTGCGCCAGCACCTGATGATCGTCGGGCGACAGATCCCGCAGACCCATCGAAATCGCCAGCAGCCCGGCCGATTGCGGCGTCAGGTCGTGACGGTCGGTATCGGCCCCGCGTACGATCGCCGCAATGGTGACGAGCGCCTGATCACGCTCGAGGCCGTGCTTCGACATGAACGTATCGAAGCTGCAGCCCTCACCCACATGGGTGAGCTCGACACCTTGTATGTCGTAGGGTGTAGCGCCGGTCTCTTTGGCGACCCGGGTCACCTGATCCGGCGGCACGAAGAGAAACTCGGGTTCTTTGTCGATGAACCGGGCGATCAGCCAGGGGCAGGCAATGCGGTCGATGACCGGACGTTCGCGAGTAACCCATTTCATGACTTCATCTCCTTTTGCAGCGGGGAAGAGGAACGATCGGCGCGCCAAACGGAATCGGAGCGATGTGCTGCTTCATGGTAGAGTTCCCCGTTTGAAAGCTCCCGCGCCGAAAGGTCAGCGATCGGCCTTGGGGCGTCCGTGAGGGGTTATGATACATTTGTTTCATCGAGTCAACACACATGATATGACAATACCATGGCAGTAAGATCGAAGCATCAGTCCGCCGCCCATACCGCCGTCGTCCCTTGGCTGCTGCTGATCCATCAGCTGCCGCCCAAACCGGCCTATCTGCGGGTGAAGATCTGGCGCCGGCTGCAGGGGCTCGGCGCCATCTCGGTCAAGAACTCGGTGTATGTCCTGCCGGCCGGCGAGCAGGCGCTCGAGGACTTCCAGTGGCTGCTGCGCGAGATCGAGCAGGGTGGCGGCGAAGGCATGATCTGCGAAGCCCATCTCATCGACGGGTTGAGCGACCAGGAGGTGCGCGGGTTGTTCGACGCGGCGCGCGATGCGGACTACGCGGAGATCGCGAAGGACCTGCGCGCCTTGGCCGCCGAGATCGAAGCCGACGGCCGCGCGTCGCCCGAGCGCAAGCCCGAGGTCAAAGGCCGGCTGCTTCGGCTACGGCGTCGATATTCGGAAGCGAGCGGGATCGACTTCTTCGGCGCCACCGGCCGCATGACTGTCGAGGGGCTGCTGGCGGACCTCGAAAGCCGGCTAGCCGACATGGCCGTGGGCGAGGAAGCGGAGGGCTCCAAAGTGACGAAGATCTCGGAAGACCTTACCGGCAAGACATGGGTCACGCGCAGCGGCGTCCATGTCGATCGCATGGCTTGCGCATGGCTGATCCGGCGCTTCATCGATCCTGAGGCACGCTTCAAGTTCGTTTCGACCAAGGACTACGGCGCCCAACCCGGAGAGCTCCGCTTCGACATGTTCAAGGCCGAGTTCACCCATGAAGGCGACAAGTGCTCCTTCGAGGTGCTGCTCGAACGGATCGGCTTGAAAGACGCGGCACTGCGCTCCATCGCGGAGATCGTGCATGACATCGACTTGAAGGACGGGAAGTTCGGCCGCGAGCAGACCGCCGGCATCGCGCATGTGGTCGCCGGTATCTGCGCCTCGCAGAAGGACGACCCGGCGCGGATCGACCGCGGCTCCCCGGTCTTCGACGACACATATGAGATGTTCCGCAAGAAACGTGTCAGATGATCGGCAGAGAGGGCGAGCAGCAAATGGTGAATAGCGAATAGTGAGTAGTACTCGAAGAACAAGAACTATTCTCTAATTACTATCCGCCGCTAATTACTTACCACTCGCTATTCGCTGCTCACCACCCAACGCCACCACCCTTCCACCCGCAGCCTCCGCATCCGCGTGATCATGCGTCGCCAGCAGCGCCGGCAGGCCACGCTTGCGCGCCTCATCGAAGACGAAGCTGCGAAAGCGTGCGCGCAACGCGGTGTCGAGCTTGGCGAAGGGCTCGTCGAGCAGCAGCGCGCGCGGCTCCGAGAGCAGCACGCGCAAGAGCGAGACGCGCGCCCGCTGGCCGCCCGAAAGGGTCGCGGGATCGCGATCGGCGAGGCCCTCGAGATCGGCTAAGGCCAGCGCCTCCTCGATGCGGGCGCGCCGCTCCGCCCTCCCCTTCACCGCCGCCGGCACGCCGAAAGCAAGGTTGCCCCCGACCGAGAGGTGGGGGAACAACAGATCGTCCTGGAACAGGATGCCGGTGCGGCGGCGCTCGGGCGGCTCGGCGTCGATGCTTCGACCGCCGAGCAAAATGCGCCCCGACGCGGCGAAGGCCGGATCGAGCGTGCCGCAGATGGCGGCGAGCAAGGTCGACTTGCCGGAACCGCTCGGACCCATGACGGCGACGATCTCGCCCGGCGAGACGGCGAGCGAGAGCTCGACGAGCGCGCGGCCGCGAAGCGAGACCACGAGCGCGTCGAGGACCAGCCCCTCCTGCGGGTCAGCCATCGCGCAGCCCCTTGCGGTTGCGGAACAGCAGGGCCGGGATGACGAGCGCGACCGCGAAGCCTGCGAGTGGCAGCACCGCCTGCATCAGGGCGTGGACGCCGATGACGCGCCGGTCGCCGCCGGCGGCGAGCGCCACCGCTTCCGTGGTCACCGTGCTGAAGCGCCCGCCGCCGACGAGCAAGGTCGCGAGATATTGGCTGATGCTGACCGCGAAACCGACGGCGGCCGCGGTGAGGATGGCGCGGGTCAGCATGGGCAGGCGTACTCGGATCAAGGCCCGCCAGGGGCTCGCGCCGAGCAGCAATGCCGTCATCCGATAGCGCTCATCGAAGGCCCGCCAAGGCTCCGACAGCGACAGGAAGACGTAAGGGAGCACGAAGACGAGATGGGCGAGGCCGACGCCCAGCCAATCGCCGTCGAGATGCAGCGCGATCATGAGGCTCGCGGCGCCGGTCAGGAAGGTGATCTGCGGCGCGAGCAGCGGGATATAGATGAGGTTGAACGCCGAGCCGCGGCGCACACCACGCCGCACCTCGTTCTCGAGGCAGAGAATGGCGAGGATGAGGGCCACGACGACGGCGAGCGTTCCGACAAGCGCCGTGCGCGACAGGGTCGGGACGGCGGCGGCGAGCTCGCGTCGCCAGATGTCGAGGGTGAAGGCCTGGGGCGCGGCGGCGGGGAAACGCCAGCTCGACGCGACCGACCAGAGCGCCAGGCTCGTGAAGGCGAGCGCCACCAGCGCGGCGATCGCGGCCGCAAGGGCGGATGCGCCGATACGTGTCGCGGTCTCGCAGCAATAGCGGTCGCCGGCGACCACCCATTCGCGCCAAGCGATGGCGAGGAGCCGCTCGACGGCGAGCCAGAGGCCGATGCCCGCGGCGACGAGCGCGAATTGCGCGACCGCCGCGGCGCTCGCCTCGAAATGCAGAGCAAGATCGGGGTCATTGGCGAGACGCAGCACCTCGACGGCGAACGGCGGCGGCGTGGTCGGCCCGAGCAGCAGCGCGACATCGACGACCGACAGCCCATAGGCGAGCACCGCGAGGACCGGCAGGCGCAGCTGCGGATAGAGGCGCGGCATCACCACCTTGGCGAAGGCCGCCATGCGTCCGTAGCCGAGGGTGCGCGCCACCGTGAAGGCGCGCATGGCATCCGCCTGCGGCAAGGCGGCAAGCGTCATCAGAAAGAGGAAAGGGATTTCCTTCAAGACGAGCGCTCCGGCGAGCGACAGGCCGTAAGGATCGTTGACGATCAAGAGGTCGGGCGGGCGATCGAGCCCGGTGGCCCAGGGCGAGAGCAAGCGGAAGACCAAGCCGGACGGCGCAATGGTGAAGGCAAGGCCGAGCGCCAGCGCCACATGCGGCACGGAAAGGAGCGGCGACAACAGGCGCCTCAGCCATGCAAAGCCGCGAGTGCCGATGAAGGCCGCCGCCATCAAGATGACGGTGCCGAGCGAGACCGTCGTGGTCACGAAGCCGACGAGGGCGCTGACGCCGATCGAACGCGCAAGGCCGGGCATCGCCAAGAGGGCACGCCATGGCGCCAGCGTGAATTCCGTGCTGCCCAGCGCCGGCCAATAGCCGAAGGCGGGCAGCAGCGTCGCCGCGAGCCCCGCCACGACCGGCAAGATCAGCACGGCGAGCGTCAGGATCGGGCCGAGGCGGAAGATCATGTTGGTGCCGTTTCTCCCCGGTGGGTGCGCGTCCCGCGCACCGTCATCGCGGCGGCATGGGCGGCGAGACGCCGCCCCTCCCGCGGCACGCAGGGTGCGCGTCCCGCGCACCATCATCGCAGGGACATGGGCGGCGAGACGCCGCCCCTGCCGCTCCCACCTACTGCACGCCGTAACGGAGCTTCCAGGCTGCCACGATGCGCGTCATCCATGAGGGGTGGGGCTCCGGCAAGGTCGGACCCAGCTCCTCGGTCGAGAGCGTCGCGACACCGCGCGGCAGCGCCTCGAAGCGGGCCCGGTCGGCCGCGGAGAGCTTGCCCATCGCCAGCACCGTAAAGCCGCCATAGCCAGCCGGATCCTGCTTCTTGGCCTGCGCCTCGGGCGAGAGCAGGAAATCGGCGAGCAGCATCGCGCCTTCCTTGTGGGCGCCATTGTAGGGAATGGCGAGGAAGCTCGCATTGCCGATCATGCCCTTGTCGAAGACGAAGCTCCTCACGCTCGCCGGCAACTCCCCGCGCGAGATGGCGCTCGAGGCTTCCGCCGGATTGAACGACAAGGCAAGATCGATCTCGCCATCCGCCATCAGGCCGCGCAGGTTCGAGGAATTCGCCGGATAGGCGCGGCCCTGCCTCCAAAGACTGGACTTCAACGCGTCGAGATAGGCGAAGAGAGGTGCGGTGACGGCGTCGAAATCCCTGTCGTCGACGGGCTCCCGCAACCGTGCCGGATCGGGGCTGAGATCGATCAGCACCTGCTTGAGGAAGGTCGCGCCGAGGAAATTGGCCGGATCCGGATAGGCGAAGCGGCCCGGATGCGCCTTGGCCCAATCGAGCAGGGCCGGCGCCGATCTCGGCGGGGAGGCGAGCGCCGGTCCGTCGCCGTAGAAGACGATTTGCGCCATGTTCCAGGGCGCTTCGAGGCCCTCGGTCGGCACGGTGAAGTCGCTGACGAGGCCAGGCTTGCCCTCGACATCGACATAGCGCCAATTGGGCAGCGCCTCGGCGAAGGGACCGAACAGCAGCCCCTTCTCCTTCATCGAGGCGAAGTTCGGCCCGTTGATCCAGATGAGATCGACGGCGCCGCCCTCGTCGCGCCCGGCCGTCTTCTCGGCGAGCACGCGCGTCACCGCCTCGGCCGTGTCGCCGAGCTTCACCTCGACGACGCCGACACCGTAGCGGGCCTGCATCTTTGCCCCTGCCCAGGCGATGTACTCGTTGATCGGCTGCGATCCGCCCCAGGCATACCAGTAGACCGTCTGCCCCTTCGCCTTCTCGAGGATGGAGGGCCAGTCCTCCGGGTCGGGCGAGAGGCTCGCGGCGCTCGCGACGGAGCAAGCCGCGAGTCCAAGGATTGCGAGCTTGACGCCGACGAAGAGTTTCATGCGCGATCCCCGACGCCGGTCACTGGACCGCGACGGCGCGACGGCCGAGCCTTGCCGCGCGCAGGTCCTCGATGACCGGTCCGAGCACCTCCTTGTGGAAGGCGTCGCAGCCGATGCAGAGATTGCGATAGGTCCCGCCCTTCGGCGTCACGGTCTCGCAGCGCTCGAGGAAGCGATCGACGCTCCAACCCAAGGTCGAGCCCATGCGCTCGGGTTGTCCGAGATTGATCGCCTGGAAGGCTGGGTGCTCGGCGAGGCTGTCGAGAATGTCGGTCAGCCTTTCCTCGGTGAGATTGCCGAGCGGGTGCTTGGTCTTCAGGCAGCAGGGATAAACGTCGCCGGTCGGCTCGATCGCCACCTCGGAGCCCGAAAAGCGATGATTGAGGAAGTTCAATCCGCCCGACCAGCGATTGCAGAAATTATCGGCGAGCGTCGCGCTCGAGAGAGCGTTCGTCCAAGCCCGGCCGCGCGGCCAGAGCTTGCCGATCCAGGCGTCGGGCGTCGCCCCGAAGAAGGAATAGAGCGGCCCTTCCTCTTCATGCCATTTGCGCTCCCCGGCCTTGAGCCCCGAGGCGGTCATGCCGGCGGCCTCGAACCAGGAGGCCAGCCGCGCCGCGAGCGGGCGGCGCCTCTCACCCTCCATGCCGACATGGAAATCGTCCATGCCGGCGACCGAGATCATGAAGACGCCGCGCGCCAGGAGCTCGCCGATGATCTCCTCGGTGAGGAGGTCACCGGTCGTCTGCACCACGAGCTTGACGCCGCCTACGCCCGCATATTTGGCGCGCAAGGTTTCGAGCGCCGGATAGAGCACCTCCTCGCGCACCGGGTCGAGCAGCACCTCGCCACCCGAGACGATGATGCGGCCGAGCCGCTCGTCGAAGCCGCCGCCAGGCGGAGGCCGGTCGAGATCGAGGTAATGCATATGGTCGGGGAGATTGGCGATGACGCGCGGGAAATTGCGCTTCGCCGTTGCAACCACGGCCGCAAGCTCGTCACGCAGATAGGGGCGGAACTTGTCCTCGTAGCAATGCACGCATTTGCGGTGGCAGGCGAAGGACAAGACGTAATAGATCGATTCCATGTGCACGGTCTCGAAGCCAAGGCCAGGAGGCTAATTGGCATGGATCGGCCCAACATGACGAGAGGCGGGGCGGGAGCGATGCTCACATTGGCGTGATGGCGCCCGGACCAGTGTCACAGCCCTCAGCGGGAGAGGGAACCAGGCTGCGCCACTCCGGCAACAAGCCGCTCGCGACGAGCCGAGCCACGTCCCGCGGCCGGTCGACATCCCAGACGATCGCCGGTTCGGACCATGACAAGGCGGCGGCGCGCAAGCGCGCGCGCGTCTCCTCCATGACGCGCTCGGTGCTCCATCCCACCCCATTGAAGAGCGACGCGACCGGTCGCGCAAGCCCGATGAGCGCGTAGCCGCCATCCTCGGCGGGCAGGAACACGGCATCGAGACCGCGCTCCAGCTCGCTGGCGCAGAGACGCAGCAGCTCCGGCGTCAGCATCGGGCAATCCGAGCCGATAAGCAGCAAGTGGCCGCGTTGCGCCTCGAAGGCCGCGAGCATGCGCCTTCCGAGATCGCCTGGAAGCTGCGCCCTCAATGCGACTGCGAACTCATTGCGACAGGCTTCGAAGAAGGGGTTGGATGCGTCCGGCGCGCACCAGAGCGCCACCTCGCCGATCCCGGCGTCGATCGCGCAGCGCAACGCCCGGCGCAGCAAGGCGGCATGGAGCATTGCAGCCCCCTCCCCGCCGAGCAGCGGGATCAGCCGCGTCTTCGCCTCCCCCGGAACGGGCGCGCGGGCGAACACGGCTATGCCGCATGGCTCAATCGTCGCGCGGGGCATAGCCGTAGCGCCGCGCGAGGTTCTTGGGATCGGCGCCGAGCCAGTAAGCGAGACGAAGGCGCCACATCAGGAAGATCAGGCGCCATACGCCCTTGGCCTCGAAGCGGCGGCCGGAGGCAGTGGCGCGCTTAGCAATCGCAACTGGCTGGCCGAGCCGCTTCAGCGCCTTGGAGATGGCGATGTCCTCCATCAGCGGAATGTCCGGATAGGCGCCGACGCGCCGGAAGGCATCGGCGCGCATGAAGATCGCCTGATCGCCGGTCGCGATACCGGTAAGGCGCGAGCGCAGGTTCATCATGAAGGCGACGATATGCAGCATGAAAGGGCGGCCGGCGAGACTCACGTCGAAGCGGCCCCAGATGCGTCCGCTCCGCTCGAGCGCGTCGAGGATCACTCGATCGGCATTCTCCGGCAGCCGCGTATCGGCGTGCAGGAAGACGAGCACCTCTCCCCTCGCCTGCCGCGCCCCGGCGTTCATCTGCGCGGCGCGACCGCGCGGCGCCGTGATGACGAGGTCGGCGAGCGGACGCGCTTTGGCAACCGTGTCGTCCGCGCTGCCGCCATCGGCGACGACGACCTCGACGCCGCTCGCCCGCAGCGGAGCGAGCGCTGAGAGCGCTGAGACGATATCTGCTCCCTCGTCGAGCACCGGCATGACGATCGAGATGCGCATTCGGGCCGATCTTGCTTTCCCTCCTCCTGGATGCACGAAGTGACGACAAAGGCCAACCCTCCCGAGGCGGGCGGTAGGTTCACGGTAGCGCGTCAGTCTGACTGGGCGTCCCCGGCATCTGGCAGAAGTCCAGGCTCTCAATAACCGAAGGCGAGTGGGAACTGACGGATGGGGGTGAATTTGCTTTGCAGCCGTGCAACAATGGGCCCTTCGAACGAAAGGTATGTTCACGAGAGGAGGTCGGCATGCCCGCGCATCGCTTGCTCTTCGCCTTGGCCTTTGCCGTCTTCGCCCTGTCCGGATCCGCTGCATTCGCCCAGAGCCCGCCGGCCGCCGCCGTCATCGCGAGCGCCCAGTACACGGCCGATCCCGATCTGCGCTGCGACCTTCTGGAGGTGAAGCGGCTCAGCGGCGGCGCGCTGATCGTGCGCTGGCGCGTCGTGAATACGGCGGGCCAGGAGGGCGGCCTCACCGCGACCAAGGCGAAA
>JBIOEJ010000159.1:0-12043 GCA_044445965.1 Hyphomicrobiales bacterium
GCCCTCGCGCTCCGGCTTGTCGCGCCGGCCGTTCCAGGGGGATCGGCTCGCCGCGCACCGTTTTCGTGGCCGGGGAGGACTGATCGGGGTCGGCGACGAGTCGGGCGAGGAACCGGTTCCCGTTCCGGTCGAAGGCGGCGATGCTGCCCCGAGCAGCCAGCCCTCCGGCGAGTTCGGATATGGACGGCCGCAGCCTCCTTCGCCGCCGGTCGGCCCGCAAATCATCACCTTGCCCGATCCGCCTGCCGGTAAGGGCGTGCCGCCGCGCCGTTCTGCCTTTCGGGCGGCGCCTGCGCCCCTGTGGAGGGCTGGACGGGCGCCCTATTGGTCCTCACCCGAGCCCCGCCATTTCGCGCACCGCTATCATTCGGGGGCCTCGTATGGTGGCATCGAGCCGAGCTATGGGCGAAGCTATGAGCCGGGCTATCGGTCGAGCTACGGGCGAGGCTATGGGTCGCGTTACGGACGAGGCTATGAGCCGGGCTATAGCTACGCACCAAGCTATGAGCCGAGCTTTACCTATGCGCCATCGCCGATTGCGCTCGCCCCTTGCGAGGACGCGCCGACCGGCCCGATCTACAACACCCCTTGCGGCGTGAGGCCCTACCAATAGCGGTGAAACCGGTTGAATTCGAGGGACGGCCGCGCAGGCATGACCAAGCGTTCGGCATTCGCGCCGAAGTGACAATGTTTGATTTGAGAGAGGGAATTCAAACGTCCGATCCCGGCGATTCGGACCTTGCCGCAGCGCCATGTTGCAATGCAACGCCGCTGTAAATACAGCGAAAATACTGCGAATGAGGCCATCGGCGGGCCGCCAAGCCTGAACGAGATGTCCTGGTCCTTGTGCAGCGCAGCAATTGCCGCGACGTGCATTCGAAACCCGCTCACGCTCTTTCGGCGTCCGGCAACATGCCGTTCAGCCGATCGAGCGCTCCTTGCAGGATATAGGCGGCGGCGAGTTTGTCGACAAGCGCGTCGCGGCGAGCCCGCGACCGGTCGGCCTCGATGAGCATGCGGGTCACGGCCGCGGTCGAGAGCCGCTCATCCCAGAAGGCGAGGGGAAGCTCGGTCATGGCGCCGAGGTTGCGCGCGAAGGAGCGCGCCGACTGCGCCGCCTTGCCTTCCGAGCCATCCATGTTGCGCGGCAGGCCGATGACCATGCCCGCCGCCGCGTGACGGGCGGCGAGCGCCAGAAGCCGCTCGGCATCCTTGGTGAACTTCACGCGTGCGATCGTCTCGAGCGGGGAGGCGATTTTCCGTTCGACATCTGACAAGGCGAGCCCGATCGTCTTCGAGCCGAGATCGACCCCGATCAGCCTCGCCTGGCGCGGCAGCGCCTTTAGGGCTTCGATCTCGACGATCCTGCCTGGCATGGCGCTCGGTTAAGCATGGTTGCGGCGATGTGGATAGGGGAAGTTGGTTTTTAGTTATCCGGCTAATTAATACCTTCGATGACTGGGCCGCCGCGGATCTGTCGTCGGGCGCATGATCTGACGAAACCCCTTTGCCGCCGTCGCCCGAGCGGCTAGCTTCCCGCGAACTCATGCGGGAGCAGCGCTCATGAAGATCACCTGGTTCGGCCATTCCAATTTCCGGCTCGATTTCGCCGGCAAGATCGTGCTCATCGACCCCTTCTTCGCCGGCAATCCGACCTTCACGGGCGACCGTGATGCCGCGACCAAGGGCGCGACGCATATCCTGATCACCCATGGCCATGCCGACCATATCGGCGACGCGGTCTTGATCGCCGAGAAGACTGGTGCCGCGGTCATCACCAATTACGAGCTCTCGATGTGGCTTTCCGCCAACGGGGTGAAGAGGATCGACCCGATGAACACCGGCGGCAGCATCGATGCCGGAGGCTTCCGGGTGACGCTGACGCGCGCCTACCACTCCGCGGCCGAGGTCGAGAAGGGGCTCAAGGCGATGCGTGGCGAGGACGTGTCGAAGCTGCCCGATACGGGCGCCGCCATCCCGCTCGGTCACCCGAACGGCATCGTGGTGCGGGCCAAGGGCGAGCCGACCGTCTATCATATGGGCGACACCGACATCTTTTCGGATATGGCGCTGATCGCCGAGCTTTATCGGCCTGAGATCGCTTTTGTTCCGATCGGGGACCGCTTCACCATGGGCGCGGAGACCGCGGCGCTCGCCGTGCATCGCTTCGTGCGTCCGCGGGTCGCCATCCCCTGCCATTACGGCACCTTCCCGGTCCTCGATCAGAGCGCCGACCGATTCGTGGAGCTGGTCGCGACGCATGGCGACCACACCAAGGTCGTGGTGCCGAAGATCGGCGAGGCATTCGAGGCGTGACGCGAGCGGCTCTTGCGGTTCCGTTCATCCCGAAAGCGGGGACCCAGAGCTTCACCTACCAAGCAGTACTGGGTTCCCGCTTTCGCGGGAATGAGCGGAGATGGACCTGCCTCACCTTCCGGAGGAGAAATAGAGCCCTACGCAGTCCTGGCGTGAACGGCCACGGGTTGCCCATCCCCGCCTCGCCTGATAATCGCCTCGGCATCTCATATAGTGGAGACGCCTCTAAATGTCCGTCGACGCCGCGACCGTGAAGCGTGTCGCCCATCTCGCCCGCATCGCGCTGCCCGATGAGGAAGTGGAGCGCATGCAAGGCGAGCTCAACGCCATTCTCGGTTTCGTCGAGCAGCTGTCGAAGGTGGATATCGAGGGCGTCGAGCCGATGACCTCGGTCACGCCGATGCGCCTCAAGCAACGCGCCGACGCCGTCACCGAAGGCGGCAATGCCGACGCCGTTATCGCCAATGCGCCGATGAGCGACGATCATTATTTCGTCGTGCCGAAAGTGGTGGAATAGGCTCGACCGGACGATGCGACCGTGCCCGATTTGACCAATCTCAGTCTGGCCGAGGCCCGTGACGGGCTGAAGGCGAAGCGCTTCTCGTCCGTCGAGCTCGCGAGAGCCCATATCCTGGCGGTCGAGCAGGCGCGCCTCCTCAACGCCTATGTGCTCGAGATGCCCGATCAGGCGCTCGCCCAGGCTTCGGACAGCGATCAGCGCCTGGCGCGCGGCGAGGCGAGGCCGCTAGAGGGCCTGCCGCTCGGGATCAAGGATCTGTTCTGCACCAAGGGCATGCGCACCACGGCTGGCTCGGCCATCCTCGACGGCTTCACGCCCGCCTATGAATCGACCGTCACCAGCCAGTTATGGCGCGACGGGGCGGTGATGCTCGGCAAGCTCAACTGCGACGAGTTCGCCATGGGTTCGTCGAACGAGACCTCGGCTTTCGGCCCGGTCGTCTCTCCTTGGCTGCCGCCCAATTGGGACGGGGCGCGGGCGCGCGCCATGATCGTCAAGGCGACGGCGGATGGCGGCGTACCGGAGGGCCTCCTCGTGCCTGGCGGCTCGTCCGGCGGGTCGGCGGCTGCGGTCGCGGCACGCCTGTGCCTCGCGGCCACCGCGACCGATACGGGCGGCTCCATCCGCCAACCCGCGGCCTTCACCGGCACGGTCGGCATCAAGCCGACCTATGGCCGCTGCTCGCGCTACGGCATCGTCGCCTTCGCCTCCTCCCTCGACCAGGCGGGACCGATCGCGCGCACCGTGCGCGACTGCGCCATCCTGCTCGGCTCGATGGCGGGGCCCGATCCGCGCGATTCGACCTCGGCCGAAATCCCCGTTCCGGATTTCGAGGCGGCGGTGCCGCGCGGCGTCAAGGGCATGAAGATCGGCATCCCGAAGGAATATCGGATCGACGGCATGCCAGAAGAGATCGAGACGCTGTGGGCGCAGGGCGCCGCCTGGTTGAAGGAGGCGGGCGCCGAGCTGGTCGACGTATCGCTGCCGCACACGGCGGATGCCTTGCCGGCCTATTACATCGTGGCCCCCGCCGAGGCCTCCTCGAACCTCGCGCGCTATGACGGGGTGCGCTACGGGCTGCGGGTCGATGGCCGCGACGTGATCGAGATGTACGAGAACACCCGCGCCGCGGGCTTCGGGCGAGAGGTGAAGCGCCGCGTCATGATCGGCGCCTATGTGCTCTCGGCCGGCTATTACGACGCCTATTACCTGCGCGCCCAAAAGACGCGCACGCTGATCAAGCGCGACTTCGAGGAGGCGTTCGCGCGGGGCATCGACGCGGTCCTGACGCCGGCGACGCCGAGCGCGGCCTTCGGCATCGGCGAGAAGGCCTCCGCGAGCCCGATCGAGATGTATCTCAACGACGTGTTCACGGTGACGGTGAACATGGCCGGGCTGCCCGGCATCTCGGTGCCGGCCGGCCTCGACCGTAAGGGGTTGCCGCTCGGGCTGCAGCTCATCGGGCGCCCCTTCGACGAGGAGACCCTGTTCGCCGCCGGCCAGGCGATCGAGGACGCGGCCGGGCGCATGCAGCTTCCGAAGGTCTGGTGGGGGTGAACCTGCCCGTCTCCAGGGCGGTCCTCTCCGGCTGCCTCACGGGGCTCAGATGGATGCTGTGGGTGACGGCGGCGCTGCTCGTCGCCATGTTCGCGATCGCCTATCTGCGCACGGAAGGGGAATCGCCGCTGCGGCCGATCGCCTTCGGCATCGTCGTGGCGGGGGCGCTTGGATGGGTCTGCGGGCGCGTCGCGAAGGTCGTCGAGGGGTATAGGTTCGATTGATGCCGACGAGCCCGCAAGCTTGATTGGCGGCGGCTGCGGGCCGGCAAATGAAGGCGCCGCGGTTGCGCGCGCACCTTCCCTTGCAAGCGAGACCTTTGCACATATCCGGCATGGCGGTTTTTTGCAGGTCCGCTCAGTCCCGCGAAAAGCGGGAACCCAGAACTACCAAACAGGTGGAAACTCTGGATCCCCGCTTTCGCGGGGATGAGCGGAGAAGGCGGTCAAACGGCGAATGCGAGTTTCGCAAAGGGCTCGCAAGCGGGAGGAAGAGCGCGCTCCAACGGCCAGGCGGCAGGGATCAGGCCGAGCCCTTCAAATGCTTGTTGCACTCGCTGTAATAGCCGCCGCCCTTCTGGATCCATCTCAAGCCGGCATTGCCGCCGGTCGCCTTATTGGCCTTGTACTGGTCGAGGCAGGTATGCATGCGCTGCTTCGCCGGGGTTTCGGTCGAGAACTTGGGCGACAATCCGCTCGGGAATACCGCGCTGCCGGCGGCCGCGGGGGCAGCGGCCGGCGCAGCTGCTGCCGGAGCCGCTGCTGCCGCCGGGGCTGCGGCGGCCGGAGCCGGCTTGAGCGGGTTCGCCACGGGCTCGGCGGCGGGAGCGGCCGCCGAGGCGTCGGCGCCGCATTCCTTCTTGCGGAAGTCTTGCCATTTCATGTCGCCGAGCGTGCCGGCCGCCTGGGCAGCCTTGTATTTGGCGCTGCACTCGGTCATCGACAGCGCCTGTGCGGGACTGACGGAAGCGATGCCGAGCGAAAACGCGCAGACCGCGAGCGCGCCGCCTAAGAGATGCTTTCTCATGATCGTTATTCTCCTGATCTTGTGACCAACCTTGGGACTGGCGGATGCATGCGTGGGGCTCGCATGCGCAGAGCTCTGACGGCCAACCCAATGACCCCCTGATCCGCCATGGCAGCTTCACTCGGAATTGCGGAACGCGCAAGACCGGTGAACGGCCACATCGATGCATGGCTGCCATGAACATATGATGAACAGACTTTCTCGCATGGCTCGATTTCGTGATGCCGCCATGCGCCCGCGCCGCTTCTCAACCCGTGTGGCGATGTCTAGCTTCCAAGCGACCCGATGGCCGCAGAGCTGAGCGGCAGGTGGAGAACGACATGGCCGAGAACAGAGCGAAGACGAAGCCGATCGACCTCTATTATTGGCCGACGCCGAATGGCTGGAAGATCACCATCATGCTCGAGGAGTGCGGGCTGCCTTACGAGGTGCGCCTCGTCAATATCGGCAAGGGCGAGCAGTTCACGCCCGAATTCCTGGCGATCTCCCCGAATAACCGCATGCCCGCGATCGTCGACCATGACGGGCCGGACGGCAGGCCGATCTCGGTCTTCGAGTCCGGTGCCATCCTCCTCTATCTCGGGCGCAAGACCGGCAAGTTCTATGCGAAGGACGAGCGCGATCGCGTCGAGGTCGAGCAATGGCTGATGTGGCAGATGGGCGGCCTCGGGCCCATGCTCGGGCAGAACAACCATTTCCGCGTCTATGCGCCTGAAAAGCTCCCTTATGCGATCAAGCGCTATGGCGACGAGGCGCATCGCCTCTACGGCGTGATGAACAAGCGCCTCGCGGATCGCGAATTCCTCGCCGGCCCCTATTCGATCGCCGACATGGCCTGCGTCGGCTGGGCGCGGGGCTATGAGCGCCAAGGCATCGAGATCGCCGAGTTCCCGCATGTGAAACGCTGGCTCGATACGCTGATGGCGCGCCCGGCCGTCGAGCGGGGCTTCAAGGTGAAGGAGGAGGTGCGAAACCCGCCCGGAGCCATGCAGGACCCGAAGGTGCGCGAAGTGCTGTTCAACCAGCGGGCGAGGGCTTGACCCGAGCCTCGCGGTGGCGCTGGGCGCCGTCGCTTTTGGTAGAGGCGCCGCGGCGTTCCGCAACTCGATCTGGCATCTTCCGCTGATCTCTGCTATCATGATAGCAGAGGAGGGGAGCATGGCTCAGATTCTCGTCCGCCACATCGAAGACGACGTCAAGGAGCGCCTGCGGCGACGCGCCGCGCGGCACGGCCGCAGCATGGAGGCGGAGGTCCGCGACATCCTGCGCGATGTGGTGAAACAGGAGGACCAGCCGAGCGGGGGCCTAGGCACGGAGATCGCGGCACTGTTCAAGGGGATCGGATTGCGGGACGGTGAGGAAATCCCTGAATTGCGGGGCTTTACCATCCAGAACCCCTTCGAGGAATGATCATACTCGACACCAACGTCATCTCCGGCTTGATGCATGAGCAGCCCGATGCAGCGGCTCTGCGTTGGCTCGATCGCCAACCGCGCGCCTCGGTCTGGACGACGGCGATCACGGTACTCGAAGTTCGTTTCGGCCTCGAGATCATGCCTGATGGCCGGCGCCGCCTAGCGCGCAGCGAGGCGCTGCGGCGGCTGACCGACGAGAAGCTCGAGCGGCGCATCGCCCCATTCGATGATGCAGCCGCGCAAGCGACAGCCCTGCTGATGGGAGCGCGTCAGCGTCGCGGCGAGCCGCGAGAGCTCCGCGACAGCATGATCGCCGGAATTGCGCTCGCTCGGCGTGCCACATTGGCTACCCGCAACCTCAGGCATTTCGACGATGCGGGCATCGACCTGATCGATCCGTGGGCTGCCCCGAAGACGAGGTGAGCGACGGCGCGGCCCAAGCTTCGCAAAGGCGGCGGCTACTTCGTCCTCGTCCAGGTCTGACTCTGGCAGAAGAGGCCGCCGAGCACGCAGCCGGCGACCTTGATATGGCGCTCGTCGAGGATGGTGAGCTTGCCCGTATAGGTGCGCCCGTCCTCGGCATCGTAGAGCCCGCCGGTCCATTGGCCGGCGCCGCTCGGCTTGAGGCCGAGCAGCACGGCAGAGCCGAGGAGCGGGCGGGAGCGCTTGGCGGGATCGGGGTTGTTGACGTCGACGGTCGGAGAACCTTCCTTGATCCAGGCGACAGTGCCGCATAGCTCCGCGCCGCAGGGCGCGATCCGCACCCGCGCATCCCCATCCTCGATCAGCCACTCCCCCGTCGGCTCGGCCGCGTAGGCGGCGATGGGGGCGAGCCATGCGAGCGCGGCGACGACGGCGCCTGCGAAGAGGGAGATCGGCGGCATGGATGCGATCCTCGGTGTCGGTGAAACGGCCCTGATCTAGGCGCCGATCTCGCGGCGGGCAACCGAGGGGAGGGGGCCGAACGCCATATCGTCCTGAGCAAATCTTCGCGAGCCGACCACCCGGTTCGGGACAAGAGCGCGGAACCCTTGCCGGCGCCTTCGCGGGGATGAGCCGGAAAGCGGCTGGACAGCGAATGCGAGTCTCGTAAAGAGGCGTCGTCCTCCCGGCCTTTGGCCATCGCCACCGATCGTGTAGCGTTCCGCCGGAGCCGAGGCGTGTAGGAGCAGCGATGGCGCGGCGGTTGTGGATGGCGATCGCGGTCGCTTTGGCGGTGCTCGGCGCTGCTCTGACGGCCGCCCGTGCCGCCAAGGACGAGTTGATCATCGGCCTTTCCCAATTCCCCTCGAGCCTCCATCCCTCGATCAACCCGGAGGCGAGCAAGGCCTATGTGCTCGCTTTCTCGGACCGATCGATCACCTCCTTCGACAAGGATTGGAAGCTCGTCTGTCATCTATGCGCCGAGCTGCCGTCGCTCGATAACGGCCTCGCCCGGATCGAGCATCGCCCCGATGGCGGCAAGGGCATGGCGGTCACGCTCAAGCTGAAGGAGGGGCTGCGCTGGGGAGACGGCTGGATTGTGACGGCGCGCGACATCGCCTTCACCTTCAAGGTCGGCTCGGATCCGCGTTCGGGCTACGCGCTCGCCGACGACTGGACGCGCATCGAGCGCATCGAGGTCGTCGACGACCTCACGGCCATCGCCCATTTGAAGACGATCCGCGTCAACTACGCCGAATGGGGCCAGATCCTGCCCGAGCATATCGAGGCCACGCCCTATGCGGAAGCCAAGGGGCCGGGCGATTACGGCAAGCTCTCGATCTACAACCGTGCGCCCACCACCCCCGGCCTCTATGACGGGCCCTATCTCATCGGCGAATATGTTTCGGGCTCCCATATCGTGCTCGAGCCGAACCCCTATTGGGCGGGCGCGAAACCCTATTTCAAGCGCATCGTGGTGCGCGTGATCGAGAACACCGCGGCGCTGCAATCGAATCTCCTCGCAGGCGACATCGATATGGTGGCGGGCGACGCGGCAGGCCTCACCATCGATCAGGTGGTCGACCTCGAGCGCCGTTATCCAGACCGCTTCACCTATATCTTCAAGCCGAGCCTGACCTATGAGCATCTCGATGTGAGCGGGCTCAATCCGTTGCTCGCGGATCTGCGCGTGCGCCAGGCGCTGCTCTACGCCGCCGATCGCAAGACCATGGTCGAGAAGCTGTTCAACGGCATACAGCCGGTCGCCGACAGCTTCGTCACGCCCTTGAACACCACCTATTCGCCGGATGTGCCGAAATACCCTTTCGACCCGGCCAAGGCCAAGGCGCTCTTGGCGCAGGCCGGGTTCGTCCCGGGGCCGGACGGCATCTGCCGCAACGCCAAGGGCGAGCGCCTCTCATTTCCGCTGCAGACGACGGCCGGCAATCGCCTGCGCGAATTGCAGGAGGAGGTGCTGCAATCGAACTGGAGGGCCGCCTGCATCGAAGTAACGATCAAGAACGAGCCGGCCCGCAGCTTCTTCGGCGAGACCTTGAAGAAGCGTCTCTATACCGGGCTCGCCATGTATGCCTGGAGCTCGTCCGTCACCTCCTCGCCGCGTCAGACGCTCGCGACCGACAATATTCCGACGCCGAAGAATGGCTGGGCCGGCTCGAACAGCATGGGCTATTCCAATCCGCGCTTCGACGAGCTCATCACGCTATCGGAGACCGAGCTCGATCCGGATAAGCAAAAGCGCGCCTGGGCCGAGATGCAAAGCATCTACGCGACCGATTTGCCTGTGCTGCCGCTGTTCTTCCGCGCCGACCCGCATGTGATACCGCGCTGGCTCCAGGGCTATGAGCCGACGGGCCATAATGCCTATGCGCCGGAATGGGCGGAGTATTGGCGGGCGCAATGAGACGACCGAGGACGGAGGACAGACGACAGAGGACAGACGACAGAGGACGGATGAACCAGCTCTCCCGCCGGCTCCTCTGTCCTCCGTCGTCCGTGCTCTGTCGTCCCCCTCTCCAAGAGTTGTGAGGCGGCTCGGATGTCGTTATGCGCTCGCCCGCAGGGGCGGCCGGAACGGGCCGACATCGGGAAAGAGCGAGGCACAGATGTTCGGCTACCGCTTCATCAAGACGCAGCCCACGCAATATGTGATCCAGTACCGCAACGGTCAGCCGAGGCGGGAAGGCTCCGGGCTTTCGCTTTGGTATTTCAGGCCGACGACCTCGATCGTCGTGGTGCCGACGGCCAGCGTCAACGAGCCTTTCATCTTCGAGGAGGTGACCTCCGACTTCCAGGACGTCACGGTTCAGGGTCAGATCACCTATCGGGTCGCCGATCCTCGGCGCACCGCGACCTTGCTGAACTTCACGGTCGATCCGAACGGCAAATATGTGTCGGAGGACCCGCAAAAGCTCTCCCAGCGGCTAATAAACCAGGTTCAGGTGGCGATGCGCGCGGAGATCCAGGCCCTGTCGCTGAAACAGTCGCTGACGGCGGGGGAAGCGCTGGTCGGCCGGGTATCCGAGACGCTCGCGCGCCACCCGACGGTCGAGGCGCTGGGCGTCGAGGTGCTGGGACTTTCGGTGCTCGCCATCAAGCCGAAGCCCGAGACCGCGCGGGCGCTCGAGGCCGAGGCGCGCGAAGCCCTGTTGCGGCAGGCCGATGAAGCGATCTATTCGCGCCGCAACGCCGCCGTCGAGCAGGAGCGGGCGATCAAGGAGAACGAGCTCGCGACCGAGGTCGCGATCGAGAACAAGAAGCGGCAGGTGCGCGAGGCGCAAATGGAGGCGGAGCGCTCCGTGCAGGAGCGCCGGCTGCGCATCCAACAGGAGGAGATGACCGGCAAGGTCGGTCTGGAGACGCAGAACAAGGAGCTCGTGGCGCTCGCCGGCGCCAATGCCCGCGAGGAGGCGGATGCGAAGGCCTATGGCCTGGCGGCGATGATGCGCTCCTTCGCAGGCGCCGATGCCAAGGTGCTGCAGGCGCTGGCCTCGGTCGGCATGGATCCCGGCCAGCTGGTGGCGCTCGCCTTCCGCGACCTCGCGGACAACGCCGCGAAGATCGGGGAGCTCAACGTCTCTCCGGAGTTGCTGCGCGAGCTGTTGCGGCCGAAAGGCAAAGGCTGAGCCATGGAGGCCGCGGCCGATCGCAAGATCGTGCTGATCGTCCGCGAGACCCGGCTCGACGAGCTGATCGCGCGCTTCAACACGGTGCAGCAGGCTCAGTTCTATGTGGAGCATCTGGGCGCCGATTTCTCGGATTATCTGCGCGAGCATCGGCAGTATCGGTCGACCGTCGCGCAGGCCGAATCGACGCTACGCGGTTTCGGGCGTCTGCAACGCCTCGAGCGCCGCTACCTCTCGAACTTCATCTTCGGACCCGATGATCTCGTCGTCGTCCTCGGCCAGGACGGGCTCGTCGCCAACACGCTCAAATATCTCGACGGGCAGCATGTGATCGGGCTGAACCCGGATCCGAAGCGCTGGGACGGCATCCTGTTGCCGTTCCGGATCGCCGATCTCGCCGAGATCGTCGCCGACGAGATCAAGGGCCGCCGTTCGGTGAAGACCGTTACCATGGCGAAGGCTTCGCTCAATACGGGCACGGCGCTCTATGCGGTCAACGATCTGTTCATCGGCCCGCGCAGCCATGTCTCCGCCCGCTACGCGCTCTCGGTCGGCGGCCGGCAGGAGCGTCAGTCCTCGAGCGGCATCATCGTTTCCACGGGCCTCGGCTCGACGGGATGGCTGAAGAGCATCTATGCGGGCTGGACCGCGACGACGGCGAGCTTGGCGAAAGCACCGGTGGAGGCGGCGGTGGACGGATCATTCGCCTGGGATGCGGATTATCTGCACTATTTCGTGCGCGAGCCGTTCCCGAGCCGTACCACCGGGGCCTCTCTCGTGATCGGCCAAATCCCCTGCGACGACGCGATGGTCATCGTGTCCGAAATGCCCGAGCATGGCGTCATCTTCAGCGACGGGATCGAGGCTGATTTTCTCGAATTCAACAGTGGAACCAAGGTGACGATCGGGGTCGCCGAGCGTCACGGAATGCTCGTGGCGTAGGGCGCTTGGCGCGAAGGCGGTTGAGCCTGAGCGCCGACCCGCCCTTCCTTCTCCCGCCCAGGGCGCTGTCATGTGCACACATCTCGATTGCTGTGGGCATTGAAGGCTGATTCCGTGATGCACATTGATTCGCGGGAGGCTTTCGATGACTTTCGTTTGCGAGGCTGTGGGCGGGCTGGGACGGTTTGGCGACCGTCGCC
>JBIOEJ010000160.1:0-11573 GCA_044445965.1 Hyphomicrobiales bacterium
GCCATGACCGCGACGAATGGGTAGCCGGACCATATCAGCGCCACCGCGCAGACCGCGAAGGCTTCGCGCGGCTGGCTGAGCCAGGCGATGGGCGTCTCCACGAGCCCGCACTGCATCAAGAGCCAATTGACGAGGCCGAAGGAGCCGTCGAACATCCAAGCCCAGATGGTCGCCGCCACCACCTCGGGCACCGCCCAAGGCAAGGCCACCAGCAGGCGGGCCGCGCGTCGGCCCGGGAAGCTTTGGTTGACCAAGAGGGCGCCTGCGAGGCCGAGGGCGAAGCAACCGGCGGCGACCAGCACCACGAAGCCGAAGGATACCGCCGCCGCATGCCAGAAATCGGAGGATTGCAGCAGGCGCTGATAGTTCTCGAGCGTGTATGGCAGGCGCTCCGCGCCGACCCGCATGATGCGGACTTTCTGGAAGCTCAAATCCAAAGCCACGGCCAGCGGATAGACGATCAGGAACAGCACCACGAGGGCGCTGGGCGCCATCAACAGGACACCGAGCCATCGCCTGAAGCTGGGCCGCCAGAGGATGGACCACGGACGCAGCCCGGCGGCCATGCGGTCAGTTATTCTGCAGCTCGGTCACGCGCTGCTGCATGCGCTTCGCCACGGCGGCGGGATCGGCATTGTCGATCACCATGCGCTGCGCCTCTTCGGTGATGATCTTCGCGAACTCGTTATATTTCGTCTCGAAGCCCGTGGGCAACCGATCGACGCCGGCTGCGGCGGCCTTGTCCTGAGACGCTTGGAAGGTCGCAAGGAATGGTTTGGCGGCAAGGATGCTCGGCGTGAGCGAGCCGGGCCGC
This sequence comes from Hyphomicrobiales bacterium, assembly GCA_044445965.1. Classification (GTDB taxonomy): domain Bacteria; phylum Pseudomonadota; class Alphaproteobacteria; order Rhizobiales; family Beijerinckiaceae; genus GAS188. Next base: position 815 of record JBIOEJ010000160.1, read on the forward strand.
GGGGCGAGCTGACCGGTGAGCGCTACATACTGCTCCTGCCAATGCGGCGAGGTGATCAGCTTGATGAAATCCCAAACCAGCTTCTTGCGCTCAGGCGAAAGGTTCGCCGGCATCGCGATGACGTTGCTGGTGCCGCCCAGCGGCACGACGAAAGGCGGTTCGGCGACTTTCAGCTCGTCGCGCAGTTCCGGCTTCGCCTTGGCGAGCAGGCCCCACATCCAGGGGCCGTCGAGGCGCATGCCGATCCGGCCCTCGACGAAGAGCTGGCGGATGTCCTCGGCCTTCACGCCGAGCGGGGTGAGGCGCTCGGTTTGCACCAGTTTCCAACGGCGCAGCCCCTCGATCACAGCGGGCGTGTCGACGGTGGGCTTGCCGGCAGCGTCGGTCCAGTAGCCGCCTGCGTCGAGGACATAGCAGAGCAGCTCCGTTAGATACTGCCCGGCACCGGCGGTGGTGTGCAAGCCGAGCCCGAAGCTCTTGCCGCCGCCGGCAGTCGTCAGCTTGCGGGCAGCGTCGAGATATTGATCCCAGCTTCGCGGCAGAGCGACGCCGGCCGCTTTCAACAAGGCTTCGTCGTAGAACAGCAGATAACCGAAATAATTGAGGTTGATGCAGTAGGTCTTTCCCCGCCAGACGCATTTCGCCTGTCCGGCCCAGCCCTTCAGGTCCGGGCCGTCCTTGGCAATCGAGGGGCCGAGATCCTCCAGCCAGCCCTGCTCGGCGAAGGCGTGGAACTCGAAGGAGGCGAGGTGGACGATGTCGGGCGCGGTGTTGCCGCTGAACATCACCATCATCGTATCCGCGAAATCGTCGCGCGGCACTTTGACGAAATCGATGGTCACGCCGGGATGGGTGTCCTCGAACGCCTTGTTCACCGCCAGCCACCAGATACTGTTGCTCTGGTCGTCGGTCTGCCAGGAATAGAAGCGCAGCTTCGTCTGGGCTCCGGCATGGGACGCGCAGGCCAGGACGAGCGCGACGGCAAGGCATAGGCGGTGAAGATAGGAGAACATGCCGGCCTCCTCGCCTTCACGCCACCCGGGCGATGTCCTGGGTCGCGGTCCCGGGCAAGCGGTCGCCGGCGATCGTCGTGCGAACGACCACGCGCCGGAACTGTGGATAATCGCCGATGGCGTGGTGCAGCAGGCAGCGATTATCCCACACCGTGAGACTGCCGGCCCGCCATGACAGGCGGCAGGTCAGGTCGGCACGGGTGGCCGCCGTCATCAGATAGCTGAGGATCGGGCGGCTTTCCGCTTCGGTCATGCCCTTGATGCGCACCACATTGGGGTTGACGAACAGGAATGGGCGTCCCGATTCCGGATGGCGGGGGACGAGCGGATGCTCGACCTCGGTATTCGAGACCTCCCACCCTTCGTCCACGACCTTGATGCATTTGAGCGCGGCGTTGACGCCGTAGGCGCCATAGCCGGAATGGATACCGACTTGGCCGTCGAGCATATGGCGCAGGGTCTCGGACAGGCGCTCCCAGGCAAGATGCAGATTGGCGAACAAGGTATCGCCGCCATACGAAGGTACTTCCTCGGCGTAAAGCAGCGTCGCCTTGGGCGGCTGCTCGAACCAGCTGAGATCGGTGTGCCAGTTGCCGCCGAAGGTGGGGCCGCCCTCATTGGGTTCCTTCACGACACGTACGAATTCCGGGTAGCCGGGAAGGGCTACATGAATCGGGTTGCCGCTGAACGGCCCGAACAGGCGCGCCACCCGTCGGTAATCGTCGAGCCCGAGCGACTGATCGCGGAAGCACAGCATGTGATAACGGCGGAAGGCTTCCGCGATCTCTTCCGCCAACGCCTTGGAGATGTCGCGACGCAGGTCGAGGCCGGTGATCTCGGCACCGAGCGAACCGGACAGCGGCGCAGCCTGAAAATGCCGGAATTGCGATGTCGCGCCCACGCTAGCCTCCCTGCGTCGTATCCGGGCGGCCTGGTCAAGACGGACTTGACGTGCGCCACTTACTCATACGTAAGTCTAGGATCGGAGGCGGGCCATCGTCAAGCTGTCATCACGTGAGGGAGACCTTCGTTCGCGCCGGTCGGACCGGGCGGCGGACGAAGGGGCGTGCGCCCCAGGCCGTCGCGATGGTGCGCCCGATCGTCGCGAACAGGCGTTCGACCTCGGCGAAGCTGCCATGATCTTGTGTGATAGGGCCGCAGGACATGATGGTGGTACGCAGGAGACGCACGATGTCGTCGACCGGTGCTCCTTGCATCAGCTCGCCTGCGGCGATGGCGTCGGCGACGGCACTGCGCAGGCAGGCGTCATAGCCGCGATTGACGCGATCGAGCGCCGTCGCAGCGAGTTCGCCGAGCACGGGCAGATCGAGGCGCAGCCGGGAAACGGGGCTCCAGACGTTTCTTTCGTCCGGATTGGGGTTGAAATGGGAATAGAACGCCCGCAGATCGCGGCATTGCGCCCGCAGGCGATCGGCGAAACCGTCTCCCGGTGTCGTCCAATGACGCGCGATGCGGGTGAGCGCGTCCTCCACGAAGCTGTCGATCAGCGTCGCCATGAGCCGGCGCTTGGAGCCGAAATGGTAATGGATATTTGCTCGTGTGATGCCGAGCTCGGCGGCGATGTCGCCGAAACTGAAGCCCTCATAGCCGCCACGCATGTAGAGTTCCTGCGCGACCGATTTGATGCGCTCTCGCGTCGGCGGCGGGGCTTGCGTCACATGCTGGAGCATCAAGCATTGATACCACAAAGCGTGCCGACGAACAGGAAGTATTGATCCGATGCGTCGACTTTCAGGCGTCTTCCCGGTGCTGCCGACGCCGTTCGGCGCGGAAGGGGCGCCCGATACGGAGGCGTTGCTGCGGCTCGTCGATTTCGCCTTGGAGAGCGGCTCGGACGGGATCGTGTTCCCGGGCATGGCCAGCGAGGTGGAGACGCTGGCGCAGCCTGAGCGCGCCGAACTGGTGGCAGCCGTCGCAAAGCATGTCGGCGGTCGTGTGCCGTTTATCGTCGGAGCGAGCGACGCAGATCCCGCGCAGGCGGCTGCGCGGGCGAGGGAGGGGGCCGCTGCCGGATCGACGGCAGCGATGATCATGGCCCCGCCGCGGGCGGGGCAGGACGTGGCGGCGCAGATCGCCTTCTACGCCGCGGTGGCTGGCGCTTGCGGCCTGCCGATCATGCTGCAGAACGCGCCCCCGCCGAACGGGGCCGGGCTGTCGCCCGCGGCGATCGCGCAGATCGCGGAAGCCGTGCCGGCGCTGCGCTACGCCAAGGAGGAGACGCTGCCTTGCGGACAACATGTCTCGCTGATCCTGCAAAGCTGCGCCGGCAGGATCGATGGCGTGTTCGGCGGCGCGGGGGCGCGGTATGTCGTAGACGAGCTGGCGCGCGGGGCGGCTGGGACGATGCCGGCGCTGGAATTGGCTGACGTGCATGTGCGTCTCTATCGCGCCTGGCTTGCGGGGGATGTGGCGCAAGCAAGGCGCCTCTACGCGCTGAGCCTGCCGCTCCTGGTGTTCCAGGCGGTGTTCCGCGTGCGAGCGACGAAGGAGGTGCTGCGCCGTCGCGGCTTGCTGGCGCATGCGGGCGCGCGGGCCGGCGGGCCAGTGCCGGACGCGAACGACCGGCGCGAGATCCGGGCTTTGCTGCAAGACGCGGATGCGCAAGCATTGTTTCTCGCGCATCGGCCGGATCTTTCGCCATGAACAAGCTCGACGCGATCCGCTCTGTCGAGACGTTCATCATCTCGCTGCCGCGCGACGCGCCCTATCTCGGACCGTTGCGGCCGGGCGAACGGATCAATGAGCGCGGCTACATCATCCGCGGCGGCAACCGCAGCATCTATCCGAGCACGGATATGTCGGTGCTGGTCAAGATCACGGGCGAGAGCGGCATCGTGGGTTGGGGGGAGACCTATGGGGTGGCCGCGCCTCAGGCGGTCACCGCCATCGTCGAGGAGTTGCTCGGACCGGTGCTGATCGGCCGCGACCCGGCGACGCCGCGGGTGATCCATGAGGACCTCTACGACCTGATGCGGGTGCGCGGCTTCTTCGGCGGCTACTACGTGGATGCGCTGGCGGGCGTCGATATCGCGATCTGGGACTTGTTCGGCAAGCTGATGGGCGTGCCGCTGTCCACGCTGCTGGGCGGGCGACGGTCGGAGCGGCTGCCGGCCTATGTATCGGGCTTGCCCAAGGCGACGCTGCGGGAGCGGTGCGACCTCGCGGTGGAATGGGTGGGGCGCGGCTTCCGGGCGATCAAGTTCGCGGCGGCGATGTCCGATGACGGGGTGGTGGAGGAGATGGCCGCCCTGCGCGAGGCGGTAGGGCCGCAGGTGCAGTTGATGGTGGATCTGCATTGGAAATACGGGGCGGCCGAGGCGATCCGTCTGATCCGCAGATTGGCCGAATACGACCTCGCCTTGGCCGAGGCGCCGTGCCAGCCGGAAGATCTGGAAGGGCAGATGGCGGTGGCGCGGGCGGGCGTGGCGCCGGTGGCGCTCGGTGAGGAATTGCGCACCGTGTTCGAATATCGGCCCCGTTTCGAGGGACGCGCCATGGCGGTGATCCAGCCTGAGATCGGCCATACGGGGATCACCGAGTTCATGCAGATTTGCGAGATGGCGCGGGCATTCCATATGCCGGTCATGCCGCATGCCTCGATCAGCTGCGGGATATTCATGGCGGCAAGCCTGCAAGCGGCTTCGACGGTGCAGACCCTGCCATATCACGAATACCAGCCCTCGATCTTCGACAAGAATCTCGCCTTCACCGTGGGGGATATGGAATGCGCCGAAGGCTTCTATACGGTGCCCAGCGGGCCGGGGCTCGGCGTGGAGCCCGCGGAGGGCATGTTCGCCTTCGTGCGGCGGGGTTGATCAGGATCCGTCAGCCTCGCGCCTCGCGCCCGAGCCGCTCGAGGATTTCCGCCACGATCGCCTTCGGCGTCGCGTCGACCAAGATCGTCAGCGGATGCTCGTCCGGGCCCGGCTCTTCGAGCGCGTCGAATTGGCTTTGGAGCAGGGAGGGGGGCATGAAATGGCCGTGCCGCTTCGCAAGCCTCGCCTCGAGCAGCGCTTTCTCGCCATTCAGATAGATGAGGCGAACATCGCGGCGATCGCCGACGATGATGGCGCGATAGCTGCGTTTCAATGCCGAGCAGGTGACGATCGCGTTGACGCCGCGCGCCCGCTCCTCGTCGATGAAGGCGGCAATCGCTCGCAACCACGGCCAGCGGTCATCATCCGTCAGCGCCACGCCGCGCTTCATCTTCTCGATATTGGCTTTCGGGTGGAATTCGTCGGCGTCGCGATAGGGCCAGCCGAGCCGCTTCGACAGCAACGTCCCGATGGTCGTCTTTCCGGAACCCGAGACGCCCATCACCACGAGGATGGCGGGTGCCGATCTGTCGCCCTTCGATGAAGTCAAGCGCCGGTTCCTTAAGAGGATCTTCAAGCGAGGCGGATGCCGCTTCACATGAGGGAGAGCGTCAATGAACAGGCTCTAGCCGAGCTTCGCCTCGCCATGGCCGCCGAACCCCTTGCGCATGGCCGAGAGGAGCTTTTCGGCGAAGCTGTCCGCCTCGCGGGAGCGAAAGCGGGTATAAAGCGCCGAGGTCAGGACGGTCGCCGGCACGGCCTCTTCGACGGCCGCCAATACGGTCCAGCGCCCCTCTCCCGAATCCTCCACATGCCCCGTAAACCCGGCCAGCTTTTCGTCAGACGCCAACGCCGCGGCCGTCAAATCGAGCAGCCAGGACGAGACGACGCTGCCGCGCCGCCACACCTCGGCGATGTCGGGAAGATTGAGCGTGAAGCGGTGATCCTGTGGCAATTGCTCGCCATCGGCATGGTGCAGGATGTCGAAGCCTTCGGCATAGGCCTGCATCAGCCCGTATTCGATGCCGTTATGCACCATCTTGACGAAGTGGCCGGCGCCGCTCGGACCCGCATGGATATAGCCCATCTCGGCGCGCGCATCGCGTTTGTCGCGCTGCGGCGTCCGCGGGATATTGCCGAGCCCCGGCGCGAGCGTGCGGAAGATGGGGTCGAGGCGGTCGACCACCGCCTTGTCGCCGCCGATCATCATGCAATAGCCGCGATCGATGCCCCAGATGCCGCCGCTCGTCCCGACATCCAGATAGTTGAGGCCTTTCTCGGCGAGCTTTTTGGCGCGGCGTATGTCGTCCTTCCAGAAGCTGTTGCCGCCGTCGATGATCGTGTCGTCCTTCTCGAGCAAGGCCCCGAGCTCGTCGACCGTATGCTCCGTAATCTCTCCAGCCGGAACCATCACCCAGGCGGCGCGCGGCGCGCGCAGGCGCTCCTTGAGCTCGGCGAGGCTCTTCACCGGGACAGCTCCCTCCTTGCCGAGCGCCTCGGCCGCCTTCGGATTGGCGTCGTAGACGACGCAGGCGTGGCCGTCGCGCATCAGGCGGCGCACGATGTTGGCGCCCATCCTGCCGAGGCCGATCATGCCGAGTTGCATCGGAGGCTCCTTCGATGGCTGGTCGTGAAGATGACTCCGGCACTGCGGGGCGCGATCCGTCAAGCCCGGCGGGCGCGCGAGGCGGGCAGGCGGCCGCAACTCTGCTTTGCATCGGTGCCGGGAGTCGGTAATGTTCGCAAGGAGAAAGCGACCATTTGATTGCCTGCAGGGAGGGTTGGATGTCGGCAAGACAAGTTTCGAACATGTTCGGTGCGCTCATCGCCATCGGATTTCTGACGAGCGGCGCGGCCGCCCAGAGCGTCAAGATCGGGCTGATCCTGCCGATGACGGGCCAGCAAGCCTCGACGGGCCGGCAGATCGACGCCGCCACGCGTCTGTTCATGCAGCAGAACGGGTCGAGCGTCGCGGGCAAGACGATCGAGCTGATCCTCAAGGACGACACTGGGACGCCCGATGTCTCCAAGCGCCTGGCGCAGGAATTGATCGTCAACGACAAGGTCGCTTTCGTCGCGGGCTTCGGCCTCACTCCGATCGCGCTCGCCGTGGCTCCGCTCGCGACCCAGGCCAAGGTTCCCGAGATCGTGATGGCGGCCGGCACGGCGACCATCACCGAGGCCTCTCCCTATATTGCGCGCACCAGCTTCACCTTGCCGCAAGCCACGGTGCCGATGGCCGACTGGGCCTTGCAGAACGGCATCAAGAAGACGGTGACGCTCGTCTCCAATTACGGGCCGGGGCTCGACGCCGAGAAGGCTTTCACCGAGCAAATGGCCAAGGGGGGCGGCTCGGTCCTCGAGAGCCTCAAGGTCCCGCTCGCCAATCCCGATTTCTCGCCCTTCCTCCAGAAGGTCGCCGACTTGAAGCCCGAGGCGCTGTTCGTTTTCGTGCCGTCCGGCCAAGGGGCGCTGTTCATGAAGCAGTTCCTCGAGCGCGGCCTCGACAAGTCGGGCGTGCGCCTCATCTGCACCGGCGACGTCACCGATGACGATCAGCTCAACGCCATGGGCGATGTGGCGCTCGGCGTGGTCTCCACGCATCATTATTCGGCGGCCCATGACAGCCCCGAGAACAAGGCGTTCGTGGAGGCTTTCAAGAAAGCCAATAACGGCATGCGGCCGAACTTCATGGCGGTCGGCGGATATGACGGCATGCGTCTGATCTACGATGCCCTCAAAAAGACCAACGGTTCGACCGACGGGGACGCTCTCCTCGCCGCGATGAAGGGCATGGCCTGGACGAGCCCGCGCGGTCCGATCTCGATCGATCCCGAGACGCGCGACATCATCCAGAACATCTATGTCCGCAAGGTCGAGAAGGTGAATGGCGAGCTCTACAACGTCGAGTTCGCGACCATCCCGAACGTCAAGGATCCGGTGAAGGCCGCGAAGAAATAGCGCGGATCAGACGACCGAAGACAGACGACCGGAGGACAGAGGATCCAGTGGCAGAGTTGGTTCATCCGTCCTCTGTCGATTGTCCGGCGTGCTGAGCTTATGCTGACGATCCTCTTCGACGGCGTCGCCTACGGCATGTTGCTGTTCGTGCTCGCTTGCGGGCTTGCGGTGACGCTCGGGCTGATGAACTTCGTCAACCTCGCCCATGGCGCCTTCGCCATGGCGGGAGGCTATGTCACCGTCATCCTCATGGACCGGCTGAATGTACCCTTCCTGGCGACATTGCCTTGCGCCTTCCTCGCGGCCGCCGCTATCGGGCTCTTGCTCGAACGCACGCTCTACCGGCGGCTTTACGGGCGCAGCCATCTCGACCAGGTGTTGTTCTCGATCGGCCTCGTCTTCATGGCTTGTGCGGCGACCGACTACCTGATGGGGTCCGAGCAGCGGATCATCAAGCTGCCCGCCTACCTGCAAGGACGCGTCGACGTGCTCGGCGTGTCGATCGGCGTCTACCGGTCGTTCATCATCGTCGTCTGCGGGTTCTTGACCATCGCCCTGCAGTTGACGCTGTCGCGCACCCGCTTCGGCAGCCGATTGCGGGCGGCGGTCGATGATGCGCGCGTGGCCCGCGGGCTCGGCATCGATGTCGGCACGATCTTCGCGGCGACCTTCGCTGTCGGCTCCGGTCTCGCGGGGCTGGGGGGCGCCTTGGGAGCCGAGATCATCGGTCTCGATCCCAATTTCCCGCTCAAGTTCATGATCTATTTTCTGATCGTGGTGACGGTCGGGGGCACTTCGAGCATCACCGGACCGTTCATGGCCTCGCTTATTCTCGGCGTCGCCGATGTGGCGGGGAAATATTATGTGCCCGCTTTCGGTGCCTTCGTGATCTACACCGTCATGATCATCGTCCTGATCTTGCGACCGCGAGGGCTCCTGGCGCGCTCGCGATGACCACGCAAACCGGGTCCGGGACAGCGTCCGTAGAGGCGAGCGTCGTAACCGCTTTGGCGCGGCGCGGCAGGTGGCATCGCGGCGAGACCGCCTTTTGGGGGCTGGTCATCCTTGCGTTTCTCGCCTTGCCGAGCCGGTATCTCCTGATCAACGAGATCGCCATCCTGGCGCTGTTTGCCCTCTCGCTCGACCTCGTGCTGGGCTATGCGGGGATCGTCTCGCTCGGCCATGCCGCCTTCCTCGGATGGGGAGCCTATGTGGCGGGTCTGCTGACCAAGCACGGCGTTCCCGACCCGACGCTCGGGCTCGTCCTCTGCGGCGCAAGCGCGGCGGCGCTCGGCTTCGCGACGAGCTTCGTGGTGCTGCGCGGTTCCGACCTCACGCGGCTGATGGTGACGCTCGGCGTCGCCTTGGTGCTGGGCGAGATCGCCAATCAGATGCCCTCGCTGACCGGCGGCGCGGATGGGCTGCAAGGCGTCGCCCCGGGGCCGGTGCTCGGCCTGTTCGGCTTCGACATCTTCGGGCGCACCGCTTGCATCTACAGCCTCGCGGTCCTGCTTGCGATGTTCCTCCTGGCTCGGCGCATCGTCAATTCGCCTTTCGGCCTCTCGTTGCGCTCGATCCGCGACAATCCCTTGCGTGCCGCCGCCATCGGCATCCCGGTCGGCCGGCGGCTCGTCGCCATCTACACGGTGGCGGCCGCCTATGCCGGCATCGCCGGCGCCTTGCTGGCGCAAACGACCCAATTCGTCTCCCTCGATGTGTTCGATTTCTCCCGCTCGGCCGATGTTCTGCTCGTTCTCATCATCGGCGGCACCGGCTATCTCTATGGCGGCTTGATCGGCGCCGCCGCCTTCAGGGTGATGCAGGACGGGTTCTCGGCGATCACGCCTCAGCATTGGCAGTTCTGGATCGGGCTCGTGCTCGTGACTCTCGTGCTCGTGCGGCGGGATCGGCTCGTGCACGCCTGGCGTTACGGCTTTGGCGCCATCGCGGCTCGTGTCGGGATCGACATTGGTAGGGCGGAGTTGGGCAAGGCGGAGTTGGGCAAGGCGAAGGCCACCATGCCTTCCTCGGGGGCGAGCCCTTGACGGCGGCGCTCGAAACGATCGGGCTCGTCAAGCGTTTCGGCGGCATCTTGGCGACCGACAACGTCTCGTTTCGGCTGGAGCAAGGCGCAAGGCATGCCCTGATCGGCCCCAACGGTGCGGGCAAGACGACATTCGTCAATCTGCTCACCGGCGTGCTCGCTCCGAGCGACGGCCAAATCCTGTTGGAAGGGCAAGACGTGACGCGCCTTCGCAGCGATCTGCGCGTGCGGCGCGGCCTCACGCGCACCTTCCAGATCAACCAGCTCTTCGCCGAGCTGACCCCGCTCGAGGCGCTGGCGCTGGCGGTGTCGGAGCGGCATGGCGGCGGCAAGGACTGGTGGCGCCGCGTCGGGGCGAGCGGGGCCGTCTTGCCCGATATCGTCGAGATCGCCACGCGCTTCGGCCTGACCGACGTGCTCGACGAGCGCACCGGCAGCCTCGCCTATGGCAAGCAACGCCTGCTCGAGATCGCGCTCGCCTTCGCCTGCCGGCCGCGCGTCCTCCTGCTCGACGAACCGGCGGCGGGCGTCCCGGAGGCGGAGCGCCATGAGCTCGTGGCCGCCGTCTCCGCCCTGCCGCGCACCGTTTCGGTCCTCCTGATCGAACATGACATGGACCTCGTCTTCGCCTACGCGGATCGGATTTCCGTCTTGGTCAACGGCGCGCTGCTGATGGAGGGGCCGGCAGACGCCGTCGCCAAGGATGCGCGCGTCAAGGCCGTGTATCTCGGCGAGCCCCAGCATGGCTGAGGTCCTCCTCCTCCACGACGTATCGGCGGGCTATGGAGAGGCGACCGTCATCTCGAATATTTCGCTCACGCTGGACGAGGGCCGGTCGCTGGCCGTGCTCGGCCGCAACGGCGTCGGCAAGACGACGCTCCTCAACACCATCATCGGCGTCACCA
>JBIOEJ010000161.1:0-11569 GCA_044445965.1 Hyphomicrobiales bacterium
GTCATTCGATGGGCCGCGGCTACAGCGGGCGGCGCGTGACTACGGCAATGTGAGAACCAAGAAGCTTTTTGCCCAGGCGCTCAACGCCGGTGCGGCGCCGCATGTCACCTGACTATCTTTCGCGCCAAAGGCGTTGCCTGCTACGATCCGGGGTACACGTTTGTCGAGAAACTCCAGACCATCTCGACAAAATTTCGCCGGCAACAGGAATCCGGCGAATCTCCGGTTAGTTTCATGCGCCACTACTATGATGTCCAGAATCTGCTGAGGCGCCCGGAGGTCCACGCGTTCATCGGAACGGAAGCCTATAAAGCTCACAAGGCCAGGAGATTTCGTAGCGGCGACAACCCCAACATCGCGCAGAACCAGGCCTTTATTCTGGCCGACCCGGAAACGCGCAAATCATATGAAAGGGCCTTTGCCGCGAGCAGCGCTCTTTACTACGGCGATAAGCCAACTTTTGGGCAGGTCCTTGGGGAGATCGGAGCATCGATCGATCGACTATAAGTTAGTGCTACGGCCGAGAGGCAAGCGTGCGTGTCGAACACTCAAGCTGATCGCGTCATCTTGATCACCGGTGCCGGCAGCGGCATCGGGGCGGCGCTGGCGCGGCGGCTCGCATCGCCTGCGGCTCGGCTCCTGTTGCACGGCCGCGGCGGCGACGCAGCGGGGCGCGCCAGGCTCGAGGCCGTCGCTGGTGCATGCCGGACCGCCGGCGCCGAGGTCGAGACCGCGTTCGGCGATCTCGGTGAGGGCGGGGTCGGTGCTGCTGCCGTCGGCAAGGCGCTCGCCGCCTTCGGCCGGATCGACCGGATCGTCCACAATGCCGGCTTCGCCGACCGCCGCGCGTTCGGGGAGCTGACACGCGAACATCTCGACGCATCCTGGCGCGCCATGCCGGGCGCCTTCCTCGAGATCGTCACGGCGGCGCTGCCTTCCCTTTCCGTATCCACGGCCGGCAGGGTCGTCGCCGTCTCGTCCTTCGTCGCCCATCGTTTCGTCAAAGGCCAGCTCTTCCCGGCTTCGGCCGCCGCCAAGGCCGCGCTCGAAGCCCTGGCGAAGAGCCTCGCCGTGCAGCTCGCGCCGACCGGGACGACCGTGAACATCGTCGTGCCGGGCTTCACCCGCAAGGACGAAGGCAAGCTCGGTGCGCTCTCGCAAGCGGCTTGGGCGGAGGCGGCGACCCGCAACCCGCAAGGGCGGCTCGCCTCGCCGGAAGATGTCGCCGCGGCGATCGCCTTCCTGCTCAGCGCCGCCGCCGCGCACATCACCGGCGCGACCATCCCTGTTGACGGCGGCCTGACGCTCGGTTGAGTGTCGGCAAGAGCTGAGGATCGCCAGATGAGCCCTGACATGCGCGCGGATGTGCTGGTCGTCGGCGGCGGCATCGTCGGCGTCTCCTGCGCCTTGAGCGCCCGGGAGCGCGGATTATCCGTGCTGCTTTGCGATCCGGGCGAGGCACGTCGCCGCGCGAGCTACGGCAATGCCGGCTGCATCAGCCGCAGCTCGCTATTCCCCGTGTCGGGGCCTGGACTTTGGCGGAACCTTCCGAGCTATCTCCTCAACCGCAATCCGGGCTTGCGCCTGGACCATGCCAAGCTGCCTCGCATCGCGCCATGGGTGTTCGGCTTCCTGCGGGCCGCGAACGGGCGCGCCTTGCGCCGCGCCGCGACCGCTCTCGACCGCCTCGCGAGCCGCGCCTTCGAGGCGCATATGCATCTCGCGCGGCGGGCCGGTGCCACGGGCTTGATCAAGCAAGAAGGCATGCTGCGGCTCTATCGCCGCGAGGCCGATTTCGCCGCGGCCGCCCATGAGCGCGAGATCTTGCTCGAGCACGGCATCAAATTCGAGGTGATCGACGGCGAGGCGCTGCACGAGCTGGAACCTGCGCTGAAACGCCCCTTCGCCATGGGCGTGCTCTATACCGAGACGGGCTCGGTCTCCGATCCCGGCGCCCTCGTCGAAGCCTATCGCCAGCTTTTCATCGACGAGGGTGGCCGCATCGAGCAGGTCACGGTCGAGACGCTGCGTCCGCAGGGCGATGGCTTTGTCGCACGCTTCGCGGGAGGCGAGTTGCGCGCCCGCCAAGCCGTGCTCGCGGCTGGCGGCTGGGCGCGTGGCTTCACGCGGGCGCTCGGCTACCGCTTTCCGCTCGCCGTGGAGCGCGGCTACCATCTGCATCTCACGCCGGGAGCGGGGCCGGGGCTCAACCGGCCGGTCCATGACTCGGGCGGCTACCATATGCTGGCGCCCATGCGCCAGGGGGTGCGCGTCACCTCCGGCGTCGAGCTCGCCCCGCTCGGCGCCCCGCCCAATCCGGTCCAGATCGACGCCGCGGTGCGCGAAGCGCGCGGCACCCTCGATCTCGGCTCAGCCGTCGAGAACGAGCCCTGGCTCGGGGCGCGGCCCTCGACGCCGGACGGCTTGCCGGTGATCGGGGAGGCGCCGCGCCATCGCGGCCTGTTTTTTGCCTTCGGACACGGGCATGTCGGTCTGTCGAACGGCCCGATCACCGGACAGGCGATCGGCGACCTGCTCATGCGGCGGTCGCCGGCCTTCGACGTTACGCCGTTCTCGGCGGAACGATTCTGACCGGGCATGGCTTGGGCCTATCTGCTGATTGCCGGGTTGTTCGAGGTCGGCTGGGCGATCGGGCTCAAATACACGCAAGGCTTCAGCCGCCTCGCGCCCTCCGTTCTGACGCTTGCCTCGATGCTGCTCAGTCTCGGACTTTTGAGCCTCGCGCTCAGGACATTGCCGATCGGCACGGCCTATGCCGTCTGGACAGGGATTGGCGCGGTCGGCACGGCGGCGCTCGGCATCCACCTCTTTGGCGAGCCCGCGACCGTGCTTCGCCTCGGCTGCATCGCGCTTATCGTCGCCGGCATTATCGGGTTGAAGCTCGTGACATGAGAGGCTCGAACCCTCTCCGCTCATCCCCGCGAAAGCGGGGATCCAGAACCTTTGCACGTGGTGCCGTTCCTGGTTTCGCGCTTTCGCGAGAATGAGCGGGATGTGGCTCCCGGAGAAGTCCCGTTGCGAATTTCGCAAAGGCCTTTCCGCGCCGGTCGGCGGAACCTAAGATGAGGCCTTCGGACCGATCGCGGATCACACCAACGGCTTGGAATTGAACATGGGAAAGCTTCAGGGCGTCATCGCTGCGGTCGCCACGCCGCTCGCCGATGACCTTACGATCGACCGCGAGCGCCTCGTCGGCCATTGCGGCTGGCTGCTTGCCGATGGCGGCTGCGACGGCATCAACCTTCTGGGCACGACCGGGGAGGCGACCTCCTTTGCGGCCGAGGCGCGCCTCGCCGCCATGCGGGCGATTGCGAAATCGGGCCTGCCGCTCGACCGGTTCATGGTCGGAACCGGCGCCGCGGCGCTCGAGGACGCCGTGCGCCTGACCGCCGAGGCCAAGGCGCTTGGCTTTGCCGGGGCGCTGCTGCTGCCGCCCTTCTATTACAAGGGCATCGATGCGGAGGGGCTCATCGCCTATGTCGAGGCCCTGATCGGGCGGGTGGGCGCAAACGGGCTCTCGCTCTACCTCTATCACTTCCCGCAGAACTCGGGCGTTCCCTACACGATCGATGTCGTGGCGCGGCTGCGCGAGGCGCATGCGGAGGTGGTCCTCGGCCTCAAGGACTCGTCAGGCGACCTTGAATATGCCGCGGCCTTGGCGCGGCGCCTCGAGGGCTTCGCCGTCTTCCCGAGCGCGGAAGCCTCGCTCGGCCGCGCCAGGGAGCTGGGTTTCGCCGGCTGCATATCGGCGACGGCGAACGTCACCGGCCCCTTCGCGCAGCGCGCCTGGAGCGGCGAGGCGGCAGTGGCGCGCCAAGGGCTCGCGCAGGCAGTCGAGATACGCGCCGCGATCGCGCAGTTTCCGCTCGTCGCAGCCGTGAAGGCGTCCCTCGCCTTGCTGACGGGGGAGCCAGCCTGGCGCAAGGTGATGCCGCCCCTCTCCGCGCTATCCGAGAAGCAGCTCGGCGCCTTGGAGAAGGCGCTCGCCGTCACGGCGCTGATGGGGGAGCATAAGGCCCCGAATCCGCGGCAGGCGCGCTCGGGCTGATCGCTCCTGGAACGGCGAAGGGCGCAGAACGAGTGTCTTCGAGATTGCCGAGCGGGATCTTTTCGAAGGGTCGAGCATCTCGACGATCGGTTGGAACATAAATGAACAAAATTGTAGGTTATGGCTGCTGCGACGGGCGGACCCTTTGTCTCGAGGTCGTGTTCCAGGACGATGTTGCGGTGCAATATAACCCGTCCTGACTACCTGACTAGGCGTATGCCGCTGTAAATCTGCTGTATTTTGCTGCTACCGCATCGCACAAGAATGCGGGCGCCCTTTCTGGCCGGCACCGCATCGACGACGCTTCCGGATCCGCGCGCACGGTAGCTAATCGGCTACACAAATTCCGCGCATCGAGCTTCCAAAATCAATATTCCTCAACATCCGGAAACGCGCCAAAAGCTCATGGATGCATCTGGCGCACCCATGCACTGCGCGCTGGTCCCTGGCGCCTCCACGGCTTGCGGTCTATACGCACCTATCCCGCAGCCATTCGCGCCCGAATGCCGCGCGCTCGAGGTTCCCGCCATGGACGACAAGCCGAATTCCCAAGCCGCCCGCGACATCGCCTATTACTTCCACCCGGCGACCAATGCGCGCCGCCATGAGGAGATCGGCCCGACGATCATGGAGCGCGGCAAGGGCGTCTACGTCTATGACGATCAGGGCAAGGAATATATCGAGGGGCTCGCCGGCCTCTGGAGCGTCGCCGTCGGCTTCGGCGAGGAGCGGCTCGTGCGCGCCGCCACGCGGCAGATGAGCAAGCTGCCCTATTACCATTCCTTCAACCACAAATCGCATCCCGCCGCGATCGACCTCGCCGAGCGTCTGGTGAAGATGGCGCCGAAGGGCTTGGCCAAGGTCCAGTTCACGAGCTCGGGCTCGGAGGCCAACGACTTCGTCATCAAGCTGCTCTGGTACTACAACAATGCCATCGGCCGCCCGCAGAAGAAGAAGTTCATTTCGCGCCAGCGCGCCTATCACGGCGTGACCATCGCGGCGGCGAGCCTCACGGGGCTGCCCGCCAACCAGCGCGATTTCGACTTGCCGCTGCCGATGATGAAGCATGTCTCCTGCCCGCATTATTGGCGCAACGGCCTTCCAGGCGAGAGCGAGGAGGCGTTCTCCACCCGCCTCGCGCAAGAGCTCGACGAGACGATCGTGAAGGAAGGGCCCGAGACCGTCGCTGCCTTCATCGGCGAGCCGGTCATGGGGGCGGGCGGGGTGATCGTGCCGCCCAAGGGATATTGGGAAAAGATCCAGGCCGTCTGCCGCAAGCACGACGTGATGGTGATCGCCGACGAGGTGATCTGCGGCTTCGGGCGCACGGGCAAGATGTTCGCCTGCGAGCTCTATGGCATCAAGCCCGACATCCTGGTGCTCTCGAAGGCCATCACCTCCTCCTACATGCCGCTCTCGGCCGTGCTGGTGACGGACAAGATCTACCAGGCGGTCGCCGACAATTCGGCGAAGATCGGCAGTTTCGGCCACGGCTTCACGGCCTCGGGCCATCCGGTCGCGACCGCGGTGGCGATGGAGAACCTCGACATCATCGAGGAGCGCGATCTCGTGGGCCATGCGGCGCGGGTCTCGCCGCGTTTCCTGAAGCGCCTGCATTCCTTCGCCTCGCGCCCGCTGGTCGGCGAGACGCGCGGCGTCGGCCTCGTCGGAGCCATCGAGCTGGTCGCCGACAAGGAGACGAAGGCGCCCTTCGCCAAGCCCAGCGTCGGTCCGAGATTGCAGGATCTCGCCCAGCAGGAGGGTCTGGTCATTCGAGCCATCGGCGAGATCATGGCGTTCTGCCCGCCGCTGGTCATCACGGAGGCCGAGATCGACGAGATGTTCAAGCGCTTCGACCGCGCCATGACGCGGCTCGAAGAGGAGATGGGGGTCAAGGGCCAGATGGCGGCGGAATGACCACGATGCGCATCGATGACATCGACACGCCGGCCCCGGTCGTCGATCTCGACAGGGTCGAGCGCAATCTCAAGCGCGCGGCGGACTACTTCGCCGCGCGGAAGATCGCGCTGCGCCCCCATATCAAGACGCATAAGATCGTCGAGTTCTCGCGCCGCCAGGTCGAGCTCGGAGCGGTCGGCATCACTTGCCAGAAGCTCGGCGAAGCCGAGGTGATGGCCGATGGCGGCATCTCCGACATCCTGATGACCTTCCCCATCCTCGGCCAGGCGAAGCTCGAACGCCTGACGGCGCTCGCCAAGCGCGTCCGCATGAGCGCGGTGACGGATTCGGCCGAGGTCGCGGACGCGATGGCGCAAGCCGCGAGCGCGGCCGGCGTCACCATCGAGCTGCTCGTCGAATGCGACACCGGCACCGGCCGCTGCGGCGTGCAGAGCGCGAGCGAGGCGGCGGCGCTCGCCGAGCGCATCGCCAATTCGCGTGGCGTCACCTTCGGCGGGCTGATGGTCTATCCCGAGAAGGGCAAGGTGGCGCGAACCCGCGCCTGGCTCGCCGAGGCGCTTGCGGCGCTCTCGCGCTCGGGCCTCGAGGCGAGGACGGTGAGCGTCGGGGGCACGCCCGATATGTATCATGCCCATGAGCTCGAGCATTCGACCGAGCATCGGCCCGGCACCTATATCTACAGTGATCGCTCCATCGCGGCAGCCGGCGTCGGCACGCTCGACGATACGGCGCTGCGCGTCGTCGCGACCGTGGTGTCGCGCCCGACCGCCGATCGCGCCATCCTCGACGCCGGTTCGAAGACGCTCACCTCCGATCTCCTCGGCTTTTCCGACCACGGCGTGATCCTCGAATATCCGCAGGCGCGCATCGTGCGGCTCAACGAGGAGCATGGCATCGTCGATCTTTCGGATTCGCCCGAAAAGCCGCGCATCGGCGAGCGCGTGACGATCGTGCCGAACCATTGCTGCGTGGTCTCGAACCTGTTCGACAGCGTCTATGCGGTGTCGGACGGTCGCGTGGTGCGGGAAATCCCGGTCGCGGCAAGGGGGCTGGTGCGGTAGATTCTCCGATAGCAGTCCCGTTGCGCGAGCCACCCATTGGTCAAAGTTCTGGAAGAAGTCACGAGCGGCGAAATGACGCCCGAGCACGTGAAGCGTCGGGTCGACGACTGGGTGCAACGCGTCAAAGGTCTCTATTCGCGGATCGAGTCTTGGTTGCCCAGCGGCTGGGATGCGGAGCAGGGCCGCAGCACGCGGATGCACGCAGAGCTGATGAGACAGGTCAAGCTCGGCCCGCGTAGTTTACCTTTGTTGGATATTTTCCGTGATCGCGTGCGCCGCGCGACCATCGAGCCGCGTGGGTTGTGGATCATTGGAGCAAATGGCCGCCTCGACTTGACGACGGAAAAGGATCATTTCGTGATTATCGATGCGGCTGACAATTTTGAGCCACCAGACTGGCAGATCGCCCCGTTTTCGAATCGAACTGATTTAAAGGCTCTTGATCGCGAGAGCTTGCTGTCGATATTGTCGAAATGAAAGACCTTCCGGCCATCGAAGCGCTTTATAATGAGCTCGATGGACAACTTGACCTTCAGCGAACGCAAGCTTTGGCGCAATCCGATGTCGCGACGGTCGCGAAAGTCGAAACCAAACAGAGGATAAATGACCAAGCTTACTTCTTGCTCGGCTGGGGGCAGCTTGAAAGCGTTGTCGATGAAAGATGCCGCGATGCCATTCGCCGGCGAATGTCAGACCCCGATTGGACCAAGCGGCGAGCTTGGGACTTATATAATCCTGATGACAGGCGCCTTTCAGGGCTGAGCTTTGAAAATCGCGCGGCACTTGTCCTCGACAAGAATGCCGGCGGCGGGAGCTCCTGGGCCAAGGTCATGAGCTATTACCAGCTGCGAAACCAGATTGCGCACGGCAAATTGCAACCCGATCGAATTGAGGTTCCCGTGGTCATCAAGGATTTCTACGTTCTCCAGGCCGCTCTTTCATTCTGAACGCCATATCCGCGGTCTTCTGCGCTCAATGCTGCGGCATGCGGCCTTCGGCCGTGCGCAGGGCGGGTGCCGGGCGGTAGAGCATCTGGCGCAAGGTGAAGCCGATGAGCGCCAGATGGATCAATGCCGTGTAGCCGTAAAGCGCCGCCGGTCCGAAGACCGTCATCAGGTACGAGGCGGTCAGCGGGCCGAGGATGGCGCCGATGCTGTAGAGGAACAGCAGCGCCGAGGTGGTCGTGACCGCATTGTCGCTGCCGGTTCGATCGACGGCATGTGCGGCGGCGACGTAATATTGCGTCGAGACTACGGAGCCCAACGCAAAAGCGAGCCCGTCGAGCGCCAGGACGCGCATGCTTGCCCCGAACTGAGCGAGCGCGGTCTCCATGACCGCCGCGGCGAAGCATAGGCAGACGAGGACGGTGCGCCGGTCCCGCGTATCCGACAGCTTTCCGATCGGCACCTGCAAGGCAGCCGATCCGAGCATGAAAGCGGTCATCAGCATGCCGACCTCGGCCGGCCGCAGGCCGAGATCGGCCGCGAAGATCGGCGTCAGCGACCAGAACGGACCGTTCGCCGCGCCGATCAGCAGTGCGGCAACGAAGCCGACGGGAGACATTCGGAACAACCAGCCGAAGCGCAGTTCCGGTTTCGCCGGGCGTTGCGGCGGCTCGCTCGGCGCCAGCAGGAGCGGGATGGTGGCGCAGGCGACGAGCACGGCCGCGACCAGGAACAGGATCAGCCCCGAGGGATCGGCCAGCCGGAACACCTGGTTACCGGCCGACCAGCCGAGATATTGCACGACGCTGTAGAGGCCGAGCGCACTGCCGCGATGGGCATTGTCGGATTTGCCGTTGAACCAGCTCTCGGCGATGGCGTAGAGCCCCGCGAGCGACAGCCCGATCGTGCCGCGCAGCAGCACCCAGGTCCAGGGCTCGATCAGGACGGGGAGCGATTGGATGGCGACGGCGCCCAGCAGGACGCAGATGGTGAAGGCGCGCACCTGGCCGATATGCAGCACGATCCAGGGCACCACGAGCGAGCCCGCCAGCATGCCGGCGAAATAGCTCGAGCCGACGAGGCCGATGGTGATGTCGCTGAAACCCTCGAGCCGCGCGCGCAGAGGGATCAGGGTCGAGAGTACGCCATTGCCGGTGACCAGGAAGAACACCGAGAGGAGGAGAGGCGCGAAGGATTTTTGCATCGAGGGTCGGACCGGCGGGATCGGGTGCGAGGCGCGAGACGAGCGAGCGTCGAGATTAGGCGCGTGAAGATGGCTCCGTGAAGGCCCGACTCCGCATCTCGACGCATGGCTCGCCTGAAGGGGTTCGCGCCGGCCCGCCGCGACGCTACCAAGAATTGGGGCTGCGCACCGATTCCATACGGCCGCAAAAGCCTCTAATGTCGAGGCCGCAGGACTGCCGGACGAGCGTCCGGGGTTACACACCGATCGCGAGGACCAATATGGACGCTGCGCAACCTCAGGAGCGGCGCGGCAGGCGCGGCCGGGCGGAGCGGGCGGCGTCGGAAAAGGCGATGGCGGCACCGCAGCCGCAGCCGCGCCTGCCTTTCCCGCCGGTCGCCATCGTGTCTGAGGATCAGCTCGAGGCCATCCATGAGACCTCGCTGACCATCCTTTCCGAGATCGGCATGGATTTCCTGCATGAGGAGGCGAAGGCTACGCTCAAGGAGGCGGGGGCCGATGTCGATCCGAACTCCAATCGGGTGCGTTTCGACAGGGCGCTCATCGAGA
The DNA here is from genome assembly GCA_044445965.1 of Hyphomicrobiales bacterium. Taxonomy (GTDB): domain Bacteria; phylum Pseudomonadota; class Alphaproteobacteria; order Rhizobiales; family Beijerinckiaceae; genus GAS188. The sequence continues at coordinate 9,748 of JBIOEJ010000161.1, forward strand.
GCGTCGTCGGGCTCGCGCCGAAGAGCTTCACGCTGCATGCGCGCAATCCCGCGCGCAGCGTGACGCTCGGCGGCAATGCCGTCGCCTTCTGCTCTGTCGGGAGCACCCCGAACTCCGCCGACCGCGAGGGCGGCAGGCGCCCCGGAGCCATCGCCGATTACCGCAACTTCATCAGGCTCGGGCAGTCGCTCGATGCCGTGCATGTATGGGGCGGCTATCCGGTGGAGCCCGTCGACGTGCACGCCTCGGTGCGTCATCTCGACGCGCTGTTCGACATGCTGACCTTGTCGGACAAGCCGATCCACGCCTACAGCCTCGGCACCGGGCGCATCCGCGACGGCATCGAGATGGCGCGCATCGCGCGCGGCATCGACGAAGCAACGCTCGAGCGCGAGCCCTCGCTCTTCACCATCATCAATTCATCCTCGCCCTTGCGCCTCGACACTCCCATGCTCGAAGGCATCATCCAGATGGCGCGCCGCAATCAGGTGGTGGTGCTCACGCCCTTCACGCTCGCCGGCGCCATGGCGCCGGTGACGGTCGTCGGCGCGGTGGCGCAACAGAATGCCGAGGCGCTTGCGGGCCTGGTGCTGGCGCAGACCGTGCGGCCGGGCTCGCCCTTCGTCTATGGCGGCTTCACGTCGAATGTGGACATGAAGAGCGGAGCGCCGGCCTTCGGCACGCCCGAATATATGAAATCCGCCTTGCTCGGCGGACAGCTCGCGCGCCGTTACGGGCTGCCCTACCGGTCCTCGAATGCCTGCGCCGCCAACACCCTTGATGCGCAGGCCGCCTATGAGAGCGTGTTCTCGCTCTGGGGCGCCATCATGGGCGGCGTGAACCTCCTGATGCATGGCGCCGGCTGGATGGAGGGTGGTTTGCAAGCCTCCTTCGAGAAGATGGTGCTCGACGCCGACCTTCTCGGCATGGTGGCGGAGTTTCTGCGCCCGATGGTCGTCGATGAGGGCGAGCTGGCGCTCGAAGCCGTGCGCGAAGTCGGGCCAGGCGGGCATTATTTCGGCTGCGCCCATACCCAAGCGCGCTATCGCCACGCCTTCTTTTCGCCGATGATCTCCGATTGGCGCAACTACGAAAGCTGGCGCGAGGCCGGCAGCCCGACCGCCTATGACACCGCGAACCGCCTCTACAAGGAAAAGCTCCTGGCCTTCGAGCCGCCACCGATAGAAGCTGCCATCCGCGAGGAGCTCGAGGCCTTCGTCGCCAAGCGCAAGGCCGAGGGTGGGGTGAAGACGGATTTCTGAAGAACAGTTAGCGAGAGCGGGGTTGAATCCATGACGAGTGCGCATCAGGCTGCGGGCGGCTGTCTCTGCGGTGGCGTCCGCTATCATGTGAGGGGCAAGCTGCGCGGCATCGTCGCCTGTCATTGCTCGCAATGCGCCAGGACGACGGGCCATCACGTCGCCGCGACGCACTGCGCCACAGCTGATTTCTCGCTCGACAAGGGTGAAACGCTGCGCTGGTATCGCTCGTCGGCAGAAGCGGAGCGCGGTTTCTGCGCGCGCTGCGGCAGCAACCTGTTTTGGCGCAAGATCGGCGGCGCCGAGGGAATCTCGATTACGGGCGGCACGCTTGACCGTCCGACGGGGCTGAAGATCCAGTACCATATCTTCTGCGCGTCGAAGTCGGACTATTACGACATCACCGACGGATTGCCTCAATATGACGGCTGGCCACGCGCCGCTGTCTGAAATTGCAATCACTCGCGCCAAGTCGGCGCCACGTCACCGCCCGTTGCAGGCGCTACCATGACCACCATTGAGGACGAAGCATGATCCGCATCCTATGCGCCAATTGGAACCAC
>JBIOEJ010000162.1:0-11550 GCA_044445965.1 Hyphomicrobiales bacterium
ATAATGCGCGGTTCGTGATTGGCATTTTGCTCGGGTGTGGTCATAAAGTGCGACGCGCTTTTGGATCGAACCGGGGAACGCCATGATCAGGTTAGCAGCCGTCATCGCCTTTACGCTGTTCGAGACCGCCGCAGCATTCGCCGCCCCGCCCAAGCTCGACGTGCAAGCCACCTGCCGACGGGCGCAGCCTCTCTCCTCCGGCGAGAAGAGCGCCTATCAAGGCTGCATCAATGATGAGACCGAGGCGCAAAAGGAGGTCATCAAGACCTGGGCGAGCTTCAAGGCCGGCGCCCAGGCGACTTGCTTGCAAGAGACCAAGATCGGCGGTGCGCCGAGCTATGTCGAGCTGCTCACCTGCCTTCAGCTCGACAAGCAAGCAACCGAAGCCTCGCGCGAAAATCAGAAAGCGCTGAAAATGCCGGCGGCTCAGTCGGCACCCTCGCGAACCGCTCCGCCAAAGAAAGCGAAGTAGCGCCGCGGTGGGCTTCGGTCCCGGAGCACCGCCTCATGCGGTGGAGTCGCTGGCGCTCGAGCTCTGCGGACCTGTCGCCGCCGAGGCATGCTGGCGGGCTTTCCAAGGTGCTTGCTTTGCGGCATGAGGGCGCGGCAGCAAAGCAAGGAGCCGGTCCGCCCATGACCACGCCCGCCAAGACCGCCATCGTCACGGGCCCGATGGGGCCGCGCTTTCAGGAAATTCTGACGCCCGAGGCGCTCGCTTTCCTCGCCGAGCTGCACTCGAGATTCGACGACCGGCGCAAGAGCCTGCTCGCGGCGCGAGCGGCACGGCAGGCGCGTTTCGACGCTGGCGAGATACCCGACTTCCTGGCCGAAACGAAACATATCCGTGATGGCGACTGGAAGGTGGCGGCAATTCCCGCCGACCTTACGGATCGGCGCGTCGAAATCACGGGGCCGGTCGACCGGAAAATGATCGTCAACGCGCTGAACAGCGGCGCCAAGGTATTCATGGGCGACTTCGAGGACGCCACCTCGCCGAGCTTCGCCAATATCATCGAGGGCCAGCTGAACGTCAGGGACCGCTGGACCGGCAAGATCGACTTCACCGACCAGACATCGGGCAAGGCCTATAAGCTCTCGAGGCAGCCGGCAGTCCTGCTGGTGCGGCCGCGCGGCTGGCATCTGCCGGAGAGCCATATCGCGGTCTCGGGCGAGAGGATGTCCGGCGCGCTCGTCGATTTCGGTCTCTACGTCTTCCACAACACCAAGACGAGCATGGCCAAGGGCACCGCGCCCTATTTCTACTTGCCGAAGATCGAGAGCCATCTCGAAGCGAGGCTGTGGGACGACGTGTTCACGCATGCGGAAGCCGCGCTCGGCGTCAAGCACGGAACCTTCAAGGCGACCATTCTGATCGAAACGCTGCCCGCAGCCTTCGAGCTCGACGAAATCCTCTACGAGATGCGCGACCATATCGTGGGGCTGAATTGCGGCCGCTGGGACTATATTTTTTCGTTCATCAAGCGGATCGGCAAGCAGAAGCGTTTCCTGACGCCGGATCGCGGCGCGATGACCATGGGGGCGGCGTTCCTGCGCGCCTATTCGCTTCTCGTGATCAAGACCTGCCACCATCGCGGCGCCTTCGCGATGGGCGGCATGGCCGCCCAGATTCCGGTGAAGAACGACCCGGCCGCCAACGATGCGGCCTTCGCCAAGGTGCGCGCCGACAAGGAGCGCGAGGCCACGGACGGCCATGACGGGACCTGGGTCGCCCATCCCGATCTTGTGCCTGTCGCGACAGACGTTTTCGACAGGCTGATGCCGCAACCAAACCAGCTCGGCAAGTTGCGCGCCGAGGTCGCGATCACGCGCGACATGCTGCTCGAGGTTCACAAGGGAGAACGCACCGAGGCCGGATTGCGCGAGAATATCCGCGTCGGCGTGCAGTATATCGAAGCCTGGTTGCGCGGGCGCGGCGCCGTGCCGCTCTACAATTTGATGGAGGACGCGGCGACCGCCGAGATCAGCCGCGCCCAGATCTGGCAATGGCTGTACCATCGGGCGAAGCTCGTGGATGGGCGCGAGGTGACGCCCGATCTATTCAAGAGCATAATGGCCGACGAAATGGGGAAGGTGCGCTCGGCGCTCGGCGCGAGCCTTTATGACCGCGGCCGCTTCGCCGAGGCCGAAAAGCTCTTTGCCGAGATGTCGCTCGCACCGCAATTCGAGGAATTCTTGACGCTGCCTGCCTATCGCTTGCTGAACTTCAGAAAGACGGACGACGGGCGATAGATTCCGTCCTCCGGCCTCAATCGCCCGGCTGCGGCCCGTCATAGCCCCCGCAGATGATGATATCGGCATCCGCGACAGGAGGCTGCCGGAAGGTTGCCGCGTGCTGGTATTCGGGCGAGTTCCAGCAGGCGAGCGCGACCTCGAGGCTTTCGAATTCAATCACCACATTGCGAGCCCGCATGGAACCGCCGACACATTCCGTCTTGCCGCCGCGAACCAGAAAACGCGCGCCATATTTCCTGAACGGGATGGCGTTCGCGGCAAAATATTTCTTGTAGGCCTCGGGATCATGCACATCGACCCGCGCGATCCAATAACCCTTGGGCATGGAGCCTCCCATTCTCGCCGGCCGCTCTTCGCAGCGGCGCTTCGCAGCGCTCGCTTCACATGATGGAACGGTCTATAATGCCTTTGTCAGCGCAACGACAAGTCACCGAGTGGCACCGTCTAAAATGATGGGTTGGGTATGCTTGTCGAGAGATTGGAAGCGAGCTTGTGCAGACGAGGTCTCATCCAACTCGCATTCCGAGGCACGCGTGATAGGCCAGCATCTGGCTAACGACTGCCAATGAGCGTTCGTGCCTCCAGGCGGCCCATTTGGCTTGCGGCGGAGATCGGCGCGCTCGGCGTGGTGTTCGGTGATATCGGCACCTCACCGCTTTATGCCTTCAAGTCGGCACTTGGAGCGCTCGGAACGCCGCAGCCATCGGTCGGGGACATCCTCGGGCTCCTTTCGCTCATCGTATGGGCGCTGACGCTTTCGATCACGTTCAAATATATCTCCTTCGTGCTGCGCGCAGACAATGACGGGGAGGGCGGCATCCTCGCCTTGATCACACTCCTCAATCTGCATCGCTCCTCGGTCGGGTCGAAACGCATCCTGCTCGGAATCGGCCTGTTTGGCGCAGCCATGCTGTTCGGCGACGGCATGCTGACGCCCGCGATCTCCGTGCTGTCCGCGGTCGAAGGCCTGCGAGTGTTCGCGCCCTCGATGCAGACGGTGATCGTGCCCCTCACCGTAGGGATCCTGCTCGCCTTGTTCGTCAGCCAGCGTTTCGGCACCGAGGGCATCGGGCGCTTTTTCGGCCCCGTGATGGTCGTGTGGTTCTTGGCCATCGGCGCCTTCGGCATCGTCGAGATCATTCGAAATCCGAGCGTGCTCCTGGCCCTCGACCCGCTTTATGGCCTCGAGCTTCTGACGAACCACACGCGGCTCGCCGGTGAAATCCTCGGAGCCGTGTTCCTGGTGGTCACGGGAGGCGAGGCGCTTTACGCCGATCTCGGTCATTTCGGCCGCAAGGCCATCTCGCGCGCCTGGCTGTACGTCTCGATGCCGGCGCTCATGCTCAACTATTTCGGGCAGGGCGCGCTCGTGCTTTCGGACCCCCATGCGGGCGCCAACCCATTCTACGAGCTCGTGCCCAAATTCGCCGGCAACGCGATGGTCGTGCTGGCGACGGCAGCCACCATCATCGCGAGTCAGGCCATCATCACCGGCTCCTTCAGCCTGGCCAAGCAGTCCGTGGAGATCGGCTATTTGCCGCCGATGGGCATGCGCTATACGTCGCACCATACTCAGGCGCATGTCGTGGTGCCGCGCGTCAACCTGTTCCTCGGCATCTGCACGCTCGGCATCGTCGTCGGCTTCGGCTCCTCCGACAGCCTTGCCTCCGCCTATGGCATCGCCGTCTCGATCGCCATGATCACCACGACGGTTCTCCTGGTCGCCGAGATTCGTCGCTCCTGGAGGTGGGCTTCGTTTTTCGTCTATGCGCTGGGTGTCGGACTCTTGGCGATCGACGTGCCGTTCTTCCTCGCCAATTTGAGCAAGATCCGCGACGGCGGTTGGCTGCCGCTCAGCATCGGGATCTTGATCATTTTCCTGATGGCGAGTTGGCGGCGTGGCGTAGCGCGGGTCGTCGAGGAGCAAATGCGCCTTTCGGAACCGCTCGACGCCTTTGCGAGGCGTGAGGCCCGCGCCACGAATCTCCGTTCGGCGCGGCCGGCGATTTTCCTGTCACGCGCCGGCGCCATGGCGCCCGTGGCTCTGGCGCGGCTCTATGAGCTGCTCGATCTGAGCTTCGACAAGATCGTCATCGCGTCGGTCTGGATCGCTTCGCGCCCGCGCGTCCCGGTGGCCGAGCGCGTCGTGCTCACGACGCTCGACGAAAGGCTGATCCGCGTCGATCTGCGCTATGGCTACATGCAGGTGGTCAATGTCCCCTCGATCCTGGCGCCGGCGTTGCGGCGGGCCGGGCTCGAGCCGGAGGAGGCTGTCTACATTATCGGTCATGAGCGCATTCTGGCCCCCGAGGGCATCGGCGGCTACCGCGATCTCACGGCCCATGTCTTCGCCTTCCTCGCTCGCAATGCCGAGCGCGCCGTCGATCGCTTCGATCTGCCGAGACGCCGTACGCTCGAGATCGGCTATACGGTGAAGCTGTGAGAGGATGAGAGCGCGAGGCGTCCGCAGTTTGGACTGCATTCTGTCACAAGCTGATCGTCAATTTCCTATATCCCTCGTATTGGAGAAGGGATACGCTCGACATGGTCGCGGCAACAGAACAAGAAATCCGAACGACGCACCCGCGTAGGCTCTGGGATGGCCCGGCCCAAGGGGCTCTCCTCGCCACTCTCCTCATCATCTGCGTGCTTGCCCTTCTCGGCGGCCCGGTCGCTTTGCCGGCGATGGCCGGGCTCGCGATCGTCGCGGTGGCGGCTCTGGCGCGTCCTCGCGATGCGAGCCGAACGGCCACCGACGTCGCCCAGTCGCAGGAGACCGTGCGAGCCGGCATCCAGGCCATCTTGTCCGGCATCGCCGATCCGGTCGTCGTGCTCGATCCGCAAGGCAATGTGTCGATGTTCAACGCGCAGGCCAAGGCCGCGCTGCCGCAGCTCGGCGTCGGTCGCTCATTGAGCTTTGCCGTCCGCTCGCCCGAAGTCGTCAGCGCCGTCGAGCGGGTGCTGCGCGAGGGCGCCATCGCCGAGACCGAATTCCACGAGAAGGTTCCGGTCGAGCGCAGCTTCGAGGTGCGGGCCACGCCCGTCAGGATCGATGCGGCGCCGATCTCGGCTCCCAATCCAGCGACCGACATCGTCATGTTGTTTCGCAACGTCACGGCGGCCCGCAGGCTGGAGCGTATGCGCGTCGATTTCGTCGCCAATGCCAGCCATGAATTGAGGACGCCGCTTGCCTCGCTCTTCGGCTTCATCGAAACGATCGAAGGGCCGGCGCGCAACGATACCGCCGCGCAAACGCGCTTCCTTGCCATCATGCGCGAGCAGGCACGACGGATGTCGCGTTTGATCGATGACCTTCTTTCGCTGTCACGCATCGAATTAAAGGAGCATGTGCACCCGACTGACGAAGTGAGACTCGACGCAGTGTTGCGCGAGGTCGTCGACACGCTCTCGCCGCTTGCGCTCGAGTGCAAGACACGGATCGACGTCGAAGGCTTGAGCGGAGTGGTAGTGCCCGGCGATCGCGACGAGCTCATTCGCGTCTTCGAGAACCTGATCCAGAACGCCGTGAAATATGGGCAGTCCGGGGGCCGCGTCGAGGTATCGCTCGTCGACAAGGAACGCTCGGTCAGCGTGACGGTACGAGATTACGGGCCCGGCATCGCACCCGAGCATCTACCGCGCTTGACTGAACGCTTCTACCGCGTCGATGTCGTGGAAAGCCGACAGAAAGGCGGGACCGGGCTCGGACTGGCGCTGGTCAAGCATATCCTCAACCGGCACAAGGCCAGGCTCATCGTGCGTAGCGAGCTCGGGGCCGGAGCAAGCTTCGAGGTCGTGTTCCCGAAGATCGCGGGCGCTTGAAATCGACCCCGGTCCGCTCGGATGTCGTGCAGCGCCGCGGAAGTCAGCAATGCAGTCTTGCCTGATCGGCCTCAGCAAGCCTCGTTGTGCAACTCTCTGTCACTGTAATGTCATGGATGCGTTATAATTCGACGGATGGCGTCGGATTCGCTACTCGCCCTCGGCATCCTCCCAGGGGAACATGAAGCGGAGATCAAGATGGCGGATCACATCGTGCGTTCCTTCGACACCGACCTCGACGCGTTGAGCCGCGGAGTGGCGGAGCTCGGGGGCTTGGCCGAATCGATGACGACACGGGCAATTGAAGCCTTGGTCCGCCAATCGCCGGCGATGGCCAATGACGTGATCGCGCTCGACGCACGCCTCGATGCGCTGCAGCAGGAGATCGAGGAGAAGGCCGTCCTGACGATCGCACGACGCCAGCCCATGGCCGTCGATCTGCGAGCCGTGATCGCGGCGATCCGGGTGACCCATGACCTCGAGCGGATCGGCGATCTCGCCAAGAACATCTGCAAGCGGGTGCTTGCTATCACCGGCCTCGTCCAGGCGCCGAAGCTCGTGAAGGGCGTCGAGCACTTGTCGCAGCTCGTGCTGACCCAATTGAAGGATGTCCTCGACGCCTATGTCGAGCGCAACGCCGAGAAGGCGCTCGATGTGTGGCAACATGACGAGAATATCGACGCTCTCTATACTTCGCTGTTTCGCGAGCTCCTGACTTATATGATGGAAGACCCCCGCAACATCGGAGTCTGCGCGCACCTCCTGTTCTGTGCCAAGAATATCGAGCGCATGGGCGATCACGCGACCAATGTCGCGGAGAACGTCTATTACCTCGTAACCGGCAACAAGCTGCTGGCCGAACGCGTCAAGGCCGATACGACGAGCCTCGAGAAGCCGGTGGGCGCCACATGACGCCAGCGGAGAGGTCGCTCGGGCGAGGCGATCGACGGCGGAGCACCCAGTGAAGCCTCGGGTCATGATCGTCGAGGATGACGAAGCGATCGTCGTACTATTGACGTACAATATCGAGTCGGAGGGCTTCGAGGTCGAGGCCGTCACCCGCGGCGATGAGGCGGATTTGCGGCTCAAGGAGCGGGTTCCCGATCTCTTGATTCTCGATTGGATGCTGCCAGGCCTTTCGGGCATCGAACTATGCCGGAGGCTGCGGTTGCGCGAGCAGTCTGCGAAGCTGCCGATCATCATGCTGACGGCGCGCGGCGAGGAGTCCGAACGGGTGCGCGGCCTCGTCGTCGGCGCCGACGACTATGTGGTGAAGCCCTTCTCGGTCGGCGAGCTCGTCGCAAGGGTGAAAGCGCTGCTGCGCCGCTCCTTGCCGCATCAGTCGATCAACCTGTTCAAGGCCGCCGATCTCGAGCTCGACCGCGAAAGGCGGCGCGTGTTTCGGTCAGGTGGCGAAATCCACCTCGGCCCGACCGAGTTCAATCTGCTCGCCTTCCTGATGAGCGTGCCCGGGCGGATCTATAGCCGCCAGCAATTGCTGAACGCCGTCTGGGGCCAAGATGCCTATATCGACGAGCGCACCGTCGACGTACATGTCGGGCGGCTGCGCAAGGTGCTGAATCAGGGCGGACTGCGCGATCCCATCCGCACCGTGCGCGGCGGTGGCTATGGTTTCGACGAAACCTTCAACGCGAAGGGCGCCTGATTCTGACGACCGGGAACGGCGAGGCAGTCGCCGCCGAGGCAAATCTCAATGCCGCTTCCGGTCGGGCGATTGCTGATAGGCCATGCGCCCGTGGGGGACGCAATACGGCACTGCCGGATCGCATTTTGTGCCGCAATAGCGAAATTCGGGCGTAAGCGGATCGCCAAGCGGCCAGCGGCACATATTGTCGCGCAGTTCCGTGATCGTCACTCGCTCGGAGATCGGGATCACCACGGCCTCGGGCAGGACCGCGGCTTCATACGCCTCGGCGACCACGATTTCGCGCAGCATGACAGTGTTGCCGCGCAGGGCGACGGTCTTCTGCGTCGCATGGGGAACCGCCACCCTCTTGGGGCGCGCCGCTCCCGACGCTGTCGTCGGCTTGGCTCGCCCCGCGAGACCGAGTCGATGCACCTTCCCGATCACTGCGTTCCGGGTGATTCCGGCGCCGAGCTGCGCGGCGATGCGGCTGGCGCTGATGCCGTCTTGCCATAATTTGCGTAGAAGCTCGACGCGTTCGCCGTCCCAAGACATTCCTATCTCCTTCAATCGGAATCCTTTTCGCGTCGGTCGCGCCACGGCGACCGTCACAGACGTGACGATTTCGGTGAAACTATGAACACCCACGACATCTCGTGGCTGATGACGAGTAGGCTACACTAGCGCTTGAATCGCCCGCAAGAGTCTAAACGGTGAACGCCGCACTTTCTCAACAGCCCTGTGACCGCGGATCCACGCATCCCTGGAAGCCAGACCCGTGGTTGCGCACGGGCAGCGAAGCGTTCATCAGAAGAGGAGCGCCGCCCGCGCACTCCTCATGACCGCAGGGTCCCCCGTTTTCGCCTGCCATGACCGCCCACTTCCCCGTCCTCACGCCCGCCCGCCACGGCTCCACTACGCCACTTCGCCGGCGGGCGCGGCGCAAGCTCACGCCCGTCGGCGCGCCATGAGCCAGGCTTTCGCGCTCGCCGTCCTTGCGGTCGCCTTGTTGTCGGGCATGGATGCCCTGATCAAGGCCCAGGCCATAGCTTTCTCGATCCCGCAGATCGCCCTGTTGCGCTTCCTGTTCGGATCGCTCGCCATCCTTGTCGCAATCGCCATCGTGCGCCCTCCGCGCCCGCGCCTCGAATCGGTGCTCGCCAATGGTTGGCGCGCCGTGCTCAACGTCGCGACCTCACTCACCTTCTATTTCGCGCTGAGCCGCCTGCCGCTCGCCGAGACGCTCGCCCTGTCGCTGCTCTCGCCCTGCTTTACCGTGGTGTTCGGCGCGCTCTTGCTGCGCGAACGTGTCGGGCGCCCGGTGGTCATCGCGCTGATCATCGGCTTCCTCGGCATGCTGTTGATCGTTTCCCCTAATTTCGGTGGCGCCAGCGCCTCGGTTGCCGCTTTGGAGGGCACTTTCGCCGTGCTGCTGTCGACGTTGACCTATTCCTTGTCGCTGGTGCTGTTGCGCTCGCGCGCCACGCGCGATCACACGATGACGATCGTAGCGGTGCAGAATATCGGCTCCGCTTTGATCCTGGGCCTGCTGGCGCCCCTTGCGCCGGCGCGGCTCTGGGCGCCGCTCGCCTCTTCCGACCTCGTCCATTTCGCCGGCATCGGTCTTCTCGGCGTCGTCGGCCACCTCGTCATCGCCAAGGCCTATTCGCTGGCGCCCGCGGGGCGCATGGCGCTGGCGGACTATACGGCGCTGATCTTCGGGGCGATCTACGGCTATCTCTTCTTCGCCGAAACGCCCGCCTGGACGACGATCGCCGGCGCGCTGCTGATCATCGCGAGTTCGCTGACCGCGACGCGCAGGTGAAGCGCCCGCCGTGCGCCTTGTCGTCCGCGTGGATCGAAACCGACATCCATCGCAAGCGTTTTCGGTTGGCGTGAGCGGCCGAAATCCGCTAGGCCATGCGTAAGCCGAGGGCGCGATACCGCCGCGGCCAGCCGACGCCTCCCCGAGAGCCACGAGATCAGTTTCCGCATGACCGATATTTTCCGCGAGGTCGACGAGGACGTCCGGCGCGCCCGCTTCGAGGAGGTCTGGAAGCAATACGGCAATCTGATCGTGGCGGCGGCCATGATCGTGGTCGCGGCGGCCGCGGGGTGGCAGGTCTACGGCCATTTCCGGCTGAAGCAGGAAGAGCGCGCCTCCGCTAAATTCCAGATGGCGATCGAGCTATCGGAGGGCGGCCGCAGCGCCGAAGCGGAATCGCTGCTGGCGAGCGTCATGAAGAAGGGCCCGGCGGGCTATGCGATGCTGGCGCAATTTCGCGAGGCGGCCGAGACCGGCAAGCGCGACCCGACAGCCGCGGTGACGCTCTATGACGCGCTCGCGGCCGATGCCGGTATCGGGCAGGCGCTGCAAGGGCTTGCGCAGCTGCGCGCCGCGATGCTGCTGGCCGACAGCCTCTCGGCGACCGATCTCACCAAACGGCTCGACGCTCTCACGGGGGCTACGAGCCCCTGGCGCAGTCTCGCCCGCGAATTGCTCGGCCTCGCCGATCTCAAGGCCGGCGACTTCGAGGCGGCGGGGCGTTATTTCGACGAAATCGTCACCGATCCCGAGACACCGCTCGGCCTGCGCCAGCGCGTCGAGGTTTATCTCGGGCTCATCAAGGCAGGGCCGCTGCCGGCGAAGTCCTGATCCGATCCGCCCCCAGCCCCATGGCAAGAATCGCAGCCGGCAGCAGTGTGGCGACGGGGACGCTGCCTCGGTCGATGCGCTATCCTCTGGCCGATGATTGGCCAAGATCTCGTTGCAGGCGCCGACACAGGCATCGCAGATGAACGCTTACGGGCCTGCGATGAGGCGTTTGACCTCGCTGTCCGACAGACCGCAGAATGAACAGACGAGTTGGATTTCGTCGTCCTTCTCCTCGGCCGCTGGATAGCTGATCCTTCGCCGCGGGCAATGACGCAACTTCGCGACCAGACATGACGGGCCAAGTCTCATCCTCCTACACCGACCCCGCTTGGTGCGAGGCGCAGTACAACCCGCGCGGGTCGGTGCCGAACGCGACCGACATCTATGCGCGCTGGCCGATCGAGTCGGCGCGCGTCAAAGCCGAGCTGCCGCATGATGCCGATATTCGCTATGGCGGGCATGCGCGCGAGGTGATGGACGTGTTCCATGCGGTTGCGGCGCAAGGCGCGCTCGTCTTCATCCATGGCGGCTATTGGCGGGGCTTTTCGAAAGACGATTTCTCCTTCCTGGCCGAGGCGCTGGTGAAGGCCGGTATCTCGGTCGCCATGCCAAGCTATCCGCTGTGCCCGGAAGTGACCGTGAACGACATCGCGGAAAGTTGCAGGCGCGCCATCACGAAGCTGTTGCGGGAGGCGTTGTCGCCGGCCGAGCGCGCCAAGCTCGTGATCTGCGGCCATTCGGCGGGCGGCTATCTCACAGCAGACTTGTTCGCCACCGATTGGAGAGCGCGCGGCCTGCCAATGACGCCGTTTCACGGCGGCCTCTCGATATCGGGCGTCTTCGAGCTCGAGCCGCTCGTCAATACCACGATGAACACGGCCATCAAGCTCAGCGTTGATCAGGCGCGCAGCTGGAGCCTGCATGAAGCCTGCCCGCATGTGGCGGCGCCGCTGGTGCTGGCCGTCGGCGAGAAGGAATCGCCCGAATTCCATCGCCAGAGCTTGCAGCTTGCCGCCGCCTGGCCCGAGATCTGCCACGCGCCGGTGAGGATTCCTGGGCGCAATCATTTCGACGTGGTCGAGGAGCTCGGCCGCGCCGGCACGCCGGTATTCGCCGAGGCGATGAGGTTGTTCGGGCAGGGAGAACGGTCATGACCCGCGAGGTGTTCATCTGC
>JBIOEJ010000163.1:0-11542 GCA_044445965.1 Hyphomicrobiales bacterium
AGCGGCGGGGAGGGCTAGGGTGGGAGCGTTTCCGGCACGAGCTGACCCTGCGGGGTTGAGCAAGGTCTCGACATCGGGAGGAACGCCATGACCGCGACGCTGATCAGGAATGCCTGGATCTGGGACGGCAAGCGTGATGATCGCTACCCCGGCGAGGTCCTCGTTCAGGGCAACCGTATCAAGGCCGTCGCCAAGGGACATGGCGAGCTCAAGACCGAGGCGGCCGCCTCGGTCATCGACGCCGCCGGCATGACCTTGATGCCGGGCCTCGTCGAAGGGCATTGCCACCTCTCCTTCGTGGGGCCGGCGCGCAATCAGGATCTCGGCGAGATCCCGCCCGAGGAGCATCTGCTGCGCACTTGCCGCAACGCCACCTTGATCCTCGATCACGGCTTCACGAGTTGCTATTCGGCGGCCTCCGCCAAGCTCAGGATCGACGTCGTCGTGCGCCAGGAGATCGCGGATGGCTATCTCGCGGGCCCGCGCTATCGGGCGGCGGGGCCAGAGATCACCGTGACGGGCGGATTGGGGGACGAGCGCAAGGCCCATATGCATGCCGAGAGCTTCGGCATGCTCGCCGACGGGCCCGACGAAATTCGCAAGGCCGTGCGCCTGTGCTGCCGCGAAGGCGTCGACAACGTCAAGATCAACATCTCCGGCGACGAGTTCGTCTCCATGGCGCGCGCCGAGATCACCTCGATGAGCGAGATCGAGGTCAAGACCGCCGTCGAGACCGCGCATGAATGGGGCAAGCGCATCGCCTGTCACGCCCGCGCGGCCGAATCCGTCAAGCGCGCCGTGCGCAACGAGGTCGATTGCATCTACCATTGCGACTTCGCGGATGAAGAGGCGCTCGACATGCTCGAGAGCGTCAAGGACAAGGTGGTCGTCGGCCCGGCTTTCGGCCTCGTCCACAACGCGGTCTTCGAAGGCGATCTGGTCGGCCTCAACAAGGAGACGGTCGAGCGCATGGGGTTGCCGCGCAAGCTCGAGGCGACCTGCCGGACCTATCAGCAGATGCGCAAGCGCGGCATGAAGGTGGTGATCGGCGGCGATTACGGCTTCACCATCACGCCCATGGGACAGAACGCCCGCGATATCGGGCATTTCGTCAAGTTCTTCGGCTATACGCCGGCCGAGGCGATGCGCTGCGCCACGAAGATCGGCGGGGAGCTGATGGGCCATGCGGGCGAGCTCGGCATCGTCAAGGAAGGCGCGCTCGCCGACCTCCTCCTGGTCAAGGGCGACCCGCTCGCCGACCTCACGCTGCTGGTGGGGGCCAAGAGCTTCGCCATGATCATGAAGGACGGCAAGCTGCATCGCGATCCACGCATGTCGGAGGAAACGCGCCACCGCATCGCGGCGGAGTAGGCGGGCGCCGCGGCGCGCTCGGAAGGCGCTTTGAGCCGGCGCTGTTTCACGATAAGCTGACCATGCTTTGCATTCGAGGTGGCTTCACAGCGCAGTGCCCGAACGAAGCCAAGCTCGATCCGCAGCGAGAGGCAGCGGCGCAAGAGGCCTTGCGCCGATAGACGCAAGCTTTTCGGGCAGCAGCGGAGGGAGGAGGAGACGATGAGAGCATTTATCGTCGCAGCGTTATTCGCAACCGCGACGCTGGCACCAACGGCTGCCGAGGCAGCCATGGCGATGACCCACCCACCGGTCGGCAGACCAACCCCCAAGGCATGCCCGGCTGGCCAATCCTGGCAATTCGGCTGCGTGAAATACGCACCGACACCGCCCGGCAAACTGTTCGGCGCTTGCCTGCGCAAGGGCTGGGGCTGCTTCCGCGCGGCAACGCCGATCCAATAAGCGCAGATAGGAGACGCGCCCTAACGGCGAAGGAAGCGAGGGCGCGACGATCGCATCAAAGGTAAATCTTGGTACCCGACAACCGCGCTCGCTGGGCTGGCAAGCGTTCGAGGAGATCGCCGCCTTCTTCGACCGGCATCTCGGGAAATAGCGGGCTTCGCCGCGCTCACGCGAATGTGTGGCGCCTGACGCATTCTTGCATCGCGGCGATCGGTCGGAAAGTGTTTCTCTCGAAAGAGATCCCCCTCTTTCGGAGACCATCGATGATCCGCTTCAATCACGCCCGTCTTCTCGTCGCCGCGACCCTCATAGGCGCCGTTTCGACCTTCAGCGCATCGACGGCCTCCGCGCAGTCGCCGGAGATAGTCCGCGTGCGCGGCGAGATCGTTTCGCTCGAGGGCGCGGCGCTCACCGTCAAGTCGCGCCAGGGCGCGAATGTGACGATCCATCTCGCCGATGATCTTCGCGTCGTCGGCATCGTCAGAGCCTCGATCGCCGACATCAAGCCGGGCGTCTTCATCGGCACATCCTCCGTCCCGAAGGAGGGTTCGACCTCGCGCGCGCTCGAGATCCACATCCTTCCGGAAGCCTCGCGCGGCGCCGGCGAGGGCGACCGCCCCTGGGACCTCATGCCCGGCTCGTCGATGACCAACGGCACGGCCGCAACGGCGGTCGACAGCGCCGACGGCAAGACGGTCACGATCACCTATAAGGGCGGCCAGCGTGTCATCGTCATCCAGCCCGATACCGCGATCGTGACCTACATGGCGGCCGACAAGTCTGACCTCAAGCCGGGCGCCAAGGTGTTCATCACCACCCAGAAAGGGCCGGACGGGACGCTGAATGCGCGTTCCGTCAGCGTCGGCAAGGACGGCATCACGCCGCCCATGTGAGCCGGCACGACAGGTTCGCTCGATCGCGGTCGATCGCCTTTGCAGAACTCGCATACGCGGTCTAACCTCTTCTCCGCTCGTCCCCGCGAAAGTACATCCTCGCGAAGGCGGGGACGGGGACCCAGAATTCCATTTATTTTGGTAGTACTGGATTCCCGCTTTCGCGGGAATGAGCGGAGATGGACCCGCCGATCCGCTCACCCCTTCAGCCGCGTGTTGGCGGGATCGAAGATCGGCTCCTCGGCCACGAAGGCGCGATGCCTCGTGCCGAGGATGTCGACTTCCAGTCTCGTGCCCAATTCGGCGCAGTCGGGCCGGACATAGGCCAGCGCGATGCTCTTGCCGATGCGATGACCCCATCCGCCGGAACCGACGATGCCGACCCGCTCGCCGTCCTTGAAGACGATCGCGCAGATGGGCGCATCGGCACTGCCGGCCTCGATGATCAAAGGGACGAACACCTCCCTCATCCCGGCCTCGCGGCGGGCCAGCAGCCCCGCCCGCCCGATGAATCCGGTATTGCTCAAATCCACGAACCGGCCGAGACCCGCCTCATCGGGCGTGTATTCGATCGTCATGTCCTGCTTCCATGAGCGATAGGCCTTCTCGAGGCGCATGCTTTCTGTGGCATACATGCCGAAATCCCGGATGCCGAACGGCTCGCCGGCGGCGAAGAGCGCATCATAGACAGCGGCGAGGTCGGCCATGGGAACATGCAGCTCCCAACCGAGCTCGCCGATATAGTTGATGCGCAGCGCCAGCAGCTTGCGGCCGGCGACCTCGATCTCCTTGCCGGCGGACCAAGGGAAGGCCGCGTTGGTCAGATCCGCGGAAGTCAGCCTCTGCAAGACGTCGCGCGAGCGCGGGCCGGCCAGCACCAGCGTCGAGCCGCTATGCGTCACGTCATCGAGGTGGACGCTGTCGTCCTGCGGCAGATGCGATTGCAGCCAGTCGAAATCATGCCATTGCGCAGTGCCGGCCGCGAGCAGATAGAAGCTGTCCTCGGCGAGCCTCGTCACCGTGAACTCGCTCGAGATCGAGCCTCGCTCGGTCAGCGCATAGGCGAGGACGACACGGCCGAGCTTGGGCGCTTTGCGACAGATGATCGCCTCCAGCCATTGCGCGCCGCGAGGCCCGGTGACGGTGAACTTCGAGAAGCCGGCGAGGTCGAATATCCCGACCCTCTCCGACACGGCCCGGCATTCCTCGGCGACCGCCGCGAACCAGGATGTCTCGGCGCGATGGAAGCTCGGCCGCTCGGTCTTCTCGCCCTCCGATCGCGCGAAATAGGCTGCCCGCTCCCAGCCGTTCCGCGCCCCGAACACGGCCCCCTTCGCCTTCAGCCTGTCATGGAGAGGGGTCGTCTTGCGCGGGCGGCCAGCCGGGCGCTCCTCATTGGGAAAGCCGATCGCATATTCGCGCCGATAGAGCTCGATCGCCTTGTCGCGCGCATAGGCCGGATCGGCGTAACCCGTGTAGCGCCTGTGGTCGAAGCTCCAGAGATCCCATTCCGGTTCGCCATGGACCACATATTCGGCGAGCGTCTTGCCGGCGCCTCCCGCCTGGCTGATGCCGAAGCTGAAGGTATTGCAGTTGAAGAAGTTCCTGAGCCCGTGCTGGGGGCCGATATAGGGGTTGCCGTCCGGCGAATAAGGAATGGGCCCGTTGATCACCTTGCGCAGCCCGACGCTCCGAAGCGCCGGCACGCGGGCCACTGCCGCTTCGATATAGGGCTCCAGGCGGTCGAGGTCGTCCGGGTAGAGCTGGAACGAGAAGTCCTCTGGAATGCCGTCGAGCCAGGCCGGCTTGCAGCCCCATTCGTAAGGTCCAAGGATCAGCCCGTCCCGCTCTTGCCGCATGTAGTAGGAGACGTCAGGGTCGCGCAGCAATGGCAGCCGCTCCTTGCGCAAAGCGAGCTCCGGTATCGCCTGCGTGACCAGATATTGATGCTGCATCGTCACCGCCGGCAGGTACTGGCCGACCAGGGCGGCGACTTCGCCGGCGCGATAGCCGGCGGCGTTGACCACGATCTCGCAAGTGACCGTGCCGTTCCCGGTGTTCCCGGTGGTCAGCTCCCATTCGCCGGCTGGTGTACGGCGTATCGCGGTCACCCGATTGAAGCGCTCCAGGCGCGCGCCGCGGTCCCTCGCCCCCTTCACGAAGGCCTGCGTCAGCTGCGAAGGATCGATATCGCCGTCATAAGGGTCCCATAGGCCACCGAGGATGCCGTCGGGCTCGATGAGGGGAAACCGCGCCTTGATCTCGCCAGGCGAGAGCATGTCGAAGGCGATGCCCTGCGCCCGCGCCATGGAGCGGACGTGCCGGAATTCCTCCATTCGCGCCTCGACATGCGCCAGGCGGATCGAGCCGGTGACGTGGTAGTCGATGGGGTAGCCCACCTCCTCGCCGAGGCGCCGGTAGAGGCTGCTGCCGTAGCGCTGCAACTTGATGACGTTCCAGCTCGTGGAGAAATTGGGGACGTTGCCGGCCGCGTGCCAGGTCGAACCGGAGGATAGCTCGTTACGGTCGAGGAGCAGCACGTCGGTCCAGCCGAGCCGTGTCAGATGGTAAAGCGCGCTTGCGCCCACCACGCCCCCGCCGATGATCACGACCCGCGCGTGCTTCATTCAGTTGCTTCCCGCGACAACACTCGGGTCCCTGCTCGCGATGAGGGGTAGTCGCCTGCTGCTTCGCGCCCCACCGAGCCGAGACCCCATCGCTCCCACGAGAAGCTGTGGCAGTTCAAGCTCGACCAGAACATGCCGCGCACATGAGCCTCTGAATGAAAATAATTGCAAATCGCAATTACGAACTCGGATCGCGAATTACCGTGACGCCAGGCGGAGGCGGTAGACGATCGGATATTTGGCCGCAGGCCCTCGGAGCGCTGAGGAAAAGTAGATATTCTTCGTTGCGAGGGACTCCAACCGACAGTAAGCTATGCTGTTATGATATTGGGGGGAAGACATGTATGATATTGGGGGGAAGACATGGCATTGGAACATGGCGAATTTGGCTTCATCGACATCGTTCGAGATGAAGCGAGAGTTATCAACAGGCGAAGGAAGCTGGTGGCCCGCCATCGGCTTGCCAAGGGCCGTGGCCGCGAAAGGCCAGGAGAGGTCGCCGTTTCCAAGGGCAGCTCCCAGGATCGGGCCCCCATCAAAGTAACAAATCCGGGCATACGAGACGAGAGAGGCCAACCGGTCCCTCGCATCACCAGCCAAAGGGAAGTCGTCGGGCTTGCGTGCTCAGGCGGCGGGGTGCGCTCGGCGGCTTTCTGCCTGGGTGTGTTCCAAGGCCTGGATTCTCTCACTGCCGAAGGCCAGCCGCAGGTCTTCGATGCAGTGGATTATCTGTCGACAGTATCAGGCGGGGGATATATCGGCACCTCGCTCGTTGCAGGGTTGGCGCAGACGCAAGGGCGGTTCCCCTTCGAGAGCAAGCTCGACGAACAAGAAACTCCTGAAACTCAGCACCTTCGCGACTATTCCAAATACCTTGCCCCGGACGGCCTGGTCGACATCCTCGTCGGTGTCGTCGCGATCATGCGCGGACTGCTCATCAACGCCATGATCTTCCTGGGGATCATACTTGCGGCCGCCGCCTTCACCGTCGCCATCCATCCGAAAGAAGACACCTTGCGTCGGCCGCTTCTGGATCTCACCGGGGGCGCTTTTCACGGCGTCTTTCTCTGGACGACAATCTTTGTCGTGCTCTTTCTCGTCGTCCAGATCGGCTACACCATTCTTTGGTTGGGACCGCTCGAGCATCAACGTGCGCGGACCACATTGAGGCAGCGGGAGGGCTTCGGTCACATCTTCGTCTTCATCCTCGTGTTCTGCGCGTTGGTGAGCTTCCTGGAATTGCAGTCGTACATCCTTGCCGGCCTGTTCGATGCCAGGCATCTGAGGGTTGTTCCGAAGCAGGCCCAGCAAGCCAATCAGCTGGGAGGCGTGTTGCATTGGCTCAGCGGAAAGTTTCCGACATTCTGGAGCTTCCTCTTGGCGGCGGCGACGGCACTTGCAACATTCGGGAACAAGCTGATCGCCGTCGCGACGACGACGCGCGGAGACGCAAGCTGGACGGGTTTTCTCAAGCACTGGACGAGTCGCGTCGCCGTTTATCTTGCAGCAATCGTCGTGCCGCTTTTGTTGTGGTTCTCATACCTCACGCTCTGCTTCTGGGGAATCGGTTGGGAGACCCGACCCGGCGAGTTGACGGATGTCGCCCCGCAAACACCGACTTGGCTGGCCTCGCTGGCAATCCGAATGGGCGTCTCGGGATCCATCTGGGAGGTCTACACGTACGTTGCCCTCGTCCTTCTCGGCCTCTCGATCTTCGTCACGCCGAATGCCAATTCCCTCCATGGGTACTATCGCGATCGCCTGAGCCGCGCATTCCTGTGGAGGCGCGAGCAACTCGAGCAGCCGGCGAAGCCTGCCAGGCGAGCACGGGCCGCGGTGAGCGACATGGGAAGCAAAGCACCCCAGCAAGCGCCCTCACCGGCAAGTGAACCGGAAACTGTCGTCGATATCGATCAGTTCAAGCTGAGCTCGCTCAAGCCGCGCAACCCCTCCGGCGAATGGTCGGACAGCGTCCGCTTTGCGCCCTATCTCCTCATCAATACGGCGGTCAACCTGGAGGGCTCCAAATACCTCAATCGGCGCGGCCGCAATGCCGATTCTTTCATATTCAGCCCGCTCTACGTCGGAAGCCAAGCCACCGGCTATTCGAAAACCAGTGTGCTGGAAGGCGTGGACCCGAACGTCAATCTAGGGACGGCAATGGCGATTTCGGGGGCGGCAGCCTCGGCCAATATGGGAGCCAGCACGATCGGCGCGCTCACATTCAGCCTGGCCGCCTTGAACGTCCGATTGGGCTATTGGCTGCCCAACCCGCGATTTCTCGCCAACTGGAACACGACGATGCGCCGGCTCGCGAGTATCGGCCCATGGTACTTCGCCAAGGAGACATTCGGTTTGTTGGATGAAGACACCAGGAATGTCTATCTCACGGACGGCGGTCATTTTGACAATCTTGGCCTTTACGAACTCCTGAAGCGGCGCTGCACAGTCATCGTCGTCGCGGACGCCGAGGCGGACCCCTCCTTGAACTTCGAATCGTTGGTGCGCTTGCAAACTTATGCGCGGATCGATCTGGGCGTGCTGATCGATTTGCCATGGGAGGACATTCGCCGGTCCAGCGAGAAGATAACCAATGACAACCCGCATGGCCCCTCGGACGATCCCGCCCGCTGCTACGGGCCCCATGTCGCGGTCGGCCGCATCGACTACGGCGAGGAGGAGCATGGTGTGCTCGTTTATATCAAGGCTTCCATGAGCGGCGATGAAAGCGACCTCATTCGCGACTACAGGCGTCGCAACGCCGACTTCCCTGATCAAACCACGCTTGATCAGTTCTTCAGCGAGGAGCAGTTCGAGGTCTATCGGGCGCTGGGATTCCATGCGACGCGGAACTTCTTCATTGGCCGAGACCAAGCCGCGATGCTCAAGACAGGCCCGGCCAAGGATTGGCCGAGCCGTATCCAAGAGGCGCTAAACGGGTTCAATATTCCCGCGGATGCGGTCGCTCGAATAGCGGAACGGCAGCGAGACGCGATGGTTCCATAGTGTTGCTGCGTCGACGGGCACGTCGTCCTGCGTCGAGGCGCGGCGACAAAACCCTAGGGGGAGCCTATATAGGGATGAAGCGGGTCGCGGTTCGGCGTGACCAGAAGCTCGTGCGCTGCGTCACCCTTAAGCTTTATGGCCGCTTCCTGCCCTGTTCAGGAGAACGGACATGGCGAATCTGCACATCATTGCCGGAGCCAGCGGAGCCTGGGCTCAGCCCGTCATACGCAAGATCGGCCTCGACGACATCTGGGACGCATTGGCCAAGGGCATCGACGATTTCCAGACGATGCCGTCGCATCTCGTCTTCCTCGGCCTCATCTATCCCATTGTCGGGGTATGCCTCGCCGCCACCAACGCCCTGCCGCTTCTCTACCCACTGGCGTCGGGCTTCGCGCTGATCGGCCCCTTTGCCGCGATCGGCCTGTACGAGGTGAGCCGGCGGCGGGAACTCGGCATGGACACGTCCTGGCGACACGCATTCGAGGTGCTGCGCTCGCCGGCCATGCCGTCGATCCTGGCGCTGGGCCTCCTGCTGATGGTGATCTTCCTCTGCTGGCTGGCGACGGCAGGGGCGCTCTATGAACGGCTCTTCGGGCCGGACCCGCCGGAATCCTATACGCGGTTCATCAGCGAGGTGCTCACCACCGATCGCGGCTGGGCCCTGATCCTCATCGGCAATGGCATCGGCTTCCTCTTCGCCGTCCTGGTGTTGAGCATCAGCGTCGTCTCCTTCCCCTTGCTGCTCGACCGCGATGTGGGCGTCGCCGTCGCCCTCCACACCTCCGTTCGGGCCGTGCTGGCGAACCCGGTCATGATGGCGCTCTGGGGATTGATCGTCGTCGCCCTTCTGGTGATCGGCTCGCTGCCGCTGCTCATCGGCCTCGCGGTCGTGATGCCGGTCCTCGGACATTCGACCTGGCATCTCTATCGCAAGGTCGTGGAACCCACTGTCCGAGAGGGCCGTCGCGCCGTCGGCTGAATCCGGCACGGATGTTTCTCGGCATATCCATCTCCGCTCATTCCCGCGAAAGCGGGAACCCAGTACGACTAAAGCAGGTGGAAATTCTGGGTCCCCGCTTTCGCTGGGACGAGCGGAGAAGTGGTTAGACGGCGAATGCGAGTTCCGCAAAAAAGGCTCGCGGATACCTATCGAGGTCAGCCCGCCGGACGGACCGCCACCGCCTGGGTCGCCACCGAGCCTGTATCGACCAGAAGCGCGACACCGCCGCCTGCCAGCGCTTCGGCGCCAGCGTCGCTCGCCTGCAGGATCACGCGGTCGCCGACCGACGCCGTGATCTGCGCGCCGACGACGCGCAACCGCAGCGGATAGGGCTCGTCGACCTTCCAGGCGAAATCGCCGGCAGCGAGCGTCGCCTCCGCGCCGCGGCGACGCACCAGGCGGACGCTGCCGCCGCCCTCGCCCGAGGCGGCATCGAAGATGAGGGCGTAGTAGCGGCGCCGTCCCTGCACCCGCGCGCCGAGGCCCCAGGACTTGGCCATGCGCGGCGTGAGCTCCGCGGAAACCTCATAGTCGCGCCATTCCCGCGTCCCCTGAATGATCATGCCGAGGCCTTCGTCCTGGCTCACGCGCAGCGCCTCCCAGCGCGTCTGGAAATGGCTGGCGTCGTTGACGAAGGCATGCGTCCACATCTCTCCAGGCGCGTCGGGACGGCGCAGCACGATGTCGGGCGCGCCCGACCAGCCCAAATAGTCGAGATAAACCGCGCCGGCGACGGCCAACGGTTCGATGCCTTCGATCTCGAGGCCGATCTCGTAGATCGGGCGCCCGCCAGTGTCCGGCACGCGCCAGAGGAGCACGCAGTCGCCTCCCGGCGCGAGCTCCGTTTCGGCGCCGCGCATGGGCTCGATGCGGTCATGGGCGCCGAAGCAATTGATATAGACGCTGGCCCGCACGGAGCCGGTATTGCCGCGGTCCGCCTCGACACGAAGCTCGACATCCTGCCCGGAATAGAGGGTCGGCGAACAGGTCAGCTTGTAGGTGCGCATGCCGAACACCTCCTGGTCGAAGAAGGTGCGCGTCGCGGCGCGCGCCACGCGGCCCGGCGCGAGCCCGCGAAAGCGGATGGCGAGGCTGCGATCGCCCGCGGCGCTATGGCCGGCGACGTTCTCGAGATCGATCGGCTGCACGAGGCTCGGATCGCCGGGCTCCGAGCGAAAGCCCTGCAGGCTGCCGGGAAAGGCGAAGCTGAACCGGGCTCCGCCTTTCGGCGCCCGCGGCGCAGGCTGACCCGCGACCGCATGGCCGGCGCGGATCAAGGTCTCCGCCTCGATCACCGCATCGGTGATCGCGCCGCCGCCATCGGCCGCGGAAATGTACATGCGATCGGCGATCGGGCCGCGCCAATCAGGCCCCGCGTCGATGGCCGCAAGACCGTCCTTGATGCCGAACAGGCAGCCGACATTGCCGGCGTTGCAATCGGTGTCCCAGCCGGCGGTGTTCACGATCGACAGCGCCTCCTGGAAGCTGTCGCGGCCATAGAGCGTGGCGAGGATGATCAGCGCATGGTTCGGCACGACGTGGCAGTTGCCGGCGAATTTGTCGTAGCCGTAGCGCTCGGCGATGCGCCCGCGCGTCGCCCGCCAATCGCGCGCATTGTCCCCCGCATGCCAGCCGCGCACATCCTCCACCACGCGGCGTATAGTGCAATCCCGCGGCACGAAGCGCAGCCCCGTCTCGATCAGCTTGTCGACGTCGCCCTCGACGAAGGCCTGCGCCTCCATGGCGGCCAGGAGCTTGGCCGCATGCACGGCTTCCCCATCATGGCTCACGCTCCCCGCCTGCCCGGCGAAATAGGCGGCCTGCTCCGGATCGCCGGGGCAGACCAGCGCCCAGCCGTCGATGAAGATCTGCGCCCCGATCTGTTCGGCGACCGTCTTGCCGTTGAGCGCGATCGAACCGCTTCTCGGCGCCGGGATTCCAGCCTTGAGCCGCAGATAGGCCGTGTGCTCGGTGGAGTTGCCGAGCCCACCCCACCACAATATGGAGCGCTCCTCGACGATATAGTTCAACCAGCTATCGCCGATCTCCTCGGCCGTGAGGTCGCGCCGGTAGCCGTAATCGGCGAGCGCGCGGGCGAAGGCAAAAGTCCCCGATACGTCGTCATCGGTCACGACGAGTTGCGTGCTGCGCAGGGCAGTGTCGCGGCGCTCGTTCACGTAATAGTTGATGGTGCCGAGCTC
>JBIOEJ010000164.1:0-11461 GCA_044445965.1 Hyphomicrobiales bacterium
ATCTTCCCGCAGATTGGGCGCTACGATCATCACGGTGCCGCAAATCGTCGTCGCGCAGAACGAGATTTCGCGTGGACACTGGTTAAAGTCGGGTGGAAGGCCATATTTGGCCTTCAGCCAAAAGCGATCGTCGTCCGCGAAGGTGATGTAGGACACGGGGCATTGGCAAATCTGCGCAGCCAGTTCGCCGATCTCGTCATAGGCGATTTCCGGCACGGTACCGAGAATATTGAGCGCTCGAACCGCAATAAGCCGTTCCGCCTCGTTGGGGGGCATTGAGTATGACATCGCACCGCCTCTGACAGCATTCCCGGCGACCGCCTAGTCGAGTGCTTGGACGATATCAGATTTCGGGATTGATCCTAATATCTTTCGGAGCCATCCATAGCTTTGCTGCATCCAGGATAGCATGCGCAGCGAGCCAGAGGCCCGCCCAAGATCGACTTCGCGAGTTTCAAGAATGCTTTGGGTGCGAAGGCCTGCTCACCACCCAGGGTGACATTCGAGCTTGGCCACCGCCGAATGGCCGGAATCGACCCAACCCGGCCGCCGGACTGTCGAATTGGGCGATCCAGGATCCGGACGTTCAGCACCACCCAATGGCCGGGCCTTCGCGACCTTGACGGCTGTTCGAAGGGCTTGTCCGATCTCCCTAAAGCGGCCATTCTCATACTGGCAGCCGTGCGGGGGACTGAGAGATGACAGAATTGTTTCTGAAGGGCATGTTGGCGATCTCGATCGCTGGTGGCTTGCTAACCCCTACGTTCGCCGGAGAGCCAGATGCTAAGATGGAGGCGCTTGCAGAGCGCGTGCTTGTCGCCTCGGGCAACGACGCTCGTATCACCGCAATCCATGGCGCTTTCGCGTTACGCGAAAGGCTTACGAAGGCGTTACAGGCAGCGCTCGCGAACGCGAGTGACACGGTGAAATCAAGGATCGCCAAGGCGGTCGACGCCGAGATACAATTTGAGGTTGACGAGATCTTCAAGGAAAACGTAAAGATATACGCTTCGAGGTTCACAGAGACGCAACTCAACGACATGATAGCTTTCTACAACTCGCCAGGGGGCAAAGCGCTTGTAGCGCAGACACCTGCAATAGTTCAGGAGAAAGCGACGTTCGGTGGTCAACTAGGGCGCGAAGCTGTCCAGAGGATGGTAGTTTCAGTCTGCGGCAAGCAAGCTAGCTGCGATTAATCGAAGCCGCCGCATGGCGGCGTCCGTTGTGACGCCATGCCTGAAAGCGGACCGGCGCCTCTCCACCATTCCGGTCGTTGGGATCGGGGCGCTTGATGCAGGTCATGGCGGGGCTCGGCTGACCGGCGCTAGGAAGGCTGCGAGTGGGAGAGCTGTCCCATGCCCGCAGAGCCTTCGACGATCGGACCAGCCCCCGAGGCCGCGACGGCGGCGGCGCGGCCGTGGCTGCGTTGGTACGGGCACATTCCGGCGCGGCTCGCCTATCCCGAGGTCACCCTCTACGAGGCGGTGGCCCGGACGGCGGCGCGCCTGCCAGAGGCGACGGCCTGGGATTTCTTCGACACGACCGCGACCTACCGGGAATTCCTCACATCCATCGACGCCTGCGCCGAGGCGCTCGCGGCGCTCGGGCTCGAGGCCGGCGAGCGCATCGTCGTGGCGATGCCGACCTCGCCGCAAGCCCTCATCGCCTTCTATGCGGCAAACAAGCTCGGCGTGGTGCCGGCCTTCGTTCATCCGCTGTCGACGGCGCCCGAAATCGAGCGCTACCTCGACGCGACCGGCGCGCGGATGGCGCTGACCCTCGATGCCCTCTACGACCGCTTCGCGTCGATCCGCCCGCTCGTGCCGCTCGAGGTCCTGATCCTCGCCCGCATCCCCGACTACCTGTCGCCGCTGAAAAGCCTCGGCTTTTGGCTCACCAAGAGGCGCCGCATCCAAAGGGTGCCGGCCGATCCGCGCGTGCGCCGGTGGGCAGCGCTGATGCGCGCGCCGCGGCCCGTGGCGCCGCGCGCGCCGGCAAGCACGCATGATCCAGCCGCGATCCTGTTCTCGGGCGGCACGACCGGGGCGCCCAAGGGCATCGTGCTCTCCAATCGCAATTTCATCGCGCTCGCGCTGCAGGTCGCGGCGTGGGGCGCAGTGCGCGACGGCGATTCGATCCTCGCCATCCTGCCGATCTTCCACGGCTTCGGCCTCGGCATCGTCAACATGATGTTCATGACGGGCGGCAAGTCCATCCTGGTGCCGACCTTCACGGCCGCAAGCGCCGCCATCCTGCTGCGCAAGAAGCGGCCGAACCTGCTGGTCGGCGTGCCGACGCTCTACGAGGCGCTGACGCGCGACAAGTCGCTGGTCAGGGCCGACCTTGCGTGCCTGCGCGCCACGTTCTCGGGCGGCGACCGCTTGCCGCGTCAGGTCAAGGAACGCTTCGAGGCGCTCGTCGCGCGGCAGGGCGGCCAGGTGAAGCTGCTGGAAGGCTACGGCCTCACCGAGGCGGTCTCCGCCGTCATGGCGATGCCGCTCGACGAATATCGCGAAGGCAGCATCGGCGTGCCGTTTCCCGACATGCTCGCCAAGATCTGCGGCCCCGGCACCCTGGAGGAGCTTCCGCTAGGGCGCGAGGGCGAGATCTGCATCGCGGGTCCGACCGTCATGACCGGCTACCTCGACGATCAAGAGGCGACCCGCGGCACCCTGCGCCGGCATGGCGATGGCCGGATATGGCTGCACAGCGGCGATCTCGGCCGCATGGATGCGGACGGCTTCTTCTACTTCACCGACCGCCTCAAGCGCATGATCAAGTCGTCGGGCTTCAACGTCTTTCCGACGCAGGTCGAGGCCGTGCTCTACCGGCACGAGCAGGTTCTCGAGGCCTGCGTGGTCGGCGTGCCAGACCCCGTGCAGGTCGAGCGCGTGAAGGCGTTCGTCGTGCTCAAGGAGCAGGCACTGGCAGGGCCCGACACCGAAAAGGAGCTCATCGGGCTATGCCGGTCGCAGCTCATCAAGTGGAGCTGCCCGCGCGAGATCGAGTTTCGCCGCGAACTGCCGAAGACGCGCATCGGCAAGATCGACTACCGGGCGCTGGTGGCCGAGCACGTCGCTCGGCACGACGCCCGGCAGCCGGTCACCCATGGCGGCGATCGGGTCGCGGCGGCCCTGCAGGCGCATGGCGTGCGCCTGCTGTTCACGCTGTGCGGCGGGCACATCTCGCCCATTCTCGCCGGCGCCAAGGCGCGCGGCCTTCGCGTCGTCGACGTGCGCGACGAAGCGACCGCCGTGTTCGCCGCCGACGCGGCGGCGCGGCTCACCGGCGTGCCAGGCGTCGCCGTGGTGACCGCGGGTCCCGGCGTCACCAATACGCTGACCGCGCTCAAGAACGCGCAGCTCGCCCAGTCGCCCGTCGTGGTGCTGGGCGGCGCCGCCCCGACCGCGCTGCAAGGACGCGGCGCGCTGCAGGACATCGACCAGGGGCCGGTCGTCGCGCCGCATGTCAAGCTCGTGAAACGGGTTCGCCGCGTCCGCGATCTCGGGCCGGCGGTGGAAGAAGCCTTCGCGGTCGCCCGCGACGGCGTGCCGGGGCCAGCCTTCGTCGAGTGTCCGGTCGACCTGCTCTACGACGAGGCGAGCGTCCGCGGCTGGTACCGCGAGGCGTCCGGGAAGGGGACATCCGTCCCGGACCGGCTGCTGCGCTTCTATCTCGGGCGCCACGTCGCCTCGATGTTCGCTGGAAGCGCCGAGGCGCGGCCGCCGCGCTCACGCGAGGTCGCGGCGCCGTCAGCGCCCGGATCGCGTATCGAGGCGGCCGCGGCGCGCCTCGCCGAGGCGCGGCGGCCGCTCCTCGTCATCGGCAGCCAGACGCTCGCGCTCGCCGCCGACCCGTCGCGCATCGCCGCCGCCGTCTCGCGGCTCGGGATGCCGGTGTATCTCTCCGGCATGGCGCGCGGCCTGCTCGGGCGCGACCACCCGCTGCAAATGCATCATCGGCGCCGGCAGGCGCTGCGCGAGGCGGACTGCGTCGTGCTCGCCGGGGTGCCGTGCGATTTCCGCCTCGACTACGGCCGGCACATCCGCCGCTCCAGCACCTTGATCGCCGCCAACCGCAGCGCCAAGGAGGCGCGCTTGAACCGCCGCCCCGACATCGCGGCGATCGGCGATGCCGGAGAATTCCTCGAGCGTCTCGCCGCCAGGTGCGGCGACGCCGGCGCGCGCCGCGACGATTGGATCGCCGGGCTCGATGCCCGCGATCGCGCCCGCGAGGCCGAGATCGACGAACAGGGGAAAGCCGCGGGCGAGCACGTGAACCCGGTGGCGCTGCTGCGCGCCGTCGAGCGTGCGGCGAGCGACAGCGCGGTCTTCGTCGCCGACGGCGGCGATTTCGTCGCCACCGCGTCCTACATCGTGCGGCCGCGCGGCCCGCGCGCCTGGCTCGATCCCGGCGTCTTCGGCACGCTCGGGGTCGGCGCCGGGTTTGCGCTCGGGGCGGCTCTCTGCCGCCCGGACGCCGAAGTCTGGATCCTCTTCGGCGACGGCGCCTGCGGCTGGAGCCTCGCCGAGTTCGACAGCTTCGTGCGCCACGGCATCCCGGTGATCGCGGTCATCGGCAACGATGCTTCCTGGACCCAGATCGCGCGCGAGCAGGTGAAGATGCTCCATGACGATGTCGGCACCGTGCTCGCCCGCACCGCCTATCACGAGGTGGCGGCGGGCTTCGGAGCCGAAGGCATCGTGGTGAAGACGAACGCCGAGGTCCCCGAGGCCCTCGCCCGCGCCCGCGCCGCCGCCAGAGCGGGCAAGCCCGTCCTCGTCAACGTCTGGCTCGACCGCACCGACTTCCGCGAGGGCTCGGTTTCGATGTGAAGCCCTGCGCCCGGGCACGATGGCGCGCGGTGCTCTCGACGCCATGTCCAGTCCGTGGAACGCGGCCTACGAGGTCGGCGTTGGTATGGGGATGGCGCATAGTACGAAGTCCATTCTGTGCCTTCTCAATGGGGATATGCAACGTTAAGGTGTTTATGTCGCCTAAGGTTGTCGGAAGTGTCCGAGGCTCGGAAAAAGCGATCGGATCGACGAGCGATCAGGTGGGGCGACTTTGGCCGTGCCGTAAATCAGGAGTGAAACGCGAACAGGAGGAAGTGCCCGTGAAGAAGCAGACGAGAAGTCTCGCCGTATCCGTCGCCCTCGCCACCGCTGCGACGCTCGCCGCGCCGTCAGCGTTCGCCCAACCGGTGGATACCGCACGCATCGAGGCCGGCGGCCAGAATGACTGGCTGACCTATCATGGTTCCTACAAATCCTATCATTACAGCGCGCTCGACCAGATCAACACGAACAACGTGTCCAATCTGGCCGTTGCCTGGATCCATATTCCGGGACGGTCCACGCGCGGCCTGCAATCCATGCCGCTCGTGGCGGACGGCGTACTCTACTACACCGGCTCCTACAGCCGCACCTTCGCGCTGAACGGCGCCACGGGCGAGGTGATCTGGTCCTACATCCCCGAATTGGACGAAGCGCTGATCTCCCGGCAGACCCATTCGCCGTATAATCGCGGCGCGGCGATCGGCGAAGGCAAGGTATATGTCGGCACCATGGACGGGCGGCTGATCGCGCTCGACATGAAGACCGGCAAGCCCGCCTGGGAAACCAAGCTGGTCGATTCCCAGAAGCTGACGGTCGGCTTCACCGGGGCGCCGCTTTACGCCAAGGGCACCGTCGTGATCGGCGCGCAGGGCGGTGAATGGCCGGGCCGCGGCCCGATCTTCGGCGTCGATGCCGCGACCGGCACGAAGAAATGGGAGTTCCTGACCGTCGCCGGCACTGACGAGGCGATGAAGACCTGGGGGAACGATTCCTGGCGCACGGGCGGGGGCGGCGGCTGGATGCCCGGCACCTACGACTCCGAGACCGGCACCATCTGGTGGGGCACCGCCAACCCGGCCCCGCTCTACGACTGGTCGGGCGCCGATTACAAGACGCAGGGCGCGCGCCCCGGCGACAATCTCTATACCTCCTCGGTGATCGGTCTCGATATCGATACCGGCAAGCTGAAATTCTATCATCAGGAGCTGCCGCACGACACCTGGGACTTCGACAGCGCGGTCGGCGAGTTCGTGATGCTCGATCGCGACGGCCAGAAGCTCGTGGTGCATCCCAACAAGAGCGGGTACATCTTCGTCTACGACCGCAGCGCCGGCCTGAAGAATGTCTGGCGGATCACGGAGAACAGCAACTTCGTCAAGAGCATCGACCCCAAGACGGGCGAGCTGATCGGCCGACGCGACTTCTCGCCCGGGAAGGTCGCCGAACCGCTCTGCCCGCACATCTCGGGCGGCGTCAGCTTCAACGCGGGTTCCTACAATCCCAAGACCGGTCTTTACTACAAGCTCGGCCAGGAATGGTGCATGACCCTCGAAATCATGAAGACGACGCCGGTGACCGCGCCGCAAGTCCAACTGAACATCGGCGCCGAATTCAAGATCGCGCCTCCTCCGGGCGGCGAGATCTATGGCCATCTCGACGCGCGCGACCCGGTGACCGGGGCCAAGAAGTGGGAAGTGCGCTTCCCCGAACCGCCGCTCGCGAGCGTCCTGTCGACCGCGGGCAATCTGGTGTTCGTACCGGACTCGCGTGGCGTGCTGCACGCCTATAACGCCGATACCGGCGCCGAGCTGTGGAGTCACTCCGACGGCACGGGCCACCAGGGCGGCATCGTCAGCTACGCCGTCGGCGGCAAGCAATATATCGCCGTGACCGCGGGCTTTGGCGGCATGGCGTCGGACGACTACGCGCCCACCTTCGGCGGCGTCTACAAGAGCATGCCGCGCGACGACGGCGCGCTCATCGTCTACAGCCTGAAATAGACTGTCGGGACGACCCGCCGGGGAGCGGGCGCAAGCCGCGCTCCCCGGTGCATTTGAACCGGCTCATGCATGCGGGTTCGGTCTTGATGGGACGGAACTTGATGACACGAGACTCGATGGGACGAGATTTGGGCGTCGCGGCGTTGTTGCCGATCGGCATGCTCGCCCTGCGCCTGGCCTGCGGCGTGCCGGCCGCGGCGCAACAGGCTACCGCCACGCCCGACGATACGGCGATCGATGTCAGGCCGCTATTCGCTTCGATCTGCGCTTTTTGTCACTCCCAAGGCGGCAGGGCTGCCGGCAAGGGGCCCCAGCTCATGAATTCGCCCCGCAGCGACGACTATCTTCGCAACCGCATAAAGACCGGCAAGGAAGGCGCGATGCCGGCATTCGGCGAAGCCTTCAGCGACGCGCAAATCGAGGCGATCATCAGATATATCCGGTCGTTGAAACCCGATCAGGGATGAACCAGGAAAACCTGATCCATCTATCAGGGAACACGAAAAATGAAAGCACTTCTCCCGCTCACGCTTCTCGCGGCCGTCGGCCTGACGGGATCGGTCGAGGCGCGATCTCTCGACACCATCCGCTCGGTCGGCACGCTCGGACTGTGCGCCCACCCCAACTCCCTTCCCTTCGCCAGCAAGGCCGGCGACCCTCCCGGGTTCCAGGTCGAGATGGGCAATGCCCTTGCCCATGAGCTCGGCGTCTCGCTGAAGCTCGACTGGATCATCACCGGGTTTCAGATTCGCAGCGCCGACTGCGATATCGTCATGGACACCATCGCCGATCGCGAGGCTCAGCACGAAACCAATCTCAGGATCTCGAAGCCCTATTATCGGACGGGTGTCGCTCTCGCCGTGCCGTCGGGCAGCAACCTCACCTCGTTCAAGGGCCTCGACGAGCATACGAAGGTCGGCGTTCAGGTCGGATCCATGGCGGCGATGATCCTCAGCCAGCGTCACGTGCCGACATCGACCTTCGGGTTCGAGGTGGACAGCCTCGAAGCCCTGGCCAATCACGAGATCGACGCGGCCGCGGTCACGCCGACCATGGCCGGCTATTTCAATATGACGCATGCGGACCATTCCGTCCGCATCCTCGGTCTCGACGAGAGCGAACCGAACCTCAACTGGGATGTCGCCGTCGGCATGGTCCGCCCGGACGAGGGGCTGCGCGATGCCATCGACCAGGCGCTCGAGCGCTTGCGCGCCGATGGGACGGTCGAGCGCATATACGGGCGCTACGGCATCGTGCTGCAATCGCCGAGATAGGTCCGGCCGCGCTGCGAACGCGGAAGGTCGGCTCTCCACCTTTGCGGAAGTCCAAACCGGCCCCCTGCCCGCCCGACGGCTTGACTGGCTTCGGGAAAGCGGATTGGATCGACCGGGGTCACAAGTATTCAATAAGGTCAATCATGCGCAGATTTGCGATCGTCCTCACGGCGCTCGTGCTGGGAGCGCTGTCCGTGGCGCCGGCCGAGGCGGACCTGAAGGACATCATCGACCGCGGGGTCATCCGCATCGGCACGCAGATGGACAACCCGCCCTTCGGCTATATCGACGCGAGCGGCAAGCCGGCGGGGTTCGACGTCGAGCTCGGCGAGATGATCGCCAAGTCGCTCGGCGTCAAGGTGCAGCTCGAGCAGATCATCGGCGCCAACCGCATCCCGTTCCTGCTCACCAACAAGATCGACCTCGTGATCTCGGCGATGGGCGCGACGCCGGAACGCGCCGTGCAGGTGATGTTCACCTCGCCCTATGCGGCGCTCTATCTCGGCGTCTATGGCCACAAGGCGACGGCCGTCACCGGCCCCGATCAGCTCGGCACGCTGCGCGTCGCCGCGACCAGAGGGACCACGCAGGACCTGACGCTGACCGCGATGGCGCCGAAGGCCGCCATCGTGCGCTTCGAGGACGATACCACCTCCAACACGGCGTTCCTGTCCGGCCAGACCGATCTTTGGGCGACGCTCAACACCATCGCGGTGGAGATCGCCAAGAAGAACCCGGCACAGGCGATCGAGCTGAAGTTCAAGCTGCGCGACTCCCCGGCCCATATGGCGATGCGCCAGGGCGACTTCTCGTTGCTGCGCTGGCTCAACACCTACATCTTCCTGATCCGCGCCAATGGCGAGCTGCAGCGGCTGCACCGGACATGGCTCGGCGAAGACATGGGCGAACTCCACGCGATGTGAGCGATGCCGGGCGCGACGCGCCCACCTCTCCCCTCGCGGGAGAGGTAAGACGCGGCCGCCCGATCGCTACCGCCCCTGGAATACCGGCAGCCGACGCTCGGCCATCGCCTTCACGCCTTCCTTGAAGTCCGCCGTCTCGAAATGCCGCTGCTGTTGCGACAATTCGTGATCGGTGATCTCGGCCACCGCGTCGGCGAGGCCGCGGCGCAGCGTGCGCCGTGTGGAGACGACGGCGATCGGGGCCGACTGCGCGATCTCGGTCGCCAATGCCAGTGCGGCCGCGCGCAACTGCGCCTGCGGCACCAGCACGTCGACGAGACCGATCGCGTGCGCCTCTTCCCCGCCGATGCGGCGGCCGGTGTAGAACAACAGGGCGGCCTTCTGCTCTCCCACCACGCGCGGCAGCGTGACGCTCAGGCCAAAGCCCGGATGGAAGCCGAGGCGGTTGAAGTTGGCGGTGAAGCGGGAGTCCGCAGAGGCGACCCGGAAATCGGCGACGAGCGACAGCCCCAATCCGCCGCCGACCGCGGCCCCCTGGATGGCCGCGACGATCGGCTTCTCGCAGCGGAACAGCCGCACCGCCTGCTGATAGAGATGCCCGCCGCGACGGTCCCCGACCGTGGCGCGCGCGGGCGAGCCGAAATCGGCGCCCGCGCAGAAATTCTTGCCCTCCGATACGAGTAGGATGCTGCGGATGTCGGGATCGGCGTCGAACCCTTCGAACGCCGCCGCGAGGCCGCGGATCAGCTCGATGTCGAAGTAGTTGTTGGGCGCGCGGCGGATCTGCGCCGTTCCGACATGGCCGTCTTTCGTGATGCGGATGTCGCTCATCGCAGTCCAAGCCCCCTGGCAATGATCCCTCGCAGGATCTCGCGCGTGCCGCCGCGCAACGAAAAGGACGGCGCCGTCATCACCAGATGGGCGAGCACGGCCATGAGCGGCGGGTTGCCGTCGGTCTCCGACGGCTCGAGGTCGACGAGAAGGCGCACGACCTCGACCGTCTCCTGCTCCAGCACGTTGCCGAGGTCCTTGACGAGCGCCGCCTGCAGCGCCGGATCCTCGCCCGCCTGCAACATGCCGGCGACCGAGCGCGACAGGCGCCGAAGCGCAAGGATATGCGATGTCAGCCGCCCGACGGCGACCGCGGCGCGCTCCGGCGCGTCGGGCCCCAGCGCCCGCACCGTCTCCACCAGCAAGGTGAAGGCGGACAGGAACCGGTCCGGCCCCGAGCGCTCGAAGGCGAGTTCCGCCGTCACCTGTTTCCAGCCATCGCCCTCTCTCCCGAGCAGAGCATCCGGCGGCAGCAGCAGGTCTTGCAGCACGACCTCGTTGAAGTGATGCGCGCCGCGCATGTCGATGATCGGGCGCACCGTCATGCCTTCAGTCCGCGCCCGTTTCATGTCCACCAGGAACTGGCTGGCGCCGGCGTGGCGGTCGTCCTCGGATTTCGCGCCGGTGCGGCAGAACAGGATCATGTAATCGGCGCGGTGGGCGGCGGAGGTCCAGATCTTGGTCCCGTCCACCAGCCAGCCGCCTTGCACCTGCCGCGCCCGCGTGCGCGCGGCGGCGAGATCGGATCCGGAATCGGGCTCGCTCATGCCGATGCAGAAGGAGCACTCGCCCGCCGCGATCCTGGGCAGGATCGAGGCGCGCTGCGCCTCGGTGCCGTTGCGCAAGATGTTGGGGCCGCTCTGCCGGTCGGCGACCCAATGGTAGCCGACGGGCGCGCCGGCGGCGAGCATCTCCTCCAGCACCACATAGCGTTCGAGCGCCGAGCGTTCATGACCGCCATATCGTTTCGGCCACATCATGCCGATCCAGCCACGCGCACCCAGCTTGCGGCTGAAGGACGGATCGTTGCCGCTCCAGGACGCGGCGCGTTGCTGGGGGGTGCGGTCCCGCAGCTCGACCGACAGGAAATCCCGCACCTCCCGGCGCAGCGCTTCCGCCTGCGCGGAGGATTGCGGCGGCGTGGCGAAGGCGAGTGCTTGCATGGCGTTCGCGCTCCTGCGTCATGCGGCTGTCAGCGCCGGCCAAAGCCCGTCCGGCCCCGCGGCCAGCGCCGCTCGGCCGACGATCGCGTTCCATTCCGCTTCGTTGCCGAACTCGTCGCGCCAGGACCACAGGCGTCTCGTGACATGATGCAGCTCGTATTCCTCGGTGAAGCCGATGGCGCCGTGGGCCTGGTGCGCCAGCCCGGCCGCGATGCTCGCGGCCTCGCCGGCGCGGGCCTTCGCGGCGCCGACCGGCAAGGGCGCCAAGCCTCGGTCCAGCGCCTGCGCCGCCATGTCGGCCGCGGCCATCGCGGCGGCCGATTGGCCGGCCAGCACCGCGAGGTTCTGCTGGATCGCCTGGAACTTGCCGATCGGGCGGCCGAACTGCACCCGGGTCTGAGCGTACTGCACGCTCAGCGCCAAGGCGCGAGA
>JBIOEJ010000165.1:0-11013 GCA_044445965.1 Hyphomicrobiales bacterium
CAACTCGCCATTCGCTATTCGCTATTCGCCAAATGCCCCTACCCTATCGCCAAAATGTCGGCATCGCCCTCTTCAACAGCGAGGGGCGCGTGCTGATCGCGCGCCGCCTGCGCGATGACGGGCCGGAGATCGTCCTGCCAAGCCATGAATGGCAGATGCCGCAAGGCGGCATCGACCGAAGAGAGGATGCGCTCGCCGCGGCGCGGCGCGAGCTATGGGAGGAGACGGCGGTTTCGAGCGCGGATCCTCTCGGCGAGACGCAGGATTGGCTGAGCTATGATTTCCCGCCCTATGACGGGCCCTGGCATCGGCTCTGCGCCTTTCGCGGCCAGCGCCAGCGCTGGTACGCCTTCCGCTTCACCGGCGCCGAGGATGAAATCGACGTGACCCGAGGCCGGGGCGGCGCGGAGCCTGAATTCTCGGCCTGGCGCTGGGAGCGGCTCGACCTTGTGGCGAGCCTCGTCGTACCCTTCAAGCGCGCCGTCTACGAGCGCATCGTCCTCGAGTTCCACGATTTTGCCGAGCACCACAAGGCAGGCTGACGCCGCCGCTCGAGACATTTTCGTTCATGGGGTGACGGAATCCGGATTGCCGCTGGCGCGCGTGATCTTCCGCGGCTAAATAGGGGACCGGCTTGTCGGCTCGGAACGGGAGAGAGCGTCCATGGATCTTCAAAGCCTGATCGTCTTCTTGGTCGTCGGCGTCATCGCCGGCTGGCTTGCCGGACAATTGGTGCGCGGCGGCGGATTTGGGCTCGTCGGCGATCTGGTGGTGGGCGTCGTCGGCGCCATCATCGCAGGCTGGCTGTTGCCGCGGCTGGGGATCGTCATCGGCGCCGGCATCATTGGCGCGATCATCGACGCCTTGATCGGCGCGGTGATCTTCCTCTTGATCCTGAGACTGCTGCGGCGCGCATAGGGTCGGAGCGCTCTCCCCGACCCCAGCGCATTGGCATGGCCCAAGTCGAGTAGACCCGGCTTGGGCCGCGGCTGGTCGGCGCCATCGCCCGGTAGTGAGACGCTGCTCGACCCGCATTTTCGCGAGAGGGACATCCGCGCCTTGATCGGTGGCAATTCGGCGCGGCTCCTCGATCCCTCACTCCTCGATTCCGCGGCTTGATCGCGCGGCCTGCCGCCCTCATGCTGGCGGAAATCACCTCGGAGGATCGCTTCACTCATGGCCGCTCGCAAAGTCATCATCACCTGCGCCGTAACGGGCTCGATCCACACGCCCTCGATGTCGCCGCATATCCCGATCACTGCGCAGGAGATCGCCGATGCCGCGATCGGCGCGGCGGAGGCGGGCGCCGCCATCGTGCACTTGCATGCGCGCGATCCGAAGGATGGACGACCGGACCAGAGCATCGAGGCCTTCGCGCCCTTCCTCAAGGTGATCAAGCAGCGCTCGAGCTGCGTCGTGAACATCACGACGGGTGGCGCCGCCACCATGACCATCGACGAGCGGCTGAAACCCGTCGCGACCTTCAAGCCCGAGGTCGCCTCGCTCAACATGGGGACGATGAATTTCGGGCTCTTCCCGATGCTCGCTCGCTTCAAGAGCTTCAAGCACGATTGGGAGCGGCCTTATCTCGAGGGCTCGAAGGAGCGCATCTTCAAGAACACCTTCGCCGATATCGAGAAGATCCTCACGACCTGCGCCGATAACGGCACGCGCTTCGAGATCGAATGCTACGATATCGGCCATCTCTACACGCTCTCCCATTTCGTCGATCGCGGCCTCGTGAAGGCGCCCTTCTTCGTGCAGAGCGTGTTCGGCATCCTCGGCGGCATCGGCCCGCACCCCGAGGATGTGATGCATATGAAGCGCACCGCCGACCGGCTGTTCGGCGCTGATTACCGCTGGTCGGTGCTGGGCGCCGGGCGCAACCAGATGCCGGTCGCCGCCATGTCCGCCGCCATGGGCGGCAATGTGCGGGTGGGGCTCGAAGATTCGCTCTGGCTCGGCCCCGGAAAGCTCGCCGAATCGAACGCCGCGCAAGTGCGCCGTGTGCGCCAGATCATCGAGGGGCTCGGCCTCGCCATCGCCTCGCCCGCCGAGGCCCGCGACACCTTGCAGCTCAAGGGCGGCGACCGGGTGGAGTTCTGAGAGAGCGGGGAGCGAGAAGGGGAAGAGGTACGCCGGCCCACTCACATCCATGTGACCGCGACCTTGC
Source organism: Hyphomicrobiales bacterium (assembly GCA_044445965.1). Taxonomy (GTDB): domain Bacteria; phylum Pseudomonadota; class Alphaproteobacteria; order Rhizobiales; family Beijerinckiaceae; genus GAS188. Next base: position 2,174 of record JBIOEJ010000165.1, read on the forward strand.
GCACAGAACCGGCCCTTGGTGATAGAATTGCGGTCGCGGCGAGGGCTGACGCGGCGGCGGACCCAAGGAGCACCCCATAGCATCTCCCTCTCTCTCGAGACGCTCCTTCCTCGCCTCGGCGGCGGCGGTCGGTATCGCCGACGCCATCGCGCCGCCAGCAATCCTTGCCCAAACGCCCCTCCCCCGCCTCGTGGTCGAGCGCCGCACGCTCGAGGTGAACGGCAAGGCCGCCTCCGTCTTCGGCATCAGGGGTCCTGACGGCAAGCAGGGCCTGGTGCTCGGTCCGGACGAGCGATTTGCCTTCGCGCTCGAGAATCGGGCAGGCGAGCCGACCCTCGTGCATTGGCACGGCCTGACGCCCCCGCCCTCGCAGGATGGGGTTCTCGACACGGGCTATGAGGGTCCGATCGCCGATGGCGCCACGAAAGACTACGACTTCGCCGCGCGGCCGGGCACGCATTGGATGCATTCGCATCTCGGTCTCCAGGAACAGATCCTGCTCGCCGCGCCGCTGATCGTGCGCTCCGCCGAGGATCTCGCGCTCGATGCGCAGGAGGCGACGGTGCTGCTGCACGACTTCAGCTTCAAGGACCCGACCGAGCTCTTGCGCGCGATCGCGGGGGACGCCGCGACCGAGCACGGTCCGATGGACATGCCGAGCGCCTATTGCGGGCCGATGCCGCCCGCCCAATCGCCGATGCGGCCCGACGCCATGCCCATGCGGCGCGGCCCCGTCGAGGATACGGCGCTCAACGACATCGACTACGACGCCTATCTCGCCAATGACCGCACGCTGGACGATCCCCTCGTGCTGCGCACCGAGCGCAACGGCCGGGTGCGGCTGAGGGTGATCAACGCCGCGAGCGGCACCAATTTCTGGATCGGCCTCGGTGGAGCGCCGGGGCAAGACTCGACTGAAGCGAAGGTGATCGCCGCCGACGGCAATCCGGTGAAGGAGGTCTTAGGCCGGAGCTTCCCCCTCGCCCAAGGGCAGCGCCTCGATATCCTCGTCGACGTGCCGGCGGGCGCCGTCGTGCCGGTCATCGCCCAACGCGAGGGCGACCGGGCGCGGACCGGCATCGTGCTCGCGGCTCCGGGCGCGCCCGTCGTCAAGATCGCCTCGCTCGCCGACACGATTGCCGTAGCGATCGACCTGTCGCTCGAGGCGAAACTCGAAGCCCTCGCGCCGCTTCCGGCGAAGAAGACGGATACCCGGCGCAAGGTCGCGCTCGCAGGCACGATGGAGCCTTATCTGTGGACCATCAACGACCGGCTATGGTCGAGCCACAAAGGCATCCGGGTCCAGCGAGGCCAGCGCGTCGTGATGGAGATGACGAACTCTTCGCTGATGGCGCATTCGATGCACCTGCACGGCCATTGCTTCCAGGTGATCGCGCTCGACGGCAAGCCGCTCGCCGGCGCCATGCGGGATACTGTGCTGGTGCCCGCGCTCGGCTCGGTCACCATCGCCTTCGACGCCGACAATCTCGGGCGCTGGCTGTTCCACTGCCACAACCTCTGGCACATGGCGACCGGGATGATGACGGAGGTCGTGTATAAATACGCGTGAGGGTCACGTCATGGCCAGGCTGATCCTCTGAACGTATCCGAGGAGGCCATTACGCAAGGAGACACCTCATGATCGTTGATCCGCCGCTATTGACGGTGCGTCGGCGCTTCCCTCGCCCTGCCGCTTCGAGCCTGCACGCGCTCAAGGGCGTGCAGACGGGGCATCTGATCGACGCGATGGAGGGTCGCGGCGCGCTCGACGCCGTCATCAAGCCGATCGATCCTCAATGCGCGGGCTTCGTCGGGACGGCGCTCACTTGCCAGACCGGGCCGTCCGACAATCTTGCCATCCTCGGCGCCTTGGCGGTCGCCAAGCCAGGCGACGTGATCGTGGCGGCCGCCGACGCCTTCGCCACGACCGCGGTGATCGGCGACAATGTCGCCATGATGGCGAAGAACCAAGGCGTCGTCGCGCTCGTCGCCGACGGCATGGTGCGCGATACGCCCGGCATCGTGGCCGCCGGGCTGCCTGTGTTCGCGCGCGGCGTGACGCCGAATTCCTGCGTGCGCTCGGGCCCCGGCCGCATCGGGCTGCCGATCATCTGCGGGGGCGTGGCGATCGATTCAGGCGACGTCGTTCTCGGCGACGTCGACGGCGTGGTGGTCGTGCCGCGCGCCATGCTCAAGCTCGTGATCGCGCGCCTCGCGCAGGTGCTGGCGGCCGAGCAGGCCTTGCAGGCGCGCATCGCCGAGGGCTTGGGCGTGCTCGATCCGATCGAGGAGCTGATGCGCTCGGACCGGGTGCGGTACGTGGATTGAGGGAGCACGAGCCGGAGAGGCGGCGTCGCGCCGCCCGGCGGCGGCGATCATGGTGCGCGAGACGCGCACCCTCCATCTAGGCGTCCAGCCGATAGACCCGCATGGCGGTGTCGCGATAGAGCTTACGCCGCTCGGCGTCGCTCGCTCCCTTGACGACCTCGTCGAGGATGTCGACGAAGGCCGGATAGGGGTGGGTCAGCTCCGAGACCGTCCAGTCGCTCCCATACATCACGCGGTCGAAGCCGAAGGCCTCTATCACATGGGCGATATAGGGCTTCACCTCTTCCTTGGTCCAATGCGCATGGTCGGCCTCGGTAATGACCCCCGACACCTTGCAGGCGACGTTCGGCAGCGCGGCCATCTCGCGGATCTGGCCCCACCAGGGCTCGCGCAGGCCGTGGCGGATGCCGGGCTTGCCGATATGGTCCAGGATGAAGGAGACCTCGGGACAGCGCTTGGCGAGCTCGAGGCCGTAGACGAGCGCCCAGTGCTTGACGCAGATATCGAAGCTCAGGCCGTGCTTCGGCAGGAGCTTGACGGCTTCGATGAAGCGAGGCTCCAGGCAAAAGGAGGGATCGCGTTCGGTCTCGATCAGCCGCCTGATGCCGCGCAGAACGCGGTGCTTCTTCAAGGCGAGGAGGTCGGCCTCGACCGCCCTGCCCTTTTCGAGCGGCGCATGAGCGACCATGCCGGCGAGCCTCGCATCCTTGTCGGCGAGCGCCTGGATCAAATCCGCTTCGCGAAGATGCAGGCCGGGATCGACGGCGACTTCGGCGAACACGATCTTGTCGACCTCGACCTTGCCGCGGGCGCGGTCGAAATCATCGAGGAGAAAGGTCCGTTTCAGCTTCGGCACGCCGTCGAGCCAGCCATAGCGCAAGCGGTCGATATCGTAGAGATGCACATGGCTGTCGACGATCGCGAAGTCCGGCATTTCGTTCACCCTCTGAAGAGAAGCTCCGGTCCGATATCGGCGATCCGGGTGACGCCGCAAAGCCCCATGACCCTATCGATCTCGCGCCGGAAGATATCGAGGACATGGGCGACGCCCTGTTCGCCGGCGATGGCCAAGCCGAAAAGCTGAGGCCTCCCGATCAGGCAAGCGCGGGCGCCGAGCGCCAGCGTGGTCACGACATCGGCTCCCCGCCGGACGCCGCCGTCCATGAGCACCGGGACGCGGCCTTCGACCGCCTCGACCACGCCCGGCAGGGCCTCGATGGCCGAGACCGCGCCGTCGAGCTGGCGGCCGCCATGGTTCGACACGATGACGCCGTCGACCCCATGCGCGACCGCTTCCCTCGCTTCCGCCGGATGCAGGATGCCCTTCAGCAGGAACGGACCTTTCCACAAGCGCCGCAGCTCGTCGACATCGCGCCATGACAGCGAGGGATCGAGCAAAGCTGGCATGCGGGCCGCGATCGTCTCGAGGTCGGTCGCATCGAGGAGCTTGACATAGTTGGCGAAGGTGATGCGGGAAAGCTCGGTCCGCATCCGCCAAAGCCAAGGCAGCTTCGTCGCCATCGCAGCCATGCCGAGGGGGCCGAAGCGCGGCGGGATGGTGAAGCCGTTGACGAGGTCGCGCTCGCGATTGCCGGTGAGCTGATTGTCGATCGTCAGAACCAGGGCGTCGTAGCCCGCGGCCGCCGCGCGCTCGGCGAAGTGGCGGGTGAAGCCGCGATCCCGGTAGACGAAGACCTGCATCCAGCGAGGCGAGACGCCCGTCGCCGCGATCGCCTCGAGGCTCGCGACCGAGGCGTGGCTGGCGCAATAGGCGGTGCCGGCGGCCCCGGCCGCTCGCGCCGCCGCGCATTCGCCGTCGGGCCAGAACAGGCCGGCAAGCCCGGTCGGGGCGATCAGCACCGGCAGGTGCAAGCTCTTGCCGAAGAGCTCGACGGAGAGGTCGCGATTCGGCGAACCGCGCAAGGGTTGCGGCAGCAGCCCGAAGCCGGAGAAAGCGGACATATTGCGGCGCAGCGTGCGCTCGTCCTCGGCGCCGCCATCGGCGAAATCGAATATGGGCCTCGGCAGAACCCTTCGGGCCTCGACCCGCAGCGCGGCGATGCTGTAGCCGCGCCTCTGCCAGGCTGGAGCCGGGGCCGTCATGGCGCTCGCCCTACCCCGCCACCTTCTCCCCGCGCTTGGCGAGCAGGCTGTCGAGCCAGTCGGGGTCCATCTCCGGCACCGAGGATAAGAGCAACTCCGTATAGGCGTGGTGCGGAGGGGTGAGCACTTGCGATTTCGAACCGCTCTGCACCACGCGCCCCTGATACATGACCACGATCTCGTCGGCGATCGCCTTCACGGTCGCGAGATCATGGGTGATGTAGAGATAGGAGATGCCGAGCTCCTTCTGCAGCCGCAGGAGCAGCTTCAGGATCTCCTCAGCGACGAGCTGGTCGAGCGCCGAGGTCACCTCGTCGCAGATGATCAGCTCGGGGTTGATGGCGAGCGCGCGCGCGATGCAGATGCGTTGCTTCTGGCCGCCGGACAATTCGCTCGGCAAGCGGTCGAGGAAGCGCTCGTCGAGCTCGATCATATGCAGCAGCTCGAGGAGGCGGCGCTCGCGCGCCGCGCCGCCGAGCCCGAGATGGTGCTGCAGCGGCCGCCCGATGATGTCGCGCACGCGGCGGCGCGGATTGAGCGCCGTGTCAGGCATCTGGTAGATCATCTGAATGCGCCGCAAGAGGCTCTTGCCGCGGTCCTTGAGCCGGGGCGGCAGCTTCTTGCCCTCGAACCGGACGGCGCCTGCCACGGGCGGCAAGAGGCCGGTGATGACGCGGGCGAGCGTCGATTTGCCGGAGCCCGACTCGCCCACGACCGCGACGGTGCGCCCGCGCGGAACCTTGACGCTGACGCCGTGCAGCACCTTGAGCGAGCCGTAGCTCGCATCGACCGCGTCGACATCGAGCAGAATCTCCTCGCCCGCCTCCTCCTCCTTGCGCAGCGAGCGCACCGCCCAGAGCGACTTGGTGTAGGCCTTCTGCGGGTTGGTCAGCATGGCGCGGGTCGAGGCCTCCTCGACCAGCTCGCCATAGCGCAGCACCATCACCCGGTCCGCCATCTGGGCGACGACCGCGAGGTCATGCGAGATGTAGATCGCCGCCGTATCGAACTGGCGCACGATATCCTTGATGGCCGCCAGCACCTCGATCTGCGTCGTCACGTCGAGCGCCGTCGTCGGTTCGTCGAAGATGATGAGGTCCGGACGGCAGGCCATGGCCATCGCCGTCATGGCGCGCTGCAGCTGGCCGCCCGACACCTGATGCGGATAGCGCAGGCCGAAATGCTCGGGCTCCGGCAGGCGCAGGCGGCGAAACAGGTCGACGGCGTCGCGGCGCGCCTCGTCCTCCGCAGCGATCTGATGCCCGACCGAGGCCTCGACGCATTGGTCGATGAGTTTATGGGCCGGATTGAAGGAGGCGGCGGCCGATTGCGCCACATAGGCGATGCGCGAGCCCCAGATGCGGCGGCGCGTGGCCTCGCCGGCCGTCAAGAGGTCGATCCCGTCGAAGCGCACCGTGCCGGCGGTGATGCGGCAGCCCGGCCGCGCATAGCCCATGGCGGCCAGCCCGATGGTCGATTTTCCGGCGCCCGATTCGCCGATCAGGCCGAGCACCTCGCCGCGGCGAAGGGTGAGGCCGATCCCCTTGACGATCGGATACCAGCGCTCCTCGCTCCTGCCCTCGATGCAGAGGCCATCGATCTCGAGGAGTACACCGCCGTCCGCGGCGGACGGCGAGGCCAGGGGTTCGCGCTCGCCGATGCTCATTCCTTGAGCCCGCTCGTCTTGTGGAGGAACCAGTCGACCACGAAATTGACCGCGATGGTGAGGAGCGCGATGGCGCCAGCCGGCAATAGCGGCGTCACATCGCCATAGGCGATCAGCGTCGCGTTCTCGCGCACCATCGAGCCCCAATCCGCGGTCGGCGGCTGGATGCCGAGGCCGAGGAAGGACAGGGCGCTGATCGTCAGGAACACGAAGCAGAACCGCAGGCCGAACTCGGCAACGAGCGGCGGCAGGATATTGGGCAGGATCTCGCGCGCCATGATCCAGCCGAGGTTCTCGCCCTGCAGGCGCGCCGCCTCCACGAAATCGAGCACGACGATATTCATGGCGACGGCGCGCGTCAGGCGGAAGACGCGGGTCGAATCGAGCACCGCTATGATCAAGATGAGGTTGATCACCGAGGAGCCGAAGATCGAGAGCAGCATCAGGGCGAAGATGAGCTGCGGGATCGCCATCAGGATGTCGACCGCCCGCGCCAGGAGCTGGTCGGTCCAGCCGCCGATGATCGAGGCGAGCAGCCCGAGAAAGCCGCCGAGCAGGAAGGACAGGCTGGTCGTGGCGACGGCGATGCCGATGGTGTTGCGGGCGCCGTAGATGAGGCGCGAGAGCATGTCGCGGCCGAGCTGGTCGGTGCCGAAGGGGAATTGGGCGGTCCACGGCTCGTATTGGTTGGCGACGACGGCCGACTCGCCGTAAGGCGCGATGAGCGGCGCGAAGATGGCGAGGATTGCATAGACCGCGATGACGAGGAGGCCGAACCAAGCGGTCACCGGCGCCGCTTTCAGCGCCCGCCAGGCCGAGGCGAGCGTGCCGCGGCGCAGCGGCAAAGGCGCGAGGACGACATGGGTCGGCAAGGCGGGCGGGATCGTCGCGCCCTCCCGCGCCAGCATCTCGAATTCCTCGGCGTTGAGGCTCATCTCGGTCGCAGCAATCTGGGATTGGTGACGATCGACACGATATCCGCCAGGAGGTTGAGAAGGATATAGGTCACGGCGAAGACGAGGGCGCAGGCCTGCACCACCGGGATGTCGCGGGCGGAGACGGAATCGACCATGAGCTGGCCGATGCCCGGATAGACGAACACCACCTCGACCACCACCACGCCGACGATCAAATAGGCGAGGTTCAAGGCGATGACGGTGGCGATCGGCGCCCAGGCGTTCGGCAGCGCATGCCGGAAGATGATGCGGCTGGGCTTCACGCCCTTCAGCTTCGCGGTCTCGATATAGGGGCTGGCGAGGAGATTGATGATGGCGGCGCGCGTCATGCGCATCATATGCGCCACGATGACGAGCACGAGCGTCATGGCCGGCAGCGCGCAGCGCGCCACGCGCTCGAGGAAGGGCGTGTCGGGGGAGACATTGGCGAGCGAGTAGAAGAGCGGCAGCCTGACCGCGAGGAACAGCATCAGGATATAGGCGATGAAGAATTCCGGCACCGAGATCGAGGTCAAGGTGACGAGGTTCACGAGACGGTCGAAAATGCTGTTGCGGTAGAGGGCGGCGAGCATGCCGAGCGCGAGCGAGAGCGGCACCGCGACCAAGGCCGCGAAGCTCGCAAGGAACAAGGTGTTCTTGAGGCGCGGCGCGATGAGCGAAACCACCGTTCTCGCATGGCCGCCGCCGAGGCTGCCGGCGCTCGAGAAGGATTCCCCGAAATTGCCCTGGAGCACGCCGCCGATCCAGAACAGGTAGCGCAGGACCGGCGGATGATCCAGGCCGATCTGGCGCTGGAAGGCAGCGACCGTCTCGGGCGTTGCCGACTGGCCGAGGATGGCGCTCGCGAAATCGCCCGGCAGCATGGTGACCGCCGAGAAGATTACGATCGAGACGATGAACAAGGTGAGGAGCCCGAGCCCCAGCCTGTGCAGCACCGTCTTGAGGATCGGGTTCATGCCAGCCGGCGTTTCTTCCTTCTCCCGCTCTTGCGGGAGAAGGTGCCCTTCGCGTCAGCGAAGAGCGGATGAGGGAGGGTTCGGCTCGCCATCGGCGCCCTCATCCGTCTCCTCCGCGTGGCGACACCTTCTCCCGCGAAGGGCGGGAGAAGGGGCGCGCGTGCCTGGAACGGCCGATCAGGCGAACCACCAGCGTTCGGCGATCTTGAGCCCGTCGACCTCCCAGTTCGCCGCGATGTCGCCATGAGCGAGCTTCTTCGATTGGGCATCGACATAGTTGTTGAACAGCAGGACGAGCACTCCGCAATCGTCGTGCACCAATTGCTGCAGCTCGGCGTACATGGTGGCCCGCTTCTTCTCGTCGGTCTCGGCGCGCGCGATGACGAGCAGCTCGTTGAAGCGCGGATTGGCCCATTTGGTCTCGTTCCAGGCCGCGCCCTTGGCATAGACGACGGTGAACATCCAGTCGCAGGTCGGCCGGCCGCCCCAATAGCCGGCGATCCACGGCTTCTTCAGCCAGACATTGTCCCAGTAGCCGTCATTCGGCTCGCGCACGACATTGAGGTCGATGCCGGCGGCCTTGGCGTGCTCCTGATAAAGGACCGCGGCATCGATCGCGCCGTTGAAGGCCGTGTCGGCGACCGAGAGGTTCACCTTGAGGTTCGGCATGCCGGCCTTTTTCAGGAGGGACTTCGCCTTCTCGGGGTCGTAGCTGTAGCGGGGCTTGGGATCGACGGCGAACTTCACCGAGGGCGCGATCGGCGAATCGTTGCCCACCACGCCGTGGCCGAGGAACACCTTCTTGGCGATGTCGTCCCGGTTGATCGCCCA
>JBIOEJ010000166.1:0-10935 GCA_044445965.1 Hyphomicrobiales bacterium
CCCCCCCCCCCCGCGCGAGACGCCGCCCCCCCCACCACCGACGCCCGGGACCGCGGCAACCCCGCCGGCCCCCAGCGCCCCCACTCCCGCCTCGCCAACGACGACGCACCCTCCCCCGCGAGGGGAGAGGGTGGGCGCTGGTGCCCAGGAAAAGTGTCCATTCCGTAGCCCGCAAGGGGAGAGGTGGCACGACCGCGATTCCCTCTTCAGCGAAAGTGAGTTCTAACGCCCGCTTTGGTGCCGAGCCAGCTCCTCGAGCAGCGGTCGCAGCGCGTCGAGCTCCGCGCCGAAGCCGCCCCAGTCGCCGGCTTTCAAGCGCTCGATCGCTTTATCATAGTGGCCGAGGGCCTCGCGGGCTCGAACATCGTCGGGTCCCGTGGGCGCGGAGCCTGCCGCTGCCGACGGGGCCAGGTAAGCCGGGGCGGTTTCCTTGAAGAGGGCCGCCAGCGCCCCGCCCAGCGTCTCCTCCATGACCACACGGTCGCCATAGGCCGCGATCACCCGCTTGAGCTCCGGCAGCTGGCCCGTCTCGGCGCGCAGATACAGGGGCGACACGTAGAGGATCGAGTTCTCGATCGGCACCACGAGGAGGTTGCCGCGAATGACCCTCGAGCCCATCTGGTTCCACAGCGAGATCTGCTGGGAGATCTCGGTGTTCTGATTGATGCGCGCCTCGATCTGGAAGGGTCCGTAGACCAGCTTTTCCTTGGGAAACGCATAGACGATCAGCTCGCCGTAACCTGGCGGATCGCAGCGGGCGGCGAGCCAGGCGATCATGTTCTCGCGCTGGCTCGGCACCATGGGAAGCATGAGGAAGAACTCGGCGCGCGCCTCGCCGGGCAGGCGCATGTTGATGTAGTAGGGCGGCATCCTGCTGCCGGCGCCGGCCCTGACGCCGTCCAGGCCGCCACCGCCCCTGATGGCGTCGATGCCGGCGCTGCCCCTGACGCCGTCGAGGCCGGCCGGCTCGCGGGGGAATTGCCACAGATCCTCCCGGTTGTAGAAGACCTCCGGAGCGTCCATGTGGTAGGCGCGGTAGGTCTGGGCCTGGATGAGGAAGAGATCCTCCGGGTAGCGGATGTGCTTTTGCAGGTCGGGCGGCATGGCCTCGAACGGCTTGAACAGGCCGGGGAAGATGCGCCGGTAGGTTTCGACGATCGGGTCCGCGGGATCCGCCAAGTAGAAGTCCACCGTCCCGTTATAGGCGTCGATGACGATCTTCACCGAATTGCGGATGTAGTCGATGCCACTGTCGGGAAGGGCCTGGGCGTAAGGGAACCAGCGGCTCGTGGTGTAGGCGTCCTGCATCCAGAAGAGCCGGCCGTCGCTGATCACGATATAGGGGTCATGGTCCAGCCGGAGGAATGGGGCGATCGTCTTCACCCGATCTTGGATGTTGCGGCGGAACAGGATCCGGCTGTCCCCGGTGATGTAGCGGCTGAGCAGGATGTTCGGATCGTCGAAATACCAGGAGAACAGACTCTTGCGGACGGTCCCGCCGACGCCGACCCCGTCCGCGCCGTCATAGGCCGCATAGACATTGTCCTTGCCCTTCGGATAGTCGAATTCCGGGGTGCTGCCTTTGACGATCACGTATGAATCGGACCCCTGCCCGAAATAGAGGCGCGGCTCGCGCACCGCGGGGCCGCCGGAGGCGACCGGGGGAATGTCCTGCAAATAGAAGATCGGCAGCCCTTCGGGGGACTTGCGGGTGACAGGCGACATGACCACGCCATTGCCATGCGTGAAGAGCAAATGCAGGTTGACCCAGGTCTGGGCGTTGGGCGGAAGCAGCGAGGGCGAGAGCTCGCGGGCCGACAGCATCACCTGCTGATACGAACCGTCGAGCTCGTATCGATCGACGTCGACGTCGAGGAACTTGTAGTATGTCCGAATCTCCTGAAGTTGAGCGTAGGTGTCCATCAGCGGCTGCCAGTCCCACAGCCGGATATTGTCGATGGTGGCGCGGTCATCCTGGAGCGACTGGAAGGTGAGGCCTTGTTCGGCGGGAAACGGTTTGACCGTGACCTGCCGCAGCTTATACGCCTCTTGGGTGAAGGCGATGTTGCGCTGCAGGTAGGGCGCCTCGAGCTGCAACTCGCTCGGCTTCACATAGAAGCGTTGGAACAGCGCCGGGAACAGCTGCGCCAGGACGATAGAGCTGCCAAACACCAGCACCGCCGCGGCCACAGGAAGCCTGTATGTCCTCCTCCAGGCATTGGCCCATGAGGCGAGGGCCGCGATCGAGGCGAGCCCGACCAGGACCCAGAGGATCGGCAGCTCGACATGGATGTCGGTGTAGCTTGCTCCCACGACCACCCCGTTGTCGCCGTAGAGCAGCAGGAAGCGGTCAAGCCCATAGGACCAGGCCTTCACCGCGAAGTAGAGGCCGAGCAGTACGGAGCCGTGGGCTATGGCTGCCGGCGACATGCGCCGACCCGGAGCGTCGGGCACGATGTCCCCATGCGCCCAGTACACCGTGCCCGCCATCAAGGCGCTGAAGAACAGCGTCACCAGCATCCAGTCCTTGAGCGCGACATAGGCTGGAAGCGAGAACAGATAGAAGCCGATATCCTTGCCGTAGAGGGGGTCGCTCTCCCCGTAGGGCGCCTGATGGATGAAGCGCAGGAGCGTGTCCCAATTGCCGCTCTCGCCCGCGGCGATCACGATGCCGAGGACGATGGCGATCCCCGGAACGAACAAACGCCAGGGAAGGTGCGGGGCCGGCAGCCCGAGCAGCTCGGGCATATTGGTCCGCACGGTTCCGGATCCCTGGCCGAAGGCCGCGGGAAGCCAAGACCGTCGCGGCCGGGCAAAGCGGAGCGCCAGCGTTCCCGACGCCCAAAGCGGGACTGCCGAGCCTAAGCAAACCGCGAGAAACAGGACGGCTTTGGCGCCGAAGATGGTCCAGAACACGTCGCGATATCCGACGGTCGAGAACCAGAGCCAATCGACCAGGACATCGCTCGCGAGGTTCAGTGCGATCAAGCACGCCACGATGACGACAACCGCGACCGCAATGCCTCTCCACCGCATATCCCACCTGCGCTTTGCGTTCCCCATCTTCACGGCCGGGCGACAGGATCGCTGGCCGCGAACCGGAATCGGGCGCCTAGCCAATGACGGCTCGGTCCGACATTCCGGCGAAGGCCGACGACTATCCGATATCTGCCGGACGAAGGGGCCGATACCTCCATCCTGCGGTGATCTTGCTCCCCTGTATATCCGAAACTGCGTCCTTTTCTCGCCTGCGGCCCTTGATCCATCGCAAAGCCTCGTCGCGATCTTGGAGCGATGCACTGAAGGCGCCGCGGAGGACGGGAATGCAGGCTGCATCGGAGGCGCTCTTCCTCGCGCAGATCGTTCTGCTGCTTCTCGTGGGACGCCTGACGGCCGAGGCGATGCAGCGGATCGGGCAACCGGCCGTCATGGGGCAGCTGATCGCCGGAATCCTGCTCGGCCCTTCCGTATTCGGTGCGGTCTGGCCGGAGGCGCAACGGGCGGTCTTCTCGGAAAGTCCGCAACAGCAGAGCATGATCGACGCCGTCTCGCAGCTCGGCATCCTGATGCTGTTGCTGCTGACCGGGATGGAGACGGACCTCGGGCTGGTCAAGCGGGCGCGTCGTGCCGCCATCAGCGCGTCGCTCGCAGGCATCGCGGTGCCCTTCGCCTGCGGGTTCGCGCTGGGCGAGCTGTTACCCGCCGCAATGCTGCCGAAACCCGACCAGCGGATCATCACCTCGCTATTTCTCGGCACGGCGCTGTCGATCGCCTCGCTGAAGATCGTCGCAATGGTCGTGCGCGAGATGGGCTTCATGCGTCGAAACGTCGGGATGGCGCTGATCGCTTCGGCCATCATCGACGATACGGTCGGATGGGTCATCGTCGCGATCACCTTCGGCCTTGCGGTTCACGGACGGGTGGACGCGCTCGCCTTGGGACGAAGCGTGCTCGGCACGGCGATCTTTCTCGCGCTGAGCTTTACGCTCGGGCGGCGCCTGGTGTTCGCCGTCATCCGTTGGACCAACGACAATTTCGTCAGCGAAGCGCCGGTGGTCACCGCAATTCTCGTCATCATGGGCATGATGGCGCTCACCACCCATCTCATCGGCGTGCACACCGTGCTGGGTGCGTTCGTGGCCGGAATTCTCGTCGGCGAGTCGCCGATCCTGACCCGCCACATCGACGAACAATTGCGGGGCCTCGTCGTCGCTCTGTTCATGCCCATCTTCTTTTCGCTTGCCGGCCTGCACGCCGACTTGACCATCCTCGCAAACCCGACTTTGCTCTTTTTGGCCATCGGTGTGATCTTGATCGCGAGCCTAGGCAAGTTCGCCGGAGCGTTCTGCGGCGGCGCACTCGGCGGCCTCAGCACACGAGAATCCCTGGCGCTCGGTTGCGGCATGAACGCCCGTGGCTCGACCGAGGTGATTGTCGCTTCGATCGGCTTATCGATGGGCGCGCTGAGCCAGGATCTGTTCACGATGATCGTCGCCATGGCGGTGGTCACCACGATGGCGATGCCGCCGACCCTGCGCTGGGCTTTGTCGCGGCTGCCGCTGCGGGACGACGAGCGCGTCCGCCTCGAGCGCGAAGCGTTCGAGGCGACGGGATTCCTCACCAATATCGAGCGCCTGCTCGTCGCCGTGGACGACAGTCCAAACGGCAAGCTCGCCCACCACCTTGCCGACAGGCTCGCGAGATCGCGCGGAATCCCCATGACAGTCCTGCATCTGGGGCGGGATGAATCGGTTCGAGGCGGCGAGACGGCGCCGGCGCGACGCGTCGAAGCGCCCTTGAGCGGCGTGAACGAAATTGGCGAGACGGAAGTGCGGATGGCCAGGGCGCGACGGCTGGACGTGGCCTTGCGCGTCGAGTCTCTCGAGCCGGAGGCGGTCGTGACCAGAGAGGCGCGAAAGGGATACGGTCTCCTGATGATCGGCATCGAAAGGACGACGGCAGCCCATGGCGGCTTCCACGAGCAGATCGCCCGGATGGCGGCCGGGTTCGAAGGGCCCATCGCGGTGAGCGTGGCGCGCGGCGCGCATTTGCGGAAACCACCGGAGGGTCGCTTGAACATCCTGGTGCCGGTCCGCGGCAACAAAGTCTCGCGGCGGGGCGCCGAGGTCGCACTCGCCCTGGCGCGTGCCGGCAGCAGCGCGGTGACGGCGCTCTATGTCATGGGCAGGGTCGGGCTCAGCGCCGCGCAGCGCCGCCCGAAACGGCCGAGCATGAGCCGGAGTCACGAGGAAGCCATCCTCAAGGACATCGTCGAGCTGGCCGACCGCTATGACACGCCGATCCGAACAGCCTTGCGGCTCGATATGGCACCCGAGGATGCCATCCTCCGACAAGCGCGCCTCGGGCGTTATGATCTCGTCGTCATGGGGGTCGGCCGCCCGGCCGGCGAGACGCTGTATTTCGGCAGGATCGCGGCCGCGGTGCTGGAGAACCTGCAACATTCGATCCTGTTCGTGTCGAGTTGAGGGCCCGGGAAGGCTCTACGGCATTTCCCCGCGCGCATGGCCCCGGCTCGCCGTCTCGCCGGCGGCGAGCTCGATGATTTCCGAGGTGATCTCCTCTTGCCGCACGCGCTGCTGGGTCGCCTGCAACGAGGAAAGCTGGCGCTCGATCTGGCCGTGCGTCGAGGCCATCGCTTGCATGCGGGCCTCGTTTTCCGCCGCGAAGGCGTACAGGGCGGCGTTGCAAAGCTGCGCGTGCATGTAATCGGCGGTGAGCTCGCGTAAGAGCAGCTCGGGCGCCAAGTTCAACAGTGGCGAATTAGCATCCGTCGGGCGGGGAAAGCTCGACATGTCGAGGGGGAACAAGTGGCGGCGTTCGATGTGGATGCCATGGCTGGTCTGCCATTGGCCGAAGACGGCGTCGAGGCGGTCGATCTCTCCGGTCGCGATGCGGGTATAGAGCGCTTCGGAGATTCGATCGGCAAGTTTGGGAACACCGAGCGAATGTGACGGCATCGGGCTGTTCCAGCCGGCGACCACGCCCCTTTCGGCGGCGACCGCACGGCCCCGCGTACCGATCAGGAACAGTTCGCATGTAGAGAGGTCCGTGCTGACGGCATCGAGCACGCGCTCGCTGAAGGCGCCGGCGAATCCCTGCTCGGCACAGAATAGCACCAGAGCCGATCGGCTCGATCGACGCGCAGCGCCGGAGCGGGCGGCGGGGACCAGCGCGAGGGCGCGCCCGATGGCGAGCGCGATCGTCGCCGCATAGCCGTCGACGGCGACGAGCTGGCCACGTGCCTGCTGGGCGCGCGCCGCGGCAATGCCGCGCATTGCATTCACCACAGCGCCGAGCTGGCGGATACCGTCGATGCGAGCGCTGATGTCCGCGAGACGCCCTGTCATGGCTGCCTGGCCGCCTTTGGCGCTGCTGCGGCCGGGGCCAGCGTCTGAACATATCGTCGCAGTGTCTCGTGAAGCGAATGCCTTCGCGCGTCGTCGAGCGTGCCGATATCCTCAATCAGGCGGACCGCGTCTTGGGCGCCACTATCGAGCGCCTGGCGCAGGCCTTGCCTGAACGCGGCCACGGCCGGCAGTGGAAGCGGATCCAGAAGACCGGATTGCACTGCCAGGACCAGGGCCACCTCGTCAGCAAGCCGCAGGGGTGCGTGCTGCGGCTGATCAAGGATAGCGCGAATTCGTGCACCTCGAGTCAGCTGATTGCGGACCCGAGTGTCCGGCATTCCGCCAAAGCGCGTGAATGTCTCCAGTTCGAGGAACTGAGCATAGTCGAGGCGCACCGTCTCCGCCGCCTCTCGAAGCGCATGGGCCTGGGTCTTGCCTCCGACCCGGCTGACGCTCGTGCCGACGTCGACCGCAGGCTTCTGTCCCTCGTGGAACAGCCTGACGTCGAGCACGATCTGGCCGTCGGTGATCGAAATGAGATTGGTCGGAATGTAGGCGCTGAGATTGCCAGCATCGGTCTCGGCGATCGGCAGCGCTGTCAGCGAACCGCCGCCCTTATCCTTGGACAGTTTGGCGGCTCGTTCGAGAAGCCGCGCATGAACATAGAAGACATCACCGGGATAGGCCTCGCGACCAGGCGACTGGCGCGTCAACAAGGCGATCTCCCGATGGCTCGCAGCGTGTTTGGTCAGGTCGTCGACCACGATCAGGGCATGTTGGCCGCGATCGCGAAAATACTCCGCCATGGTGAAAGCGGCGAAAGGCGCGATCCATTGCAATCCAGGTGAACTCGATGACCCCGCCACGACGACGATGCAGCGCTCGGGCGCCCCAAAGGCCGTGATCGCGTCGATGGCGCGACGGACGCTCGAGCTCTTCTGACCAACGGCGACGTAGACGCAGACCATGTCGCTCGTCTTCTGATTGATGATCGTGTCGATGGCGATCGTGGTCTTGCCGATGGCGCGGTCCCCGATAATGAGCTCGCGCTGGCCGCGGCCAAGGGCAAACAGGGTGTCGACGACGACGAGGCCGGTCTGAACAGGCTCCGTCACCAGATCGCGGTCGATGATCGCGGGCGCTGGGCGCTCGATCGGCTCGCTGATAGCCGCGCCGATCGGTCCCTTGCCGTCGAGCGGACGCCCCAGGGGGTCGACGACCCGGCCGAGCAGTCCCGGCCCGACCGGCACGCGCACCACATCGCCCGTGCCGTGCACCGTGTCGCCGGCCTCGATGGCGTTCACATCGTCAAACAGGACACAGCCGACATGACCGCGCTCGAGCACTTGGGCGAAGCCGAATTGTCCCTTGTCGAAGCGCAGTAACTCATCGAGCCGGATAGTGGGCAGCCCGGAGATGAGCGCGATGCCGTCCCCGACCTCTTCCACCCGGCCGATCTGCTCGGTCTGCGGCCCGAGCGTTGCGGCGACGAGCTTCGCACGGGCGTGATCGAGCCAGACGTCCGCTGCGCTGTCAGAATCGGTTGTCATGCGCGAGGTCCGCAAGGATCTTGGTGAGATCGGCGCGCCAACTATTGTTGACGACAAGGTGAGGGCCGTGCAGTTCCAGGCCAGCGATGAGGGCAGAATCCACTTTGAAGGTAATCTCCGGGCGAGCTCCGAACGCCTCGCCAATCAACTGCCGGTAGCGTTCCTGGTCGGCGGGATCGATCGGTGTCGCGCTTATCGCTTCGAGCACGACGCCGTTCGCCGCTACGGCGTTGCGTACAGGGCTCGGCAGAATCCGGATCTCGTGGAGGAGCCAATCCAGGAAGGTGGCGCTCACCACCGGGCCGTCGAGGCGGGCAACGAGGCGCTCGGCGATTTCAACCGCAAGCCGGCTCGCTCGCTCGGCCCAGGCTTTCTCGGCTGCGTCCCGCTCCTTCTCGATCGCCGCTCCAGCCGATGCCTCGATCGCCGCCGCCTCTTTCGCCGCCGAGGCGAGAAGCGCCTTGCGCGTTTGCTCCGCGGCCTCGTGAGCCGCGGCGATGATCGCCTCGCGTTCCTTGTCGAAGCCAGCGCGCGTCCGCTCGATCTCGGCGAGCGCGTCAGTCGCCTGCCTGCGCTTAGTCTCCGCCTCGGCCAGGATCCGCCGCGCCGTGGCGCGGCGCTGCTCGATCATGGCCGCGACCGGGCGCCAAAAGAACCGTGCGAGCAGCCAGACCAGAATGAGGACGTTGACGGCCTGAATGCCAAGCGTCCACCAATCGACGGTCATGGCGTCACTTCAGCAGCGGGTTGGCGAACAGCAGGAGCAGCGCGATCACCAGGCAGTAGATCGCCATGGTCTCGATCATCGCAAGCCCGACGAACAGCGTCCGGGAGATGGTGTTGGCAGCCTCCGGTTGGCGCGCTATCGCATCCATCGCCGCCGCCACGGCGCGCCCTTCGGCCAATGCCGGGCCAATCGCGCCGAAGGAGACCGCCATGGCGGCCGATACGATGCTGACGAGGGCTAGCCAGTTCATGGGAACGTCCTTTGGCTGGAGTTGTCCGGGGCGGGCTTTGCTTCGCCGACCGCGCCGGCGATGAAGACCATCGCCAGCACCGCGAAGATGTAGGCCTGCACCGCGCCCGTCAGAAGATCGAGCGCCATCAGCGGGATCGGCACGAGGAGGCCTGCGAGCGACAGCACGATGCCGATCACGAAGACGCCGCTCATGACGTTGCCGAACAGGCGCACGAGCAGCGAGAAGGTACGCGTCAGGCTCTCGAGGAAATTGAGCGGGATCATGATCGGGTTGGGCGAGGCGAAGGTGGCGAGATAGCCGCGCAGGCCGCCCGCGCGAATACCGAACCAGATCACCGCGGCGAAGACGAGGAGCGCGAGCGCCGCATCGGTCTCGATATGGGCCGTCGGCGGTTCGAGACCGGGCACGAGCGAGGACCAGTTGGCGACGAAGATGAAGGCGAACAACGTGCCGATGAAGGCGCGATAGGGGGCAGGCTCGACCCGCATCGTATCGCGGATCTGGCCGTCCACGGCATCAACGATGAGCTCGAAGACCGACTGGGTCGCCGACGGAAGGAGCGAAAGGCGGCGGCTGACGAGGATGCCGCCGATGACCAGCACCGCCATGATCACCCAGGTGGCCACGACGCCCGGGGTGATCGCTGCCGGACCCAGATGGAAAAGCGCGGTGCTGGTGAGCGGCGAGGTCATGGTGTGGCCTCCCGGACCCGGCGCATGACCGTGGAACGAGCGATGAGCACGCCGAGCGCCAGCGCGAGCAGCGGCAACGCACCTTCCAGGCTCGCCAAGGTCAGCAAGCCGCCAAGAAAAACGAAACGGCTGATCGTCAAGGCGATGGTGGTCACCACGCGACCGCCGCCGGCAAGCCGGCAGACGCTCCACCAAAGGCTGCGAAAATACAGGATACCCAGTATGATCCCCGCAGCCAGATGGGTGGCAACACCGAGAAGCTCGGCCCAGGTCGGCAGAGCATCGGACAAGGAAAGGGTCATGCGCTCTTCATCCATTTCCAGGCGGACCAGCATCCAAGCGCCAATCCGAGCATCAGGAGTGGGGCGGTCCAGAAGATTCCGGAGTTGAACCTTTGATCGAGCCAACGGCCTAGGAATACGCCGATCAGCATAGGCACGATGATGATCCAGCCGAGCACGCCGATCTGGGCGAGCCGGCGCGCCACCGACGGGTCTCCCTCGCGCAGCCAGCGCTGGTGGCGCTCACCGCGCAGTCGAACCCCCTTAACCAGCGGATCCTGCTCGTCCGGCCCTGTCTCGGGCTCAGGCGTAGGCGCTTGCTCCGGCGCGGTCATGAGAATATCCCGGAACCGCCAGGCTGATCCGGCCGAAGATGGCGCACGATCTGCCGGATCGCGTTGAGGTGAAGACGGGTGCTTTCGACGTGCTCGGTCCGCTCGGTCTCGATATCGGTGCGGAAGCGACCGAGGACCGTCTCGTCCAAGGTTGCGAGCTCGTCCCCCGGTACCGCTTCGCGCGTCGCCACGGTGATGTCGTGCCCACCGACGACCGAGAGGACGCCACGGCGCACCGCGCAGTAGTGCCGCGTGCCATTGCTGCCTTCCCAAGTCACAATGGAGATAGCCAGGCTGGTGAGGAAATCCGCGTGCCGGGGCAGTATCCCGAAGCTACCGGTGGCGTCTTCGGCGCGCAGGGCAAGGACTCCGTCTTCATCGACGACGACCGAGAGCGGCGTGACGATGCGCAGCCTCATGACCGGCCTTCCTTTCTGGCGGAGGCAGCCTCCTTCTGGCGCGCCTCATGCAGGGTTCCGATCATATAGAGCGAGCTCTCGGCCCAGTCGTCGGTCTCGCCGTCAAGAATGGCGCGGCAGCCGGCGAGCGTGTCGGCGCGACGGACGCTGCGGCCGGGCCTGCCGGTGAAGGCTTCCGTCACCACGAATGGTTGACTGAGGAAACGCTGGAGCCGGCGGGCTCGCTTGACGATCAGCCTGTCGCTCGCTCCGAGCTCTTCGACCCCGAGGAGCGCGATGATGTCTTGTAGGTCCTTGAAGCGGGCGAGCG
>JBIOEJ010000167.1:0-10843 GCA_044445965.1 Hyphomicrobiales bacterium
AATATCGACATATTGGCTGCGATCGCCTCCTGCTTGCCGGACCAAAACGACTCGCGTCCCGGCCACGGGCTGTATGTCAACACGCCCTAGTTCGTCTGGTGATAGGCCTTGAACCAGCGCACGAATTCCTCGACGCCGGTCTCGATCGGCGTCGATGGCTCGAAGCCGAGGTCGTGCCGCGCTTCGCTGATGTCCGCGTAGGTGCTGACCATCTCGCCAGGCTGAACCGGAACCATGACGCGCTTCGCCTTGCGGCCCATCGCTCGTTCGACGAGGTCGACGAATTCGAGAAGGGGCGTCGGACGGCTATTGCCGATATTATAGAGCTTGTGGCGCGCGCCGGCCGCGTCGGCCATGGGCGGACGTTCGAGCGCCGCGACAAGGCCGGAGACGACATCGTCGACATAGGTGAAGTCGCGCGACATCTCGCCGAAACCGTGGATGACGATCGGTTCATCCGCCGCGATGGCGCTCGCGAATCTGTAGTAGGACATGTCGGGGCGGCCCCAGGGTCCATACACCGTGAAAAAACGAAAGCCCGTCGCGGCGAGGCCGTGAAGATGGGCATAGGTATAGGCGATGTGCTCGCCCGCGAGCTTGGTGGCGCTGTAGAGCGAGACGGGGGTCTCGACGCGCTGGCCGACCGAGAACGGGAGCTCGCGGTTGGCGCCGTAGACGGAAGAGGTCGAGGCATAGAGCACATGCGCGCAACGGTCGAGCTCGAGCGCGGCTTCGAGCACCGCCATCTGGCCCATGACGTTGGCGCGGATGTAAAGCTCGGGCCGGTCGAGCGAATAGCGCACGCCCGCCTGCGCCGCGAGATGCACGATGTGGGTCGCATCGCGATGCGCCGCGAACAGACCGCGCATCATCGATAGATCGGCAATGTCTGCTTCGACGAATTCGAACGGCCCCGTGCGGGCGATATCGGCGAGCCGATCGCGCTTGAGACCGACGGCATAATAGTCGTTGAGATCGTCGATGCCGACGATCACGTGCCCCTCGCGCAGCAGCCGCCGCGCAATATGCGAGCCGATGAATCCGGCAATGCCGGTGACGATGATCTTCATGCCGGTTTTCGTGGAGGTCGATACGGAAGGCGCTAGCAGCGAGGAGCAGCGCTGTCCAGCAGGCCCGCGGGCAGCAAGCGCGACATGTCGCGGCGGTCGCGGCTGGAAAACACCGGCCGGCGCTGCTACATGCCATGGCGAAATCGATCTCTGGCGCGCCAGCCCAACCGAGCTGCTTCATGCAAAATGTATTGATCGTCGTCCACCTCATCATCGTGCTGTCGCTCGTCGTCGTCGTCCTGCTCCAGCGTTCCGAGGGGGGTGGACTAGGCCTCGGCGGCGGTTCGGGCGGCGTCTCGGGCTTCCTCACGGGCCGCGGTCAGGCGAACGCCCTGACACGCGCCACCACCGTGCTGGCGGCCGGCTTCTTCCTCACCAGCATCCTGCTCACCATGCTCCAGACCTATGGCAAGAAACCTGCTTCGATCCTCGACACGTCGCCTGCCGCCGTCACGACGCCTGCGCCGGGCCAGCCGGCCGCACCCGCAGGCGCGCCGGCCGGCGGGCAGACCGTGCTCGATCAGTTGAAGCAGATGCAGGAGGGTGGCGGAGCAACCCCTCAGCCCGGTCGGCCGGCGCCGGCGAGCGGCCCGCAGGTGCCCCTGCCGCAATAAGGGCGACGCGGAGGCGCGCCGTCTCGCCGCCCGTCTTGGCGCAAGGATGGTGCGCGGGACGCGCACCCTCGCGATCGAAAGGCGTATTCCCCGGCTAGAGCAAGCGAATCCGAAATTCGCATCACTAGGCGGCGACCCGCACAGCTGCCGCAAGCTGAGCAGCAGGCACGGGCGAGAGCGCCGCGACCGCCAGCGGATGATCGCGGCCGCGCAGATCGTGCAAGCCGAGATTGGTGGCGCGCACATCGGCCGGCAAGGCCTTGATGCGCGACAAGACCTCGGCCGATATCAGCACCGGCTCGTCGAGGTCGCGGCACAGCGTCTCGAGGCGTGCCGTGGTGTTCACCGTATCGCCGAAATACGCGATCTTGTGCCGATCGACGCCGATCTCTCCGGCTACGACAAAGCCGCCATGCAGCGCTGCCCGGAAACGCGGCACGGTCCCGAATTGGGATCGCCAGGTCTTCGCATCTTGCGAGATCTGCTCCATGAGCGCGAACACGCAGCGCACGCAACGCGCGTCGTCGATGCCTCGCTGAAGCGGCCAGGTGACGATGGCGAGGTCTCCGACATAATCATCGATCGCACCCCGGTAGCGGCGCACGGGCTCGGCGAGGGAAGCGAAGAAGCGACCCAGATACTCCTGCGTCCGCAAGTCGCCGAAGCGCTCGGCGAACTGGGTCGAACCGACGACATCGATGAACAGGAAGATGCGCTCCTCGGACTTCGGCTTGTGATAGCGCCCGGTCAGCAGGCTGAGGAAGACTTCACCCCCGATCAGGTCCCTGACCCGGAGCATGAACATGATGATCGCCAGGATCGAGAGCGCATAGATAAGGTCCACCGGAGAGACGATGGCCACCTCCCAGAAACTATGCCCCGGCATCGCGCCCAGCGCCCAGAGCAGGCTACCGGCGAGGGCGGTGCTTGCCGCGATCATCGCCACATAGATCGCAAGCGATGCCGGGGCATAGAGCGGAAAGGCCAGCTGCCGCAGCCGCTGCTGGAGGCCCGACAGGAACATCCCCCGCATGAAGGCGAGCATCGGAACGCCGGTGAAGAGCCCGAAGACCGCCCCGATCATGGGCCGTCCATAGGGCAGAACGGCGAGATTGAAGAACACGCCTGCGGCGGCGCTGAAGAGGAGAATCACGGTCCAGGTAATGAGCCTATCGGCTTTGATCATCGAGAGTGCTCCGGGTCGTCAACTTTTCCAAGACCCATCTTCATTTGCAGCGGCAATGCACCGGCGGCGGCTCGCGGGCCGGACCCTTTCATGGTGCGCGGACGCCGGATACCTAGCAGAATCGAGACATGAAATCGATGCCTGCGCTGGCCGGGCCATGGCGCGCGGACCGGGTGTAGGCCGGGTTCGACGCGTTCGACGCATGCCAGGCGGCAGGATTCGAGGGCTTCCCGAATCAGATTGGGCTTGCTAAAGGTCAAACCCCATGACGCGGTATATTTTCATCACTGGCGGCGTGGTCTCCTCCCTTGGCAAAGGTCTCGCTTCGGCGGCGCTCGGTGCGCTGCTGCAGGCGCGCGGCTATTCGGTGCGGCTACGCAAGCTCGATCCCTATCTCAATGTCGATCCGGGCACGATGTCGCCCTATCAGCATGGCGAAGTCTTCGTCACCGATGACGGCGCCGAGACCGATCTCGATCTCGGCCATTATGAGCGCTTCACCGGTCGCGCCGCGACCAGGGACGACAATATCACCACGGGCCGCATCTATCTCGACATCATCACCAAGGAGCGGCGCGGAGACTATCTCGGCGCCACCATCCAGGTGATCCCGCATGTGACGAACGCCATCAAGGAGTTCGTGGTTTCCGGCAATGAAGGCTTCGATTTCGTTCTGGTCGAGATCGGCGGCACGGTCGGGGACATCGAGGGCCTGCCCTTCTTCGAGGCCATTCGCCAGCTCGGCAATGATCTCGACCGCGGCCAGGCGATCTATATCCATCTGACGCTCCTGCCCTACATCCCGAGCGCCGGCGAGTTGAAGACGAAGCCGACCCAGCATTCGGTCGCCGAGCTGCGCTCGATCGGCATCCAGCCCGACATCCTTTTGTGCCGCACGGATCGCGAGATACCGGCGGCCGAGCGCAAGAAGCTCGCCTTGTTCTGCAATGTGCGAGCGAGCGCCGTGGTCGAGGCGCGAGACTCCGCCTCGATCTACGATGTGCCCGTCGCCTACCACGCCAAGGGCCTCGACGATGAAGTGCTGGCAGCCTTCGGCATCGAGGCGCCGAGGCCGCCGGACCTGTCCCGCTGGAAGAAGATCGGAGAGACGCTTGCCAACCCTGAAGGCGAGGTGACGATCGCGGTCGCCGGCAAATACACCGGCATGAAGGACGCCTATAAATCGCTCATCGAAGCCCTGGTCCATGGCGGCATCGCCAACCGCATCAAGGTCAATATCGATTGGATCGAGAGCGAGATCTTCGAGAGCAAGGACCCGGCACCTTATCTCGAGCATGTGCATGGCATCTTGGTACCGGGCGGTTTCGGCCAGCGCGGCGCCGAGGGCAAGATCAAGGCGGCGGGCTTCGCGCGCGAGCGCAAGGTGCCGTATTTCGGCATCTGCTTCGGCATGCAGATGGCGGTGATCGAGGCGGCGCGCTCGCTCGCCGGCATCGCCGAGGCGAACTCGACCGAGTTCGGCGCGACGCGAGAGCCGGTGGTCGGCCTGCTCACCGAATGGATGCGCGGCAACGAGCTGGAGCGGCGCCGCGCCGGCGGCAATCTCGGCGGCACCATGCGGCTCGGCGCCTATGAGGCCATTCTCGCGCCGGACACGAAGATCGCCGCGATGTATGGCTCGACGCGCATCTTCGAGCGCCATCGCCATCGTTACGAGGTGAACCGCGACTATCGCGAGCGACTCGAGGATAAGGGCCTCGTCTTCTCCGGCATGTCCCCGGACGCCGTGCTGCCCGAGACGATCGAATATGAGGACCATCCCTGGTTCATCGGCGTGCAGTTCCACCCGGAGCTGAAATCGCGCCCCTTCGATCCGCATCCCTTGTTCAAAGGCTTCATCGCCGCCGCCAAGGAGCAATCGAGGCTGGTTTAACAGAAGACAGAAGACGGATGAACCAGCCTTGCCGTTGGCTCATCCGTCATCCTTTGTCTGTCGCCGCGCTTTGGAGACGCTTCGAAAGCTCTTCGATTGCGCTCTTCCAGGCTACGAAATGCTCGGTCTCCGCCCACAAATCCAAGAGCTCCGACGGTTTCGACAGGACCCGTGTGATCGCAAGGCGGGCTTTCTCCAAGAGAGCAGCGGTCGGCGGCGATTTCTGGCGCTCGACCCATTCGTCGATCTCTTCCGTATAAGCGGTCCGCTCGCCGAACTGCCCTGCAAGGCGCGCGACGATGTCGGCGGCGCCAAGACCTTCTTCGGCTTCGCGCGCCTCGAGATCCGCAGATCCGGCGTTCAAAACCCGATCGAGCGCAATTTCCAATGCCGAGAGGCCGTCGCTTTCGGCAACGGTTCCAGTAAAATCGCAGGCCTCGTCATTCTCGAAAATTCCAGTTCCCCAAGCGCCCATCTGCAGCCCTTCCATGGCGAGCGACGACCCGCAGATGAGTGCAGTCGCCAGACGCGGTGAGTTCTATCGCAGCGCCGTTCGCCAGTCAAGAACATAACAGGAACATTCTTGCGTGCGGCGGCATTCTCCTGCATCGCGGCGCCGCTGCAAATACAGCCGAAATACAGCAGGAGCGCTCATGGCGCGGGTTCGCCGGCCGCTGAGCCCCTGATGGCCATCCACGCCTAACCCCTTGCTCGAGCAAAGGCGTGGATGGCCACACCAAGTGCGGCCATTGCGAAAACCCCGACGCCGGGCCGATGGCACGGCTTCTCGGGCACCCGACCAGCCCGCTCATGTTGCGGCGCACCTACTGTTAATAACAGGGAAAATACAGTTCGAGCGGGCTTTCTCAGCGGCTGGGCATCCCGCATCATGTTGCAGTGCAACATCGCTGTCAACGACACCGAAAAATACGGCAGTCCAGCACTTTCCACGACACTGGGCGCGTCTCTCTCCCGCGGGGGCCCGCGGGGGAGAGGGAAGAGTGCGCTGGCGCTCAAGAATATGCGGCAACCCTCTCTGGTGAACCGGAGAAGGAAGGGCAGTCCGACACATTTCTGCGGGAAAGATTCCAGCTCTCATTTCCGCCTGAAGTTGCGCTCGACATGGCCGGGGATGCCGCGAATGGGCGCGGATGCGTCTTGCATAGCGTCGGCATTTTCAGGATTAACTTGTCAAAAACGGGCAACCAGGGTTGCGCGGAATTTCAAACCTTCGTAGCGGAATCGCGATTGGAACGCAAGGAGAACGCATTATCGCCAGCACGGTGGGTTCATCCGGAGGCAGCGGGAGTGTGTCGCACCGCGGCCGCGTCGGGCCGCGTCGGCGGGGCTGATTATCTCATCAGCACAGCGCGCGGGCCTTGCAAAAAAATCGTATCCGGCTATTTCGCGCTGGAATATTTGCGGGCGAAATCGCGCGCGGCGCGGGCCAGGCAGACTGCCGCAAAGGATTGATACATCGTGCCCGAATTTCTCTCGGCAATCCTTTCGCAGCGGACTTGCGCCCTTTTGTAAGCCTTCTTCACGGCGGCATCGGCCTTGTCCATGAACATCCGCTCGCATTCCGATTGCACCATATCGGCGAGCGTATTGTCCGCGGTCGAACCGAGCTGGCAGGCTTCGAGTATTCTGTATGCACGCTCGCAATTCGGCGCGTTGAGCACGGCGGCTTCGACCGCTTTCACATAGGACCCGGCCTTCTCCGGATCAGTGTCGTTGACGGGGCACTTTTCGCTCGCGATCGCGGGTCCGCCCCAGGAAATCATCACAACAAGGGCGAGGATGGTCGGCATTTTCTTGAACATGGGTCCCCCAATCATGCCGTCGCCGCGCCAGTGATTCATCCGGTTTGAGGCCGGAGAATTCGGATACTGCCGGAGGTTCGGATGCCTCGCATCGCTGACTCAGCACGCCACGACATCGCAGCGGCGGCCGAACGGTCCGGCCGCCATGACCAGAGCAAATGCGGGACGAAACAACATGATGCTTCTTCGGCAGCCCCGCTTCAGCCTAGCATAGCGGGCCGCTGCGGTCGCCCCCAGTTAGTTGTGGACTCGACAAGACCCTTGCCGTCGGGGAATGCACGGTCCCGCAGCTTAGCGGACATCCGCCGCATAGCGTCCACACCTGCGATCCGGATCATTGCGCTCCCGGAACACGGCAACATAGGATGAATGATCGTTTCGCCTGGAGCATCGCCCGCCCATGTCGCCGAAAATCGTTGCCGAGCTCGCGCTCACGGGCGTCCTGCGCGCGGCCATCAACCTCTCGAATTTCCTCTTGGTGACGGGAAAGAGCCCGGCAGGCGATCCCGAGGGCGTCGCGCCCGACATGGCGCGCGAGGTCGCCAACCGCCTCGGCGTCGAGGTGAAATACCTTACCTTCAAATCGCCTGGCGAGCTCGCCGATGCTGCCTCGGATGGTGTCTGGGACATCGGGCTCATCGGCGCCGAGCCGCAGCGCGCAGAGGCGATCACGTTCACCCCCGCCTATTGCGAGATCGAGGCGACCTATCTCGTACCTGCGGGCTCGCCCCTTCGAACCATCGCCGAGGTCGACGCTGCAGGCGTGCGTATCGCGGTGACCGGGCGGGCCGCCTACGGCCTGTGGCTCGACCGCAATATCAGGCATGCCGAGCTCATGCGGTCCGAGACGCTAGACAGCGCCTATGAGCGATTCGTGCGGGACAAATTGGAGGCGCTCGCCGGGCTCAGGCCGCGGCTCTTGTCGGACCTGAAAGAACTGCCCGGCGCGCACATCATCGACGGGAAGTTCATGTCGGTTCAGCAGGCGATCGGCACCCCCCGGAAAAACGCGGCGGGCGCCGCCTTCTTGCGCGATTTCGTCGAAGAGGCGAAGGCTTCCGGGTTGGTCTCGCATCTCATCGCACGGCACAAGGTCCAAGGCCTCAGCGTTGCGCCCAAAGCCTGACATCCCCCGAGCGTTCGGCTCGGGCGGCTGGAGCGCGATCCTCGCGCATAAACCCCGGGAGTGGCTCCACTGCGGATGAGATTATGGGCAAGAACATCGAGATAAGATCCGTGGCGACACGCTTTTTTGGCCGCGTCTTGGCGCTGCGCCATTTGCCAGCGAGTCGCGCAGCGGCTCGAGGCCGCCCCCGGAGAATGGGCCCACTCCACTGCGACGGAGGGTACATCCAGCCTCAAATCATCCGGCTTTCGAGCCCGATCGGGCTCAGAAACGAGCCTCGAGCTTGGCCTTGACGGCGCTGTCCTTCGCCCGCGTTCCGTACTGCCCGAAATAGGAGGCGCCGATCGTGAGATTTGGGCTCAGCGCGTAGTCGAGGCCCGTCTCCGCGAGGAAAGCGTTGCGATCGATCGGAGCGCCGGCGATCGAGAAGGGTGCGGGCGAGCCGCGGAACGCCATCAGCGCCGTGGGATCGACATCTCCATAAGCGCGCTGCCAGCCGATCATGGCGCGCACCGTGAGCGGGAAAGCTTCGGAGAGGACGGTCTTCGCCCTGAGGCCGATGGTGGTGGTGGCGAGGTCGTAGCCGCGTCCGAGGCCGGTCAGTGCGGCATTGCCGCCATCCTCGGCGAAACCGTCCTGGCGCAGATGGATCGCGGCCGCGCCGATGACCGGCTCGAGCTCGGCGGGCGGCAGGCCGAGGCCCGAGAGCGCGATGCGGTAGCCGGCCTCTCCGAAGGCCTGCGCGGTCGAGCCGCCATAATTTGCGCTCGTCGCATCGTTGAACATCGGGAACAGCACCGAACGGCTGGTGCGCGTCGTGTTCGTCGCCAAGGCCAGGCCCGCGCGCAGATCGAGAGCCCCGAAGCTCGTGCCGCCATAGAGCGAGCCGAACACGCCCTCGAGCTCGCCCGAGGACAGTCGCGCATTGAGCTTGATCCGGTCATCGGTGAAGCCGGCCGCGACGCCAAGCCGCCACACGCCGCTCCAGCCGGCCGCTCGCGTCACATCGGCGCCGAGGATGAAGCCTTCGGTCGAGCGGCCGAGCGTTGCCGCGTTACCGTCCCCATGCGTCGTGCCCCAATTGCCGAAGCCCTGGCCCCAGAGATCGTAGCTGCGCGGCGAGGCGAATCGCGCCGAGATAGGCGCGAGCGCCGGTTGGCGGCCGGGCAGGTCGGCCGCGTAGGCGCCGGTCATCGCCGTCGCGGCTCCAAGCGCAGGCGTTGTCGACTCGGCGAGCCGGCCGAGGATCGCCTGGCGGGGCAGGCGGCTATCTTCCAAGGCCGCCGTCGCCGCGCTCGCGTGCACCTCACCCGACAAGGCATCGAAGGCCTGGCGCGCGCCCGCGACGTTTTGGTTCAGCACCGCGTCATAGAGAGGCGAGCCGAGCCCCAGGAGCTGCACCCCCGCTGCGGCCGACGCCTGGTTGCGGGTCAGCGCTACCGAGGGAAATGTCACGACATCGCCGGACGTCGTCACGGACCGCACGAAGCCGAAAAAGGCATCGTTGGCGTCATAGCTCAGCGTCGGCGTCAGGAAGGCGAGATCGGTCGAGGTCGCAAGATTGGCGAAAGTGCCGGTGACGCCGCCATTGGCGGCGAGCAGGACGTAGCGGCTGCCGGGCAGATAGATGCCGGGGGCGACCTCGACCTGTACGGTGCCGCCTTGAAGCGTCGCCTTGCCGCCGACGGAAAGCTTGTCGTTGCGGCCGGCCGCATCGACATTGACGAGAAAGGTCGAGCCCGCGGCGAAGACGGCGTCCTTTGCGACGATCAAGGTGGTCAAGGGCGTCACGGCGCCCGGCGCCGCGATCGCGCCGGCCGGCACGATGAGGCTGCCGAGCGTGCCCTTGCCGGCGATCGTCGCGCCGCTCTCGACGGTCACCGCCGAGTTGGCGATCGAGCCCTCGACGTCGAGCACGCCTCCGACAACCGTCGTCGCGCCCGAATAGGTATTCACGCCCGTCAGCGTCAGCGTGCCGGCGCCGATCTTCACCAGGCCCGTCGCGCCGTCATCCCGGATGAGGCCGCCGAAGAGCGTGGAAGCGTTGTTGCCGCCGACCGTCAGCGTCGCCTGGCCGTTGCCGCTATTCGTTACCGTGCCGAAGCCCGCGAGCGAGCCGATCGTCTCATTGAAGCCGCCAAGGTCGAGCACGCCGCCGCCGGCGATCGTGAACGCCGACATCGGCGCGAAGCCGTTCACGGCACCTCCCTGCAATGTGCCCGCCGAGACGATCGTCGCGCCCGTATAGGTACTGGCGCCGGTCAGGATCGTCTTGCCCGTGCCGATCTGCTGCAGCGATCCTGTCCCCGAGATCGCGCCTGCGAAGGTCGCGCTGTCGGAGCGGTCGAAGGCCAAGACGCCATTATCCGTGACATTGCCGGCGATCGATCCGGACGTGCCGCCATTGCCCAATTGCAACGTGCCGGCGCTGATCATCGTGCCGCCCGTATAGGTGCTGGCGCCCGTAAGCGTCAGCGTGCCGGTGCCGGCCTTCACGAGACCCGTCGGGCCGTCATCCTTGACGACGCCGCTGAACAGCGTCGAGGCGTTGTCGGCTCCGGCGCTCAGCATCGCCTTGCCCGCTCCGCTATTCGATACCGTGCCTGCGCCGGCGAGCGAGCCGATCGCCTGGTCGAAGCCGCCGAGGTCGAGAAGGGCGCCGGCTCCGATGGTGACGGCGCTGTCGGCGCTGAAGCCGTCCGTCGCGCCGCCCTTGAGGGTGACCCCCGCGGCCAAGAGGCTGGTCGGGCCGGAATAGCTCGCATTGGATAGGACGAGCGTGCCGGAGCCGATGAGCGTCAACCCGCCCGCGCCCGTTATCGGCCCCGTCAGGCTGAGCGTCACTCCGCCGGCGACGGTCGTCGGCTCCACCGCTTTCGGGGCGCTCACGCCAGTGTCGATCGTGGCGCCGCCGGAGTTGAATACGACGCTGCGCGCCGAGGAGAAGCTCCCTATGGCGCGCAGGGTGCCCCCGTCGATGGTCAGGCCGGAGGCCGCACCCAGATTGGCGTCCGCCGCGAGGGCGAGCACGCCGCCCAAGATCGTGGTCCCGCCCGAATAGCTGTTGGTCCCGCTCAAGGTCAGCACGCCCGTGCCGCTCTTGACGAGGCCGCCGGCGCCGCCGATCGGG
>JBIOEJ010000168.1:0-10784 GCA_044445965.1 Hyphomicrobiales bacterium
ACACGCGACGGCGACAGTCTCGACCCGTGGATCGAAGAGGCCACTTCCAGTCTCCTTGCGTCGTTTGCGAGTGGAATCCGGCGCGATCGCGACGCCGTTCACAACGCCATCGTCGAGCCCTGGTCCAACGGCCAAACCGAAGGCCAGATCACCAAGCTCAAGCTCGTCAAACGTCAGATGTACGGCCGCGGCACCCTCGATCTCCTTCGCGCTCGCCTCCTCGGTGCCGCATGAGAGATCCCCAACTTACCTGCACCGAGATTGAGTCAGAGCCATGATTGAACGCCGATCAAATCCTTCTAAAATCTAAAAATCCCCCCTGCTCCAGCTATTTAGAGCCCAATCAGGGGTGGGGTCAAAGTTGGAAGCCGGTTCACACCCCGGACTTGATCCGGGGAAGTCCCGGCCAGATGATGCCGCGTCTTACCCCGCCGTACGCGCACCCTTGCGCGCAGGGGAGCGGCGACGCTTCGGCGCGGCGCGGCGCAGCCTGGGCAGCTTGAGCGTGTAGTAATAGCGGTCGGCGCGGTAATGCGTGCGGAAGACCACCACCGCCTTGCCGCGCTTGTCGACGAACAATCGCGTCATCAGCAGGAGCGGGGCGCCGATCCTGACATTCAAGGCGTCGGCCATCGTGGTGTCCGCGACGACGGCCTCGATCTGTTGGTGTTCCTCGCGGCACTCGATGCCGGTCGATTGGCGAAGCTCGAGGGTGATGGGCGTGTGCCGAAGGTCCACCTTCGCGACCGACATGCCATATTCGAGGAGAAGATAGCTCTCGTGATAGGCAAGCGGCTGCTTGTCGTAGAGCTGCAGGCGCACGATCCGATACACGATGTCCTCGGCGGCAAGCATCATGAGCGCGGCAATGTCGCTCGGGACCGACACCGGACGCCGCTCCAGGACACGCCACTCCGTATCTTCCTTGAGCTTGTAGAGATCCTCGGTCAGGCCGGTGACCCGGTCATCTCCCGCAGGCTTGCTGCGTTTGGCGACGAAAGTGCCCTGACCGCGATGGCGGGTGACCAAGCCCTCGCGGTCGAGCAGATGCAGCGCCTCACGGATGGTCTCGCGGCTCACCCCGAACTGCGTGCAGAGCTCGTTTTCGGTGGGGATCTGATCCCCCGCCTTGAATTCCCGTTCGATCCGCTTCCGTAGAATCTCCGACACCTGGAGGTACTTCGGGAAGGGATTGAAGAACTGGTGCGTCACCGCTCGCGTCTCCTTGAACCGACCGGACATTTATAGCCGGGGGAAACCATCGGCCGAATCGGAACCCATATGTTCGCATTTATATCAGGGGAGAAGGGAGATCGTCTCTCCACCGTCGCCGAGGCGGATGCGCGCGAGGCTAGCGTGACCGGCGCCGCCTCGAACCGTCATGTATGGCATTACATACATATATTGACACGGTAACCATACATTGCTAGCCTCGATCATAACAAGTAAGAGGCTGGCGGTCGACCGCTGCCCAAGCAGGGCGGGAAGGCAATTCTTCGCCCTGGGCCTCGAATGTGTTTCGGCGAAGGCGCCCTTCGGGGGTTCAAGCCTGGATTTTTGCGGCCATTCCGGCCCTCCAGGAAGATAGAGAAGACCAGAAAAAGAGAAGAATGGAGGAAAAGTGCAAGCCCAATCGGATATCGAGATCGGCGTGGATATCGGCGGCACCTTCACCGACGTCGTGTGCCATCGCGCGGGGCTGCCGTCCCGCATCCTCAAGATTCCGACGACGAGCGACGATCCCAGCATTGCGGTGCTCAAGTCGCTGGAGATCATGTTGAAGACATGGGGAATCCGACCCCAAGACATCGCCCGCTTCGTCCATGGCACGACGATCGCGACCAACGCCGTCATCGAGCGCAAGGGTGCCAGGATCGGCGTTATCACCACCGCGGGCTTCAAGGACGTTCTCGAGATCGGGCGCATGATCCGGGAGGAGATGTATCGGGTCATCCTCGAGGCGGCGACCCCGGTGTTCCTCGCCTCCGGCCATCTGCGTAAGGAAATCCGCGAGCGGGTGTCAGCGGACGGAACGGTCGTGACGCCCCTCGACGAGCCGGCGGCGGCACGGGCGATCGACGAGCTGGTCGAAGAAGGGGTGGAGGCGATTGCGGTCTGCTTCCTGTTTTCGTTCCTCAATCCCGCCCACGAGAATTGCGTGCGCGCGTTGATCGCGAAAAACCACCCGAAGATCATGGTCTCGGTTTCGCACGAGGTCGATCCGGCCTTCCGGGAATATGAGCGAACCGTCGTCACCGCCTTCGATGCGTTCGTGAAGCCCTTGGTCGATCGCTATCTGGAGCATCTGGAAGGCGGCCTCGTCGGCGCCGGCGTCAAGGCGCGGCTTCAAATCATGCAATCCCGCGGCGGGCTCTCGGCAGCCAAGGTCGCACGCCAGCGTCCGGTCCGCCTGTTCCTCTCGGGGCCCGCGGGCGGCGTCATCGGCGGTAGCATGGCGGGCCTGACGGCCGGCTACGAGGACCTCATTACCGTCGATATCGGGGGTACCAGCTGCGACATAGCGGTGGTGAACAAGGGGCGGCCGATCATCCGCGCGGAAGGCATCATCGAAGGCTATCCAGTGAGAGTGCCGATGATCGACATCCACACGCTGGGGGCCGGCGGTGGCAGCATTGCCTGGCAGGACCGCGCCGGGGGCTTTCGCGTCGGACCGCAATCCGCCGGCGCCGAGCCTGGTCCCGCGTGCTACGGACGCGGCGGCAAGGAGGCCACGGTGACCGATGCCTCGGTCGTGCTCGGTTACATCAATCCCGACTATTTTGCCGGCGGGTCGGTGCGGCTCCATCGCGAGCTCGCGTTCGAAGCCGTGAGGACGCGCGTCGCGGAACCGCTGGGGCTTACGCTCGAGGAGGCAGCACTCGGCATCCATCGCGTCCTAAACACCCAAATGTCCGAGGGCATCAGGCTTACCACCATCCGCCAGGGGCTCGATCCGCGGAAATTCACCCTCGTCGCCCTCGGCGGCGCCGGGCCGCTCCACGTCACGGCCCTCGCGAACAATCTTGCCGTTGGGCGCATCCTGATCCCGCGGCATCCGGGCGTGCTTTCGGCGCGCGGCCTCCTTGCCGCGCCGATCGAGCACGAGCTTTCCATGGCCTTCCCGCGGCCCTATGACGGGCTTTCCGTCAAGGACGTGCGCAGGGCACTCGATGGCCTCGACAAGGAATGCGCGAAGCTGACGGCCTTCGAGGGATTGGGGCCTGACGAGGTGGAAATCCGCTATTACGTCGACATGTGCCACACGGGCCAGTCCTATCACCTCGAGATCCCGCTCGATCTCGAAGCCCCCGATCCGCTCGGCGAGCTCTACAAGGAGTTCGTGGCGGCGCACGACCGCGTGCACGGATACAGCACCGAATCGCCGGCCTCCATCGTCAATCTGAGGACGACGCACCGCAGTCGCAACCATCAATCCCTCGCCGAGGTCGACTATCGCGCCACCGGCGGCGACCCACTCAAGGGAACGCGGAAGATCCTCCTGCCCGAACGGCGTGCCGCACGGGAGGTGCCGGTCTACGACAGGGAGGCGATGCCCGTCGATATGACCTTCGAGGGGCCGGTGATCGTCGAGCAGATCGACACCACGACGCTCATCCAGACCGGGTGGCGCTGCCGCGTGTTGGCCGACGGGACCCTGCTTCTCACCGCGTAACGAGGAAAAGCACCATGACGCGAAAGAATCAGATCGGCGGCAGCGACCCCATTACGGTCGAGGTGATCCGACACAAGCTCGACAGCGTCGCTAAGGAGATGGAATCGACCCTCTTCCGCAGCGCCTTCTCGCAGATCGTCAAGGAGGCGAGGGACGCTTCGGCAAGCCTGTTCACCATCGAGGGCGAGACGCTCGCCCAGGCCATCGCCATTCCCAACCACCTCGCCACATTGATACCCATGGTGAGGACGCTGTTCGAGACCTTTCCGCTGGACACGCTCAAGGAGGGCGACGCGCTCATCCTCAACGACCCCTATGCCGGCGGCACGCACCTGCCCGACATTGCCGTGGTGATGCCAATCTTCTTCCAGGGCCGGCCGATCGCGATCAGCGCCGCCATCACCCACCACCAGGACGTGGGCGGCATGACGCCCGGCTCCGTCCCCACCAATGCGACCGACATCTTCCAGGAGGGCATCCGCATTCCGGCGCTCAAATTCCTGGAAGGCGGACGGCCGAACGAGACGCTGGTCCGGATGCTGCGCCAGAACGTGCGCATCCCCGATCTCTTCATGGGGGACCTCAATGCGCAGGTCGCCGCCTGCTCGATCGGCGCGCGACGCATCCGCGAGCTTGCCGACGAATATGGCCACAATCATCTCATCGCCATCTTCAACACCCTCCTCGACCGCTCCGAGGAGATGACCCGCCAGGCCCTGCGGGCGCTTCCGGACGGCACCTACCGCAACGTCGATTTCATCGACAATGATGGCGTCGATTTCGACAAGACGATCCGCGTCGAGGTCGCCGTGACGATCAAGGGCGACACCATGGAGTGCGATTTCGAGGGCACGAGCCCACAAGTGCGCGGGCCCTTCAATTGCATGCCGACTGGCCCTTATTCGGCAGCCTGCTTTGCCATCCGTGCCGTCGCCGGCGCCGACATCCCGACCAACGGCGGCTGCTTCCGCCCGCTCAGCTTCCGGCTGCCCAAGGGCAGCCTCGTCAACCCGGTCGAGCCCGCCCCGGTCGGCTGCCGCCACACCACGATCAAGCGGATCGCGACCTGCCTCCTCGGCGCGCTACGCCAGGCCGCACCGGATCGCATTCCCGCGGACGGGGCGGGCGAGCTCCTGCTTCTCTCCTTCGGCGGGAAGCGTACCGACGGCACGAGTTACCTTACCTCGCAGATCCTGATCGGCGGCACCGGTGCGAGCAATCGCTCGGACGGCGTGGATATCCTCGATACCGACATCAGCAATTGCCGGAACGTGCCGGCGGAATCGATGGAGATGGAATCGCCCATCCGGGTGCACAGCATGTCGCTCTACCGGGACTCGGGCGGGCCCGGCAGATATCGCGGCGGCCTTGGCTGCCATCAGGAGTATGAACTCCTGGACGGCGAGGTCATCGTCACCCATCGCGGGGAGCGCTTCATCGGCGGCCCGGCAGGGGCTGCGGAGGGGTTGCCGGGCGGGCGCTCTACGGGCGTTGTCCGGCGCGCCGACGGCAGCGAGCAGCACATCCGCTCGAACGAGGTGGTCGTTATGCACAAGGGCGACCGCCTGATCGTCGAGACGGCAGGGGGCGGCGGCTACGGCAACCCCGCCGAGCGCGACCGGGCGCTCGTCGCCGCCGATCTCAGGGACGGCAAGATCAGCGCCGCGGCAGCCAGGGAGATCTATCGCCTGCCATAATCGAAGACCCGAACAGAGGAGGCACAACAAAATGAGTAAAATGTCGCGACGAGCGGCGCTTGGTCATCTCGGCAGGATGGCAAGCGCCGTGGCGCTGGTCGAAGCCGGCCTCTTGAAGTCCGCCTTCGCAGCACAACAACCCTTCAATTGGGCCTCGACCGGCGGGTCGTGGGGCGAGCAGCTCGAAAAATCCTTCATCGACGGGCCGGGATTTCCGGCCAGGACCAAGCTCGAGCTGGTGCATACGGCGCAGCTCGAGACGGTTTCGGTCTCGAAGATTATCGCCAATCGCGGCAATCCCCCCTACGACGTGAGCAACAACGGCCCGGCGGAAGCGGTGATGCTGCAAGAGGCGGGCTGCATCGTGGACTATGATCCGGCCCTCGTGCCCAACCTCAAGGACATCCCCCCCCAAGCCAAGGTCGGCAATTATTTCGGCGGCTTCACGATCATGTCGCTGGGCTTGGCCTGGAACACCAAGGAGGCCAAGAAGCCGGCCGGCTTCAAGGACCTGTGGCGGCCGGAGTACAAGGGCCGCGTCGCCATCCCCGCCTATGGCTGGTATGGCGATTATTGGCTGCATTCGCTCAACAAGCTGCTCGGCGGCGACGAGGACAACATCGAGCCCGGGCTCAAGGCGGTCGCCGAGCTGATGAAGACGAACGACGCGATCATCGTCGAGAATGCCGGCCATGGGATGAAGCTTCTTGAGCAGGGCGAGGTCGTCATCATGCCCTATTGGAACGGCCGCGTCGTGGCGCTCCAGGAGCAGGGGGTGCCGGTCGCCTTCGAATATGTCGCAGGTACGCTCGCCGTCGGACAGGGCTTCGTGATCATCAAGGGCACGCCCTACGAGAAAGAGGCGTGCATGCTGGTGAACAATACGCTCGATCCCGAAGCTCAGCTCACCTTCGCGCGCTACTCCAAGTATCCGCCGTCGAACCGCCGCGCGGTCCTGCCGCCGGATCTGGAGAAGGTCCGCATCCCCGACGGCGCCCTGGAAAAGGCCGCCGTTTTGGATTACAGCAAGATCGCGAAGCATCGGGCGGCGTACCTCGAGCGCTGGAACAAGGAGGTCCTCTCCAGCTAGCGCGCGGCCGCTTCCGCTTTGACATTGACATGGTCGAAAGGTCGTGGGGACGCGCGCCAGCCTCGAGATAGAAGGCCTCGTCAAGCGCTATTCGAGCGATGTGCAGATCGGGCCGGTCTCGTTTCGCGTCGAGGAGGGCGAATTCTTCTCCCTCCTCGGCACGAGTGGTTGCGGCAAGACGACGATATTGCGTTGCATCGCGGGCTTCGAGACGCCTGATGAGGGTCGCATCATCCTCAATGGCGAGCGCCTGGACACGAAGGCGCCGCACAAGCGGGGCGTCGGGCTCGTATTTCAGAATCTCACGCTGTTTCCCCATCTGACGGCCGCCCAAAACATCGGCTTCGGCCTGGCACTGCGCAAGGTTCCGGCGGCCGAGGTCGGCCGGCGCGTCGAGGCGATGCTCGAGCTGGTCGGGTTGCGCGGTCTCGGCGCGCGGATGCCGAACCAGCTGTCGGGCGGCCAGCAGCAGCGCGTGGCGCTCGCGCGCTCGCTCGTGCTCGAGCCGCCGCTGATGCTGATGGACGAGCCACTCTCGAGCCTGGACCTCAAGCTCCGCCTGCAGATGCGCGAGGAGTTGCGGCAGCTGCAGCGGCGGCTGCACAAGACGACGATCTTCGTGACGCACGATCAAGGCGAGGCGCTCGCACTCTCGGATCGCATCGCCGTACTGTCAGTTGGCCGCATCGAGCAGATCGGCGCCCCTGCCGAAGTCTATGCGGCGCCGGTTTCCTGCTTCGTAGCGGACTTCATCGGCAGCTCCAATCTGCTGGCCTCGGAGATCGTGGCGCGGCGTGGGGAGGAGGTCGAGATCGTCACCGCCGCCGGTCTCAGGCTGAGTGCTAGGTGGCGCGCGAACGGCGACGCGCGCGCGGTGACCGCCCTCATCCGGCCGGATGCCGTCCGCTTGCTGCCCGAGGGGCCAGATGGTGCACAAGTGCCCAACTCCTTCGCGGCCCGCGTTGTCGACGTGACCTTTCTCGGCGAGGACATTCAGCTGCGCGTCACGGTGGAAGAGAAGGAGACGCTGCTCATCTGCCAGAAGTCCGCGGGCCTGCCGAAAGCCTTGTCTCCTTCGCAAAGCCTGCGCATCCATGTCGAGCCAAGTGATATATTCCTCCTCTCCCGCTGAGCGCCGCGCGGCCGGGCGGGCGCAGGTGGCTCCCTGGGTCTGGCTTGCCGGACCCTATGCGCTCGTCCTTTTCCTTTTCCTCGCCATTCCGCTCTGCAATCTCGTCGTTCTCAGCCTCTTCAGATACTCCGCGACCTCGATCTGGACTCCCGAGCTCACCGCGTCCAATTACGCGCGCATTCTCGACGGCTTCTATATCGCGCTGACGTTGCGCAGCCTGTGGATCGGCGCCATCACGACGGCGCTCTGCGTCGTGCTCGGTTATCCGCTCGCCTACTTCCTCGCGCGCTGCTCGCCGCGCGCGCTATCGTTGGGGCTCTTCCTTCTGGTGCTGCCGCTCATGGTCAGCACCGTGATTCGCGCCTTCGGCTGGATCATCCTGCTGGGCCGGGAGGGCGCCATCAACAGCCTGCTCCGGGCTTTGGGAATCGGCGAGCCGCTTGGCATGCTCTACAGCGAGGGCTCCGTGATCGTGGCGCTGGTGCAGTACGTGCTGCCTCTGATGGTGCTGCCCCTGATGGCGGCGATCGAGAGGATTCCGCTCTCCCTCGAGGAGGCGGCGGTCAATCTCGGCTCTTCCGCGGCGACCGTCTTCCGCCGGCTCATTTTTCCGCTGAGCCTGCCGGGGTTGGTCTCCGGGATCCTGCTTTCCTTCACCGTCTCGATCAGCGTGGTGGTGACGCCGGCCCTCCTCGGCGGCCGCAAGGTGCGTATGTTCGGCAACGAGATCTACGACCAGGTCGTCACGGCCAACAATTGGCCGTTCGCCTCAAGCCTAGCGGTGATGATGATCCTGCTGACGTTCCTCGCCATAGCGCTCGGCCTTGCTGCCGGCGCCAGGGCTGGGCGCCGGCGATAGGGGGCGCACGGTGCTGCGCGACAGCAAGGTTCTCAAGACGGCCGTCGTCCTCATCTATATGGCGCTTCTGGCCCCGATCGTCGTCGTCGTTGGTGTGTCGTTCAACCCATCGAGCAGCTACAGCGTGGACCTGCATGGAATTTCGCTGCGCTGGTACCGCGCTTTCTTCGCCTCGTCGGCGTTCACTGACTCGTTGTTCATGGTGAGCCTTCCGGTCGCCCTTGCCTCGTCCATACTTGCGACCTTTCTCGGCACGCTCGCGGCGATCGCCATCGTCCGGTTCCGCTTCGTCGCGCGCGAGGCCGTCGAGGCGGCGTTCATGCTGCCGCTTCTCATTCCGAGCGTGCTGCTCGGCGCCGCCCTCTATCTCTTCTTCGCGCGCCTGAACATGAGCGGGAGCTTCGCCGCCATCATTATCGGCCACATGCTGATCGGTGTTCCCTACGTGATCCGGGTCACAGCCGCAGGGCTGGTGGGAATCAATCCCGCAATCGAGGAGGCCGCCATCAACCTCGGCTGCAGCCCGGCGATCGCCTTCATAAAGGTGGTATTGCCGCTGCTGCGCTCAAGCCTTTTCTCGGGCGCGATCTTCTCCTTCATCGTCTCGTTCAGCGACATCAATGTGGCCATCTTCCTCGCCGGGCCGAGAACGACGACGCTGCCGCTTCATATTTTCTCCGAAATCCAGTGGCAAGGGGAGCCCACCATCGCCGCCGCATCGACAATTCAAATCATTCTCGTCACTCTCATGATTCTCGCTGTGCAGAAGTTCTTTCGCATTCGCCTGGCGTTCTGATAGGGAATTCCGGCGTCCCCGCGGCGCCTGTGAATCAGCACCCAACTAAGGCTCTGACTCAATCTCGGTGTAGTCGGCTACATGTAGCGTTGGGCAGTTATAATAGGCTCAACTCCTGGGGAGAGTCCGCCTATGCGCCCACATCGTCACGAGTCGTTGCTGCCGCCGGGCCTCATCATTGAACATGTCGAATTTGGCACTTTAGAGATCAGCGCCGTCGCGCGGTCGCGATCGGCGACCGCGTCCTGTCCGCTATGTGGCCGCGTCACGAGGCGAGTTCACAGCCGCTACGAGCGATGTCTGGCCGATCTGCCGGCACACGGGCGTCGCGTTCGGATCAGGCTAGTGGTTCGGCGATTTCGATGTAGAGAGTCGCGTTGCCCGAGGAAGATCTTCGCCGAGCGGTTCGAGGAGGAGATCGCGCGGCCTTTCGCGCGCCGCACCGCGCGGTTGGAGAGCATCGTTCACCATCTCGGTCTGGCGCTGGGGGGTCGCCCTGGACAAAACCTTGCTCGGCGTCTTCTGTTTCCGGTCAGCAAGGACACGCTGTTGCGCGTGGTGCGCTCTCGGGCGCCGGGTTGGCGCTCCGCGCCGCATGTCGTCGGGATCGACGACTGGGCGTGGAAGCGTGGACATCGGTACGGGACGATCGTCTGCGATCTCGAACGCCGCCGGATCATCGACCTTCTGCCTGATCGCGAGGTTGCGACGGTCCAGGCCTGGCTCGCCGATCGGCCGTCCATCCGAACAATCTCGCGCGATCGCGGGGGTGGCTACAGCCAAGCCGCAGCACGCGGGCGACCTCAGGCCATCCAGATCGCAGATCGTTGGCACCTGATGGCGAATGCGAGCGCCGCGTTTCTGACCGCGGTGCGTCAGACGATGCACGCGATCCGGGTCGATCTGCGGGCCGGCGTGAGCGAACCCACAACCCTCACCAGCGTTGAACAGCGCCAGTATGAAGCCTGGCGCCGGCGCGAGGCTGCAAACACGGCGGTCCGCACGCTGGCCGAACAAGGCGTGTCGATCAAGGGAATCGTGCGGCACACCGGGCAGTCCCGCAAGATGGTCCGCGACGTCCTACGCGGCGGCCGCACCGATGTCTTTCGGCCTCGGGCAAGCTCGCTGGACCCGTTCTACGGGCAGCTCGAAGCAGAATGGGCCGCAGGATGCCGCAACGGCGCCGAACTCTGGCGACGGTTGCAGGCAACGGGCTTCCCCGGCGCTCTACGCGTCGTGACCGAATGGGCGACCCGACGACGGGCGGACGACGCCGTGATAGCACTGAGAAGGCTTCCCGCCGCACGCGTCATCGCCCGGATGATGACGCTGGCGCGCGACCGACTGACCAAGGGGGAGATCTCACTCATCACCAGGATCGAGGCTGTTGCTCCGGACCTGGTTGTGGCGCGTGATCTAACGGACCGGTTCCACAGACTGATCCGAACACGCGACGGCGACAGTCTCGACCCGTGGATCGAAGAGGCCACTTCCAGTCTCCTTGCGTCGTTTGCGAGTGGAATCCGGCGCGATCGCG
>JBIOEJ010000169.1:0-10616 GCA_044445965.1 Hyphomicrobiales bacterium
CCCCCCTCTCCCGCCCTTCGCTAATGCGAAGGGCACCCTCTCCCGCGAGGGGAGAGGGTGGGCGTTGGCGCCCGGGAAATGCGTGAATGGCGTAGCGCTCTGGCGGGAGAAGGTGGGACCTCACCCGGAAACGCTCTCCAGAACCCGCCGCAGCTCCTCGCGCCCCTCCGCGCCGAGCGGCGATTGCGGCGGCAGCGGGTCGCCGACCGAAAAGCCCTGGAGCTCGAGCGCTCCCTTGATGCAGGCGGCGAGCGAGTATTTCGCGAAGGCTTCGTTCACCGCCCATAATTTGCGCTGCAGCTGCATCGCCCTTTCCCACTCGCCTCGCAGGCCGAGCTCGTAGAGCGCGACGCTCTGACGCGGCACGATGCAGGCCGGGCCCGCCATCCAGCCGACCCCGCCGATCAGCATGACGCAGGCCGGGATATGGGCGGAAGCCGCGAACACCTTCATGCGGCCCTGCGTCGCGTTGAGGATCGACAGCAGCCGGCCCGTATTGGTCGAGGCGTCCTTGATGTAGCCGATATTCTCGACCGCCGAGAGCCGCTTGATCACCGCGAGCGTCAGGTCCGAGCGCTGGAATTGCGGGTTGGTGTAGAGGACGATGGGGCAGGGGACGGCCTCGGCGATCGCCCTGAAATAGGCCTCGACCCCTTTCTCCGATATCGGGAAATAGGCCTCGAGGATCGCCAATACGCCGTCCGCGCCGAGCGACACGACCTGCCTTGCGAGATCGGTCGCGCCCTTGATCGTGGTCGCGGCGACGCCGGCGATCACGGGCACGCGGCCGCGCGCGGCGCGCACCACGCAATCGACCACCTCGAGCCGCTGTTGCGTGTCGAGATAAGCGAATTCGCCCGTCGAGCCGAGCGGGGTGAGGCCGTGCACGCCGGCGCCGATCAGATGCTCGACGAGCGCTGCGAGGACATCCGTCTTCACCCGGCCCGCCGCGTCGACCGGCGAGACGAGATAGGGAAACACGCCTTTCAGTCCGGCAGCCGGCATCGCGAGCATCTCCGTGAGGGCCTGAGGAACGCGACGCGCCAGACGGGTCCGAAACTCTTGCAAGGCGCCGCGCCGCCCCGGCATCCGCATCTTCCATACAGGCTGTTGCGCCTCGCGGGGAAGGCTTCTAGCATTCCTCGCAAGAAGACGGCCGAGGGAAGAATAGGACAAGCCGCGTGAAGCCGGTTTTGCCTGGGCCGTCAGGGCAGGAAGCTTAGAGGAGACTTCGCAGATGTCGCAGGACTTGATCTCGCGCCCATCGCGCCGGCGCATGCTGAAATCCGGCGCTGCCGCGGCCGCACTCGGTGCGCTCGGCGCGCCGGCCATCATCCGCGAGGCCAATGCGCAGTCGAAATTCGACTGGAAGCGCTTCGCCGGGCAGAAGATCGACGTCATCCTCGCCAAATCGCCGCGCGCCGATATCTACCAGCGCTATGAGAAGGAGTTCATCGAACTCACCGGGATCGAGGTCTCCTCCGAGCAGATCCCCGAGCAGCAGCAGCGCCAGAAGGTGATGATCGAGTTCACCTCCGGGAGCCCGAGCTTCGATGTGGTCAACCTCGCCTTGCACGTGCAGAAGCGCATCGCCGCCAAGGGCAAATGGATGGAGGATCTGCGCTCCTATCTCGGCGATGCCGCGATCACCAGCCCCGATTACGACTTCGCCGATTTCGGCAAGGCCGGCCTCAACTACGCGACGCAGAACGATGGCCGGCTCGACACCATCCCGATCTTCGTCGATTACTGGATGATCTTCTACAACAAGGAGATGTTCGCGCAGAAGGGCATCGAATACCCGAAATCGTTGGACGAGCTCAAAGTCGCCGCCAAGGCGCTGACCGACCCGTCGAAAGGCGTCTACGGCTTCGTGTCGCGCGGCCTGAAGAACGCCAATATCCCCGTCTGGACGAGCTGGCTGCTGGGCCAGGGCCTCGAGACCATCGATGCCTCGGGCAAGCTCCTGACCGATACGCCCGAAGCGATCTGGGCCGCCGAATACTATCGCGACCTCAACAAGAACTACGCGCCGCCCGGCACCATCGGCTTCAACTGGAACGAATGCCAGACGACCTTCATGCAGGGGCGCGCCGCCATGTGGCTCGACGGCATCGGCTTCACCGCGCCGCTCGAGGACCCGAAGGTGTCGCGCGTGGTCGGCAAGGTCGGCTACGGCGTCACGCCTCCAGGCCCCAAGGCGCATCATTCGGCGACCTTCGCCGATGGGCTCGGCATCTCGTCCGGCTCGAAGAAGAAGCAGGCCGCCTGGTATTATATCCAATGGGCGACCAACAAGGTGAACCAGCTCCGCTTCCTCAAGGAGGGCGGCGGGGCGCCGGCGCGCAACTCCGTCTATTCCGATCGCGAGACCGTCACCACCTCGAAGTTCGGGGCGCAGTATTTCGACTGCATCCTCGAATCGGCGAAGATCGGCCGGCCCGGCCTGCCGGTCATCATCCCGGTGCAGGAGTTCCGCGACGTGTTCGGCGTGGCGCTCACCAACACCTTGACCGGAGGCGATCCCGCGACCGAGCTGAAAAAGGCGACCGAGGCCTTCAAGCCGATCCTCGAAGCGAGCGAGAAGGCGTGAAAAAAGCCGCCGGCCTTCACCTCTCCCCTTGTGGGAGAGGTCGGCTTCGAGTGCGAAGCAGCGAGAAGCCGGGTGAGGGGGGCTGGCTCACCTTGGCCGATCTTGCCCCCCTCACCCGAATCGCCGTTGCACGGCGATCCGACCTCTCCCACAAGGGGAGAGGTAAGCAGGCGGCCCTGTGAGCACCCAGCCCTCGAGGCTCGACCTGCGCGCCGAGGGTGGCTTCGCCCAAGTCGCACCACGCGCCGCCCTCCCGCCCAAACGCTACGACTTCTCCCGCAAATACTGGCTCTTCGTGCTGCCGGCGGTGGTGGCGATCCTCGCCGTGATCGTCTTCCCCTGGCTGTTCACCCTCTACATGTCGACGCAGGACTGGAAGATCGGCGGTGGCGCCGCCTTCATCGGCCTTTCCAACTATGTGATCTTGTTC
This sequence comes from Hyphomicrobiales bacterium, assembly GCA_044445965.1. Classification (GTDB taxonomy): domain Bacteria; phylum Pseudomonadota; class Alphaproteobacteria; order Rhizobiales; family Beijerinckiaceae; genus GAS188. The sequence continues at coordinate 3,024 of JBIOEJ010000169.1, forward strand.
AAGGACGCGCGGTTCCTGGAATCGGTCGGGCGCACCTTCTGGTTCACGGCGCTCGCCGTCATCCTCCCGGTCATCCTCGGCACGGCGGCCGCGGTCGCCTTCCATCGCGAGTTTCCCTTCCGAGGCGTGCTGCGCACCGTCTTCACCATGCCGATGATGGCGACGCCGGTCGCCGTGGCGCTGGTCTGGACGATGATGTTCCACCCCCAGCTCGGGGTGCTGAACTATCTCTTGTCGCTCGTCGGCATCGCGCCGCAATCTTGGGTCTACGACCCCTCGACCGTGATCCCGACGCTGGTCATGGTGGAGGTGTGGCAGTGGACGCCGCTCGTCATGCTGATCGTGCTCGGCGGGCTCGCGAGCCTGCCGAGGGAGCCCTACGAGTCCGCCATCATCGACGGGGCCAATAGCTGGCACCTCTTCCGCCACATCACCCTGCCGCTGGTGTGGCCCTATGTGATGATCGCCGTCATGCTGCGCACCATCGACGCCTTGAAGGTGTTCGACAACATCTTCGTCATCACCCAGGGAGGGCCGGGAACCGCGTCCGAGACGATCAACATCTTCCTCTATCTGCAGGCCTTCCAGTTCTACAAGCTCGGCTACGCCTCGGCGCTGGTGGTGGTGTTCTTCGTCATCATCGTGCTGCTCTCGCTGTTGCTGCTGCATGTGCGCCAGCGCTCCAAATGGAATGCCTGAGCCGTGAGCTGGCGCATCCTCGAGCGGATCGTCGCGAAGGCCGGTTTCGCCCTATCGATTCTGGCGCTCGTCTCGCCCGCCATCCTGGTCTTCTTGTGGATGCTGTCGCTGTCCTTGAAGAACGACGCCGACAACACCGCCTTTCCGCCGGTCTTCATCCCCGATCCGCCGACGCTCGACAATTTCCGCGACGTCTTCGCCAAGAACAATTTCCTGCTCTATCTGTGGAACTCGGTGCTGGTGACCGGGGGCGCGGTGCTGGTCGGCCTGCTGGTCGGCGTGCCGGCGGGCTATGGCATCGCGCGGGCGAAATCGGCGAAATTCGCCTTCCTGATCCTGATCGCGCGCATCACGCCCGCGCTCTCCTACCTAATCCCGCTCTTCCTCGTCTTCCAGCTCATCGGCCTCAACGGCACGATCACGGCGTTGCTCGTCACTCATCTCGTCATCACCGTGCCGATCATCGTCTGGGTGATGATCGGCTATTTCGAGAACGTGCCGATGGAGCTCGAGGACGCGGCGCTGGTCGACGGCGCCTCGCCCTGGCAAGGCTTCCGCTATATCGCCTTGCCGCTGGCCAAGCCCGGCATCGTGGTCGGCGCCATCCTCGCCTTCATCTTCTCCTGGAACAACTTCATCTTCTCGGTGGTGCTCGGCGGCAAGACGACGCGCACCCTGCCCTCGGCGATCTATAACGTGCTCACCTTCGAGCAGATCTCCTGGGGCCCGCTCGCGGCGGCGGCCCTGCTCGTGACCTTGCCGGTGCTGCTGCTCACGGTCGTGGCGCAGCGCCAGATCGTCGCCGGCCTGTCGGCCGGAGGCTTGAAGGACGGATGAAGGGCGCCGGCCTTTACCTCTCCCCTTGTGGGGCCTTTGTGACACTCGCATTCGCAGTCCAACTGCTTCTCCGCGCATCCCCGCGAAAGTACATCCTCGCGAAGGCGGGGACGGGGACCCAGAATTCTCCGAGGGTTCAGCGCACTGGGTTCCCGCTTTCGCGGGAATGAGCGGAGATGGAGCTCCGCTTGCTTCGGCGGCACCCGTCATTGCGGCTCGGACGGCAACCTTCGCGATGCCGGCAAGCTCCCGACGCCCGTTACCCAACATGACCTTGGCAACAGCTTGCATCTTGCATCGAGACAAGGGACGATGATCCGGCAACCAAGTCCGGAGCCCCAAAATGCCTGCGCCCGAAGCGATCCTCTTCAAGAATCTGAGCCTCCTCGATCCGCGCTGGGACGAGCCGAGGGGTGGCTACGAGGTCCTGGTCGAGGGCGGGCGCATCAAGCAGGTCTCGTCGAAGCCGATCAAGTCGGCCGCTGCCCGCAAGGTCGATTGCGGCAAGAGGACATTGATGCCGGGCCTCATCGACTGCCATGTCCATGTCTATCTGAGCGAGGTCAATATCCGGCTGCTGGAGTCGATCCCGGTGTCGCTGCTGGCGGCGCGCGCCGCGCCCCTCATGCTGGGCATGCTCAACCGCGGCTTCACCACGGTGAGGGATACGGGCGGCGCCGATTGGGGCATCAAGGAGGCGGTCGAGAAGGGCCATCTGCCGGGGCCGCGGCTATTCATCGCCGGGCGCGCCATCGGGCCGACCGGCGGCCATTCGGATGGACGCCGGCGCACCGACTATTTCAAGGCCTGCCGCTGCTGTGACGGCATGGCGTTCACGATGGCGATCGCCGACGGCGTCGACAATGTCCGCGCCGCGGTGCGCGAGGAGCTGCGCCAGGGAGCGGACGCCATCAAGATCATGGTCTCGGGCGGCGTCGCCTCGCCTTATGACCCGCTCGATTCGCGTCAATTCTCGCTGGGCGAGATCGCGGCCGCGGTCGAGGAGGCGAAGGCCTTCAACCGCTATGTCCTCGCCCATGCCTATACGCCCGAAGCCATCACGCGTGCCGTGAGCCAGGGCGTGCGCACCATCGAGCACGGCAATCTCATCGATCAGCCGACCGCGAAGCTGCTCGGCAAGAACAAGGGCTATATGGTCGCCAATCTCGTCGCTTATGTGGTGATGAAGGAGCGCGCCGCGCAATTCGGCATGAGCGCCGATATGCTCGCCAAGAATGACATGGTGCTCGACGGCGGGCTGCGCTCGCTCGACATCTGCAAGAAGGCCGGCGTCAAGGTCGGCTACGGCAGCGATCTCCTCGGCCAGCTCCAGAACGAGCAGAGCCGGGAATTCCTGTTGCGCTCCGAAGTGATGACGCCGATCGAGATCGTGCGGTCGGCGACCACCATCGCCGCCGAGATCCTGCGCATGGAAGGCAAGCTCGGCATCGTCGAGCCCGGCGCCTATGCCGATCTCATCGTGGTCGACGGCAATCCGCTCAAGGATCTCGGCCTGTTCCAGGACCAGGGCGAGCATCTCTCCGTCATCATGAAGGAGGGGCGGTTCCACAAGAATCGCCTGAACTGATGGCGCGGGACGACACGCCCTGATGCTCGGGCGCTCCTGGCGACGGCTGGCGCTCGACGCGGCGGCGCTCGCCTCGCTCGGCTTCATCCTGTTGCCGCTCGTCTTCGTCACTTGGCTCGCCTTCTTCAAGCAGGAAATCCCCTCCTTTCCGCCGGAAGGCTACACGCTGCACTGGTTCTCGGCGATCCTGACCCAGAAGGCCATCATCGACGGCTTCGTGATGAGCTTCGAGGTCGGCCTCGCCGCGACCTTCATCGGTCTCGCGCTCGGCGTTCCGGCGGCGCTCGGCCTGGTGCGGCATGCGGCCCGCTGGGGAGGAGCCGCGGGCACGCTCATGCTGATGCCGATCGTCGTGCCCGGGATCGTGCTCGGCACGGCGATCTATGTGGCGCAGGTCGAAACCGAGATACTGGTCTACGGCCTCGGCTTCGAGACGCCGGTGATCGGCACCGTCGGCGGCCTCGTCGCCGCGCATGCGCTGATCGTCATTCCCTGGGTGGTGCGCCTCGTCACCGCGAGCCTCGTGGGCTTCGACCGTTCGATCGAGGAGGCCGCGCAAAACCTCGGCGCCACCCCCTGGACGACGGTGCGCCGCGTGACCATGCCGGTGATCCGGCCCGGCATCGTCGCGGCCGCGCTGTTCGCCTTCGTCATCTCCTTCAGCAACCTGGAGCTCAGCCTCTTCCTGGTCGGCGCCGGGCGCACGACCTTGCCGATCGCCATCCTGCAATACCTCGAATGGAAGATCGATCCGACCATCGCTGCCGCCTCCGTCGTCCAGATCGCCATCATCGCCGCCGCCATGTTGCTCACCGACCGCTTCGTCAAGCTGACGCAGGTGGTCTGATGGCGCGGGTCGTGCTGCAGCATCTGTCGAAGCGCTATGGCGACAGCTTCGCGGTCAAGGATTTGTCGCTCGATATCCCGCAGGGCGAGTTCCTGGTCCTGCTCGGCCCGTCGGGGTGCGGCAAGACGACGACCTTGCGCATGATCGCCGGCTTCGTCGAGCCGAGCGCCGGCAGCGTGGCGCTGGGCGGGCGCGACGTGACGACCCTGCCTCCCTGGAAGCGCAACACCGGCCTCGTCTTCCAATCCTATGCGCTCTTCCCGCATCTGACGGTCGAGGAGAACGTCGCCTTCGGGCTCGAGATGCGCAAGATGTCGGGGAACGAGACGCGCGCGCGGGTCGAGGAGACGCTGCGGCTGGTGCGCCTCGACGGCTTCGGCGAACGCTTGCCGCGTCAGCTCTCCGGCGGGCAGCAGCAGCGCGTCGCGCTCGCCCGCGCGCTCGCCTTTCGGCCCGACGTGCTGCTCCTCGACGAGCCCTTGTCCAATCTCGACGCCAAGCTGCGCGAGGAGGTGCGCGTCGAGATCCGCGAGCTGCAGCAGAAGCTCGGCATCACCACCGTGATGGTGACGCATGACCAGGACGAGGCGCTGAGCATGGCCGACCGTCTCGTCGTCATGGCGCAAGGCGAGGTGCAGCAGGTCGGCACGCAGCGCGATCTCTATGAGCGGCCGGCCGGGCGCTTCGTCGCGAGCTTCGTCGGGCGCAGCAATTTTCTCGACGGCGTGGCTAAGGCCGATCCCACGGCGCGAGGAAACGGCGCTTTCGTCAGCGCCGGCGGCCTGCGCATCGCCTGCACCGACCAGGCCGCCGGCAAGGGCACCCTCGCCATCCGCCCGGAGGCCGTCTCGATCGGCGCCGAGGCCGCCCATCTCGACAACTGCTTCGAAGGTGTGGTCGAATATATCGCCTATCTCGGATCGGTCCTCGATATCAGGGTCAGGCTGACGCCGCAGGATCGCATCATCGTTCAGGTCGCCAACCGGCTGGGACAGCCCCTTCCGGCCATCGGCGAGACGCTGAAGGTCGGTTGGTCCGCGACGATAGGCCGAGTATTTTCGGACGATGGCACAGGCCTTCCGTGACTTGAGGCGCTTAAGGCAGCGACGAACCAGAAACGATCGCAGGAGACCGATCATGACCCTTGTCAAGCATGCCCGCCCTTCCCGTCGCGCGGTGCTCGCCGGAGCGACGGCCCTGGCTACGCCTGCCCTCATCCGCCCCTTCGGCGGCGCCGCGGCGGACGAGAACAAGAAGGTCGTCGTCGGCACCTGGGGCGGCGACTATGCCAACCTGCTGCACAAGAATATCGAGATGCCCTTCCTCGAGCCCAAGGGCTGGGAGGTGGTGCAGGCTACGGCTGGAGATCCGGAGCGCCGCGCCAAGATGGTCGCCGAGAAGCGGCTGCCGCGCGGCACGAGCGATGTGCAGGCGCTCTCCGACCTCAATGTCGCCGAGATGACGGCGGCCGGCGTGCTGGAGAAGCTCGATTATTCGAAGCTGAGCCGCGCCTCCAGCGTCCTGCCGGTGCTCAAGGCGGATTACGCCGTTCCGCATATCTATTCGGGTCTGGTCCTCGTCTATAACCCGAAGCTGCTTCCGGCGCCGCCCACCTCGCTCAACGACCTCTTTGATCCGAAAAATGCCGGCAAGGTCGGCGTCATCGACATCCAATATATCTACACCGTGATGGCCGCCGCGATGGCGGGCGGCGGAAGCGTCAACAATTTCGAGCCGGCGAAGGACAAGCTGCTCGGTCTCAAGAAGCAGGGCGTCAAGATCTATCCGACCAATGAAGGCATGGCGCAAGGGCTCAAGACCGAGGAGGTCGGCCTCTGCATCATGTGGAAGGCGCGCTGCGTGCAATGGCAGAAGGCGGGCATACCGGTCGAATCGGCCGCGCCGAAGGAGGGCGTCGTCGCCTATCAATCGCTGTTCTCGATCCCCAAGAACGCCCCCAACAAGGAGGGCGGCTACGCCTATCTGAACGCCGTGCTCGAGTCCCGGGCGCAAATCGCCTTCGCCAACGACATGGGCTACAACCCGACGGTCACCGACGCCCCGATTGCCGACGATCTGCGCAAGCGCATCGGCTTCACCGACGAAGAGCAGAAGCGGCTCGTCGCGCCGGACTATTCCTACGTCGTGCAAAACGACGCCAAGTGGAAGGAGTGGTGGGACAAGGAATTCAAGGGGTGAGGGATGCGACCAGCGCTGGGCGCGCCTTCTTCTCCCGCCCTATGCGGGAGAAGGTGCCCGAGCGAAGCGAGGGCGGATGAGGGCGGTTCGGCTCGGCATCAGCGCCCTCATCCGTCGCCACTGCGTGTCGACACCTTCTCCCGCGAAGGGCGGGAGAAGAGAAGCGCACGAACGTGACTCCCCCGGCCGCATCGGGCTCCCGCGGCCCCCGCTCGATGGCGCTCGTCCTCATCGGGCCCGCGACGCTGTTTTGCGTCCTGCAGCTCGTCATTCCGGTCGCCATCCTGTTCCGCTACAGCCTCAACCGCTTCGACCCGGCGAACTACATGGTCGAGGCGGTGACGGGGGAGAACTACGTGAAGTTCTTCACCGATCCCTATTATCTCGCGATCCTGGCGCGCACCGTCCGCGTCTCGCTGGTCTCGACGCTGGTCTGCCTGGTGATGGGCTTCCCGCTCGCCTATTGGCTGGCGCGCATGACGTCGCGCTGGAAGAACCTGATGGTGATCCTCGTCGTGCTGCCGCTGTTCATCGGCAATGCCGTGCGGGCGGCAGGCTGGATGACGCTCTTCGGCTCCAAGGGCTTCGTCAACGTCACCCTGATGACGGCCGGTCTCATCGATGAGCCGCTGACGCTCATGTACACGGAAATGGCGGTGGTGGTCGGCATCATCACCGTCAACCTTCCCTACATGGTGCTGACCCTGCAGAGCGTGATCGAAGGCATCTCCCGCTCGATCGAGGAGGCGGCGCTGAGCCTCGGCGCCTCGCCCTTCCAGGCGTTCCGCAGGGTCGTGTGGCCGCTGGCGCTGCCCGGAACGCTTGCCGGCACCATCCTCACCTTCATCCTCGCCATGAATGCCTACGCGACGCCGGTTCTGCTGGGCGGACCGAAATTCCAGATGATGGGGCCGCTGGTCTATGATCAGTTCAGCCAGTCGAATAATTGGCCCTTCGGCGCCGCCGTGTCCTTCGTCCTGATGGCGGCGACGCTCTGCCTGACTTTCCTGGCCAATGTCGGGCTGCGGCGTCGCGGTCCGGCGAGCGCCAGCTGATATTGAGCTGCTTGCCGCGAAAGCGGGCAAGAATTACTCTCATGTGATGTGTTCGACCTCACAGGGACGGGAAGGATTTCTGTTGCATGGTCGTAAGTACCATCCCCAACCAACGGGATGGAAATCGGCTTTTCGACAAGGTCGGGCTCGCGAACAGACAGGACGCCGTCGCAATTCGATCTGAATCGACGTCGCTTAAGCTGTCGCATCGCAATACCGGCCTTGACCGGTCGAGAAGCGCAAGCATGGTTGATGGCGATCGTTTGAACCAGGACCGCGTGCGCGGTTAGCCAGGAGAAAACAAGATGGAGACGCCGGTTCATTGCAATGTGAGCGCCGTCCGGTCGCGCTGGCCGGCGATCCTGGCC